>CAZDHT010000313.1:0-5522 GCA_964505325.1 uncultured Planctomycetota bacterium | reverse complement strand
CACCGGGACCGGCGGCGCGGATGTCAAGGCGCCGGTGACGTTGTCCGGCCCCGGCTCGCCCGTCACGTCCGCCAGCAACGCACCGGTGACCAAAGACCTCGACACCCGGCTGGACCGGGGCGAGCTGCTTCTTGCGGCCGTCACCGGGGCCCCGCCGCGCGTTCCACTTTCGGTGCCCCTCGATGAGCCCACATCCGCCATCGGCGCGCCCGTCGCCCGGCGGGAGTTGGAGAGGGGGCCGGAGCGCGGCGCCGCGCCGGTGCACACGTCGCAGCTCGAACACCGCCTAAGGGCCGCCCCGCGCGCCGACGTGGTTTCGCCCGAACTCGCCCCCGTGAGCATTACACCGACCCGAACGGCGCGGACCGAGATCCGACGAGGCCCCATTGGAGACGTCAACCTTCCGCCGACGCGGACGCAGATCACCCGCCCGTCCGGCCTGGACACGGTGAGGAAGCGCGCCGGCGGCAGCGTACCGTTCGCGCTGGCCCGGTACTCCGGCGACTGGGATTGCGACAAGACCGCCATGCCCAACCTCGCCTACCAGCTCGAGCGGCGCGTCGGAATCCTGCTCAGCACCGAACACCGGACCATCGACATCACCGACCCCAAGCTGCTCAGACAGCCGTTCGTCTTCATCTCCGGACACAAGGACTTCCGCCTGACCGCCGCGGAGCTTGCCGCCCTGCGGCGGTACATCCGGGCCGGCGGGTCGCTGTGGATCAACGACAGCACCCAGGAGTTGGACCCGACGTTCGACCGCGCCGTTCGCCGCGAGATCAAGCGGCTGCTGCCGGCCGGCCGGATCGTGAAGCTGCCGTCGGACCACAATGTGTTCAGCTCGTGCTACGACCTCACCAGGGGGTTCAAGGGCTACAAGGTCCCGCCGGGTGACAAGTATCGGTGCGACTACCTGGAAGGGGTGAAGGTCGGCCGCCGCACGGCGATCATCTACACACGCAACGATTACGGCGACGGCCTGGAGATCGATCCGAACACCGCGCCGCTGATGCCCTCGCTGACGGACCTGTCGCCGCGCGACATGCAGGAAGGCTCCGTCCAGATGGGCATCAACATCGCCCTGTACTTCCTGCGAAGCCGGCTCGACCCGGCCGGGGCGGGCGCAGCGAACGTCGACTACATCGCGCAGGAGGTGCGGAGGAACGCGGAGCGCGTGGAGCGCCACCAGCGCGCGGCGGTCGAGGCCGCGGAAATCTCGGTCCTCGAGGACTTCGATGAGGAATTCCTGTGGGCTCTTGAGAAGGACTGGGGCGACGCGGCGGAGGTCGCGCCGATCCGCGCCGGCGGGAAGAACGTGCAGATGTCCATCCGGTTTGTGCTCGGCGACAAGAAGAAGATCGCCGTCGGTCGCGACCTGCTTGAGCAGAAGGATTTTTCGAAACACAACGCGCTGATGGTCGATGTGACCAGCAAGCTGTCCGCGGGCTGCCGCGTTTCCGTCGGCGTGGTGACCATGCCGGGCTGGAAGTACTTCGAGGCCCCGCCCCGGTACATCCGCCCCGGCAAGAACCCGAAGGTCGTGTTCCGGCTCGACCAGCCGAACTTCAAGTCCGAAGAGGGCCAGTGGAAGTACAACCAGCGTGTCGCGAACCTGTCCGCGGTCCGCAGGGTCGTATTGCTCATCTACCCCATCCGCGGCGGGAGCATCCAAATCGACAACGTTCGCCTGGCGAAGCTGAAGCTGATCGCAGAACCGCAACCCAATGATTAGGAGGCCCGGAGATATGCGTAGGACGACCTGTGTTGTTTTGGCGTGCATCGCGCTCGTTCTCGTCCACACCGGCTGCAACGGCCCCGTAGTCCGCGAAGGGCCGGAGGCCGGCAAGCTGTTCACCACCGCCAAGCAGCCGCCCGAGATCAAGAAGGCTCCGAGCATCCCGGTGCAGCCCACGCCGCGCCCGAAGCCGCCGGCCGTCGAGGCAACCGTCCTCGACAACGTCGAGGCAACCATCCTCGACAACTTCGACAAGGAGTTTCTGTGGGCGCGCCAGGAGGACTGGGGCGATGAGGCCGCGGTCAAGGCGATGCCGCATAAGAGCGGCGAGAAGGACCTGGTGATGGACATCCAATACAAGCTCGGCGAGACGAAGAAGGTTGTCGTCGGCCGCGACCTGAAAGAACCGAACGACTTGTCGAAGTACAACGCGATCCTGCTGGACATCGACAGCAAGCTGCCGGTGGGCTGCCTGATGGCGGTGGGGCTGATGGCGATGTCCGGCAAGAGGTACGTGGAAGGCCCGCCGGTGTATGTCCGGCCCGGGGTGAACAGCGCGGTCGTGTTTCGGCTCGACGTGCCGAAGTTCAAGAGCGAGGAGAGCAAATGGGAGTACAGCCGGCCCGCCGGCGACCTGTCGGGGGTGCAGAAGGTGCTCCTGCTGATCTACCCCATCGTCGACGGGCGGATCCAGGTCAACAACCTGCGCCTGGCGAAGGTCGTGTTCCCGAAGTAGCCAAAGCCCGGACAGCAGGCCGTGGCTGTTGGGCACAGCGTGTGCGACGCTCGCCCAGGGACGTGTGAACTGACGACGGAAGCGAACCGTGACAAGTTGGAGGGGCAGAGCATGGATAGGATCGGTCGTATCAGTCTGATCGTTGTGGTGTTGGCTTCGCTGGTCCTGCTGCACGTCGGCTGTGTGAGCGAACAGGTGCGGATGCAGCGGGAACGTGAACGGGTCGAGCGCCAACGTTCGGAGTCGCTCGCGGGCATGGAGGTCAGTGTGCTCGACAGCTTCGACGGCACGCTGGCATGGCGGCTCGACGCGGGCCAGAGCGATCCGGCCGAGGTCGGGCAGACCGAGCCAAAGGCCGGCGCGAAGGACCGCGCAATGGACATCAAGTTCAAGCTGGGCGAGAAAAAAAAGATCGTCATCGGTTGCCGCCTGACCCCGCCGAGCGACCTCTCGAAGGAGGGCCTGCTCGTGGTGGACGTGCGCAGCGGGCTGGCCGGGCGCTGCCCCGTCTCACTGGGCCTGCTGACGATGCCGGGCTGGAAATACTGCGAAAGCCCGAAGGAGGTCGTCTGGCCCGGCGAGAATCCGAACGTCGGCTTCCGGCTCGACCTGCCGAACTTCAAGAGCGAGGAGAGCAAGTGGCGGTACAGCCAGCGCGTCCCGAACCTGTCGGCGGTGGGCAAGCTGGTTCTGATCTTCCATCCCGCGGGCGGCGGGAGCGTGCAAGTCGACAACCTTCGCCGGGCGAAGCTGAAGCTGATCCCAGAACCGCAACCCAATGATTAGGAGGCCCGGAGATATGCGTAGGACGACCTGTGTTGTCTTGGCATGCATCGCCCTCGTCCTCCTTCTAGGCGCGGCGGCATCCGCGCGGGCGGCGACGGTCGGGGAGTGGGTGGCGGAGAGCTTCCGCCTGCACGAAGAGATCAAGGCGATCCAGGCCGAGGCATACAAGAATACCCGGGCGGAGAGGCGCCGCTTGGAGTTCCTGGGGAACGTGATCGGCGCGCTGGAGCGTCCGCCGCGCCCGGAGGCGGCCGCTGAGCACAAGGCAGACCTGGAGCGGGCCGAGGCGGATCTGGCGCGGACGATGCGCTGGGTCGAGTGGGAGAGCATCGCGGACCCCAAGGCCCGCGCCGACCAGGTCGCCCATTGGCGCAAGCGGAACGAACAGGCCCTCGCGGACCGCGAGAAGATCACAGCCCCGTTCACGCAGCGCCGGTCCGCGCTGCGGGCGAAGCACCGTTCCGACGAGCACCGCCTGCGGCGGGCGATGGCGCCGTTCTTTCGAGCGCAACTGAAGGAGCATCCGGAGATCAAGGCGGTCGACGTGTCCGCCACCTTCGTCACGGCGAGCGTGAAGTGCCGGTGGAAGGACGCGGCCGGCCGGGACGTGGCGTCGGTCAGCGTGCGGTTCGCGAAGGAGCACCACCTGCCCAAGGAGGCGGCGCCGGTGAAGGGGAAGCCGTGGGTCTATCCGGGCCAGTGGCGAGGCGCCACGGGGTGGGCCGGCCCGGCCGCGTTGTCGTTCGCCCCGAGGAAGAAGGAGTGGCTGGGCCCCGGCGTGCCGGCGCGGATCCTGAAGGAGCTGGTCGATCTCGATGGGCTGGCGAAGGTCGAGTTGGCGGAGCCGGGCGTCGAGGGGCTGGGGGCGCTGATCGCGCGGAGCCTCGAGGCCGGCCGGGAGCACGAGGATATCCTCCGACAAAGCAAGGAGGCGTCGAGGGAGGCGGAGCACCAAGTGAGTCTTTCGAACGCCGCCATCCAGTTCTTGAAGCAGCCTTACAGCCCTGATCGGCTGGCGGGGTTCCAGAAGCGCGTGCCCGGCGCCGAGTCGCGGGTCAAGATCTGCAAGACGCTGCTCGAGCTGGTGGACCTGAAGGACCCCGACGAGCGGCTGGCGCGGCTCCGGCGGCACGAGGCGGAGCAGCAGAAGGTGCTGAACCGCCGCGACCAGATATGGAAACCGTTCAACGACCGCGTGCGCGCGCTCAGGCGACTGGGCAAGGAGCGGCAGGCCGAGTTCGACCGCGCGGTCGAAGAGCTGTTCCGACTGCCCGCAGGCGCGTACCCCGTGATCGCCGCACGGAGGGTCGAGGCGACGTTCGGCAGCGACAGAATGCGCTGCACGTGGACGGACGACGACGGCAAGCCGGTCTCGCGGGCGTTCGTGACGCTCAAGCGGAAGCACGACGTTCCGAGCCGGGCCGAGCGGGTGGACGGGAAGTACCCCGTGAAGGACAGCATGACCGGGGATTCGGTGGAGGCGTGGGCGGGGGCGTTCCGCGTGTTGTTCTATCCGGGCAAGCTGGAGTTGCACAAGAAGGGCCGCCGGGCGAAGATGATCGCGCACTTCGTGGACCTGCCGGCGATGGCCGAGATCAAACTCGGGCCGCCGAACCATTGATCTGGCCACCGCGCGCGGTTACTATCTAGCCAACAGTGATCCGGCCGGCGGGAACCCCGCCGAACACGAGGGACCAGGCAATGCGTAGACTCGGCTGGCTGTGTGTGGTCGTGCTGCTGATCGGATCGGTCGGCTGCGTGAGCGAGGCCGTCCGGCTGGAGCGGAAGCGGCCGCCGTCGCGGCGATGAAGATCACGGTGCTCGACAGTTTCGACAGCGCGCTTTCGTGGCGCCTGGACGCGACCGAGAGCGACCCGGCCAAGGTCACGCGGGTCACGCCGAAGGCCGGCTCGAAGGACCAGGCGATGGCGGCGGCGTTCGCCCTGGGGCCGAAGAAGAAGATCGTGCTCGGCCGTCGGACGGCGAGGCCGGCGGACCTGTCGAAGCAAGCGGCCGTTGTGATAGACGTCGACAACAAGGCCGGCGGCGATTGCGGCCTGTCGCTGGCGCTGCTGACGCTTCCCGGCTGGAAGTATGCCGAGAGCCCGGTGGTCACCGTGTGTCCCGGCGTGAGCGATCACGTGATGTTCCGGCTGGACGCGGCGACCTTCAAGACCGAGGCGAGCAAGTGGCAGTACAACCAGCGCGTTCCGAACCTGTCGGCGGTGGGCAAGCTGGTTCTGATCTTCCATCCCGCGGGCGGCG
>CAZDHT010000312.1:0-5559 GCA_964505325.1 uncultured Planctomycetota bacterium | reverse complement strand
GGGCTTCCATCGATTCCCCGCGCAGCCGCCATTTCGAACGCCGAAGAGACGCTTGACAGCCGCGCAGGGCGGCAGTAGACTCAATGTAGGCCCTGGAGGGGGCCGGCCACAGAAAAACACTCCTCCTGGAGGGGATTGAGATGTTAGCGATTTTCGGACTCCCGGGGGGCTCCGAATGGATCATCATCCTTATCGTCGCGCTTCTGCTGTTCGGGCCGCGCCTGCCTTCGGTCATGCGCAGCATCGGCAAGGGGGTGGTCGAGTTCAAGAAGGGACTGAGAGATGTGGAAGACGAAGTGGATGATGCCGTCGACAAGGCCGTTGACGAGAAGCCCAAAAAGGAGCTTCGGGGCTAAGCCGCAGTTTACCTCCCGCTCCTGAACGACGACCTCAACGCCAAGGCAACGAACAGCAGGACCAGCACGGCGATCACGCCCACCAACAGCCTCGGCCACGCCCGCGGCGGCTCGGGCACGAAGACCGACTGCGTGTAGGGCTTGTGCTTCGCGGCGGCGGCGGGAGTCAGCGCCTGGTCATAGTAGAGCTGCACTTGTGAGGTCCCTTCGATCAGCTTCAGAGTCTCGGTGAGCGCCGGCGGCGGATTGGGCATGTCGATCTTCCGAGCCGGAATCCGGGTCGCGGACCAGTCTGTCGCAGCCGCCTCGTCGGTCAGGAACTGGACGAGCTTGCCAGCAAGCTCTTTGTGTTTGCACTTGGCGGAGATCGCATACGCGGCGTTGGTCCCCCCGAGAAGGGCCTGCGGGCCCGGGCCGCCGCCCACCGCCGGGAACGGGAACAGAGCCAGGTCGGCGAGCACCTCCGGCCGGTCGGAGATAGCATAAGATAGCAGCCAGGTGCCCATCAGCGTCATCGCTGCATCGCCCTTGAACAGTATGCCCCGCGATTGGCCGTAATTGAGCCCGCTGAACCCGTCCGGAAACGCGCCGGCCGCGACGAGCGCTTGGGTCAGCCTCGCCGCCACGCGGGTGGCGGGCGTTTTCTCAGGCTGCCCCGCGGCGCTCGACTTGGTGACGTACTCCGCCGCGCCGCCGAGCCGAAGCACGAGGTAGTCGAAGTAGAACGCCCCCGGCCAGTGCTCGACATTGCCGAGCGCGATCGGGGTCAGCCCCGCCCCCTCGAGCTTCAAGCACGCCTGCACCAATTC
The DNA here is from genome assembly GCA_964505325.1 of uncultured Planctomycetota bacterium. Classification (GTDB taxonomy): domain Bacteria; phylum Planctomycetota; class PUPC01; order PUPC01; family PUPC01; genus CAZDHT01. Next base: position 4,394 of record CAZDHT010000312.1, on the reverse strand, counting down.
CCCGAAGGTCTTCGGTAGGTCGATTCCGTGCTTGGCGAACAGGCTCTTCCGGTACCAGAAGCAGACGATGGATAGGTCGGTCGGGACCGCGTACAGCTTCCCGTCGACCTTGCAGAACTCGAGCGCCTGGGGCCGGATCCCGCCCACCGGGAAATCGTCCGGGATCGGCGCGACCAGCCCCCGCTTCACGAAATCGGCAAACACCCCGCCGCCCCAGGTGTGAAAGACGTCCGGCGGACTGTTCGACGGCAGTGCGACGTTCAGCTTCTGCTTGAACGGGTCGTTCTTTATCGCTTCGACCGTCACGTTGGCGCCGGTGGCTTTCTCGAAGCGCTTGACCGCGTTCGCGACCGCCGTTCGCGTCGCGTCGGCGACCTGGATGTGCATCAGGGTGAGGGTCTTCCCCTTCGCCTCCAAGTCCTGGGCGGCACACACGGCTCCCACGGCTATTATCAGCGTCAGCGCCACAAACATCATCTTCGAATTCATCGGTCCTCCACCTCACAAGCTTTCGCGTTCCTGACGAAAAGCTCCATCTTGAACTTGTCCTTGACACCGGGACGTTCCTCGACGCCGCTGGCCGTGTCGACGCCCCACGGCCGTGCCGCCCGGACCGCTTCGGCCACGTTCTCCGGGGTGAGACCGCCGGCGAGCAGGATCCGCCCGTGCTGGGCCGCCTTCCGCGCCAGGCTCCAGTCGATCGTCCGCCCCGTCCCGCCGTGCATGCCCTCGACGCGCGCGTCCAGCAAATAAGCGAAAGCGGGAAAGCCCCCGAGGCGTTCGAGGTCCGCTTCGCCCGCGACGCGAAACGCCTTGATCACCCGCAAGCCGCCGAGGCTTGCCGCGAACTCGGCCGTCTCCGACCCGTGGAGTTGGACGGTCCGTGCGCCGATCTCGTCCGTCGTCCGGAGTATTTCGTCTCTGGGAGCGTCGACAAACAGGGCCACGATTTCGACCCGGCCGCGAACGGCGTCGGCGATCTCACGCGCGCGCTCGGCCCGCACGCAGCGCGGCGTCTCCGGCCAGAAGTTCAGCCCGATCATGTCCGCCCCGGCGTTCACGGCCGCGAGCGCATCCTCCACCCGCGTAATCCCGCAGATCTTGACCGTCAAGTCCATTTCGCTGCCTGAAGTGATGCGCGCCGGTCAGTCGACCAGTTCGACCTTGTTCCGGCCGCGCTTGATCCGGCCGATGATGTACGCCCTGTGCTTTCGCCTGGCGAGCTGCCGCACGACCGACTGTGCGTACGTGGGCGGGACGACCAGGGCCATGCCGATGCCCATGTTGAACACGCGGTACATCTCGGCCTCGTCGACCTTACCGAGGCGCCGGATCAGGCCGAAGATCGGTGGCACCGGCCAGGCGCTCTTGCTGATGCGCGCGGAGCAGTTCTTCGGCAAGACACGCGGCAGGTTCTCGACGATGCCGCCGCCCGTGATGTGCGCGATGGCCTTGACGCCGGCCTTGACCTTGTAGTATTTGAGCAGCGCCTGGATCGCCCTGGCGTAGATGAGGGTCGGTCGGAGCAACTCTTCGCCCAGCGTGCATCCCAGCTCGTCGACCCGCTGGTTGAGCTTGAGCTTCGCGTCCTCGAGCAGCACCTTGCGGGCCAGCGAATAGCCGTTCGAGTGGAGGCCGCTCGACGCAATCCCGACGACCGCATCGCCGGGCATCACCTTGTGGCCGTCGATCCGCTTGGACCGCTCCACGATCCCCACGGCGAAGCCAACCAGGTCGTATTCGCCCTTCTTGTAGAAGCCGGGCAACTCGGCGCGTTCGCCACCGAGCAGCGCGCAGCCGGCCTCGGTGCAAGCCCTGGCAATGCCCTTCACCGCCTCGACCTGAATCTGGTTGGACACGCCGCTGAACGCGATGTAATCGAGGAACAGCAGCGGGCGGGCGCCGTTCGTGATGAGGTCGTTCACACTCATCGCGACGAGGTCGAAGCCGACGGTACCGTGTACGCCGGTCTTGAACGCGATCTTGAGCTTGGTGCCGACGCTGTCCGTGCAGGCCACCAGCACGGGGTCCTTGTAGCGCCTGGCAAAGAGCGACTGCCGGGGCTTGAGGGCGATCTCGCCGGCAAAGCCGCCGGGGACCGGGATGACGTCCGGCCCGTGGGTGCTCTCGACGGCGGAGCGGATGGCGGCAACGAACGCATCGTTGGCATCGATGTCTACGCCGGCGCCCTTGTACGTCGCGCCCATCAGCTTCCCCTCACTCCGCCGATCCCGGCCGTTTCGTCGAGCCCGAACATCAGGTTCAGGTTCTGGATCGCCTGGGTGCAGGCGCCTTTGAGCATGTTATCGATGGCGGACATCACGATGACGGCCCCGGTCGCCTCGATGTAGTCGACCGAGACGTCGCAGTAGTTGGTGCCGCGCACGTTGGCCATGCAGACTTCGCCGCCCCAGTCGCGGACACGGACGAAGGGCTCGTCGGCGTACTTGTCGAGGAGTGCGCCGCGCAGCGTATCCTGGTTCGGCGCCCCGGAGGGCTGCGCGAAGATGGTGCTCAGGATGCCGCGGTTGATGGGGACGATGTGCGGCACGAAGGTGAGTCGTACCGCCTCGCCGGTGAGCGCGGCCAGTTCCTGTTCCATTTCGGGCCAGTGTTTGTGTCCGGCCAGTGCGTAGGCGCGCATGTTTTCGTTGCCGTCGATGAAGAGCACCCCGCTGGTACGGCCGGCGCCGGTCAGGCCGGATGCGCAACTGACGCTGATCCCGCGCGGAAGGATCAGGCCGGCGGCGAGCAGCGGCGCGAGGGACAGGATCACCGCGGTCGGGTAGCAGCCGGGATTGGCGACCAGCCGCGCCGCCCGGATCTCGTCGCGGTAGTACTCGGGCAGGCCGTACACCGCCTCGCCCAGCACGTCGAGCGCCGTGTGCTTCTGGCCGTACCATTGCTCGTAGAGCGCCGGATCCTTCAGGCGAAACTCGCCCCCGATGTCGATCACCTTCACCCCGGCCTCGAGCAGCCTGGGGGTGAGCTTGAGCGACTCGGCCGACTTGTGGGCCAGGATGGCGGCATCGGCCGCGGCGGCGATGTCGTCGTGTTCCGGCAGCTTACACCCAAGCGAAAGCTCACCCTTCAGCGAGGGCAGCACATCGGCGATGTCGCGGCCCGCGGAACTGTGCGAGCCGAGATAGGTCACCTCGACGTCCGGGTGCCCCAGGAGCAGGCGGATCAGACACTCGCCAACCAGACCGGAGGCGCCGGTGACAGCAACTCGGACCATTTCGGACACCTGCAGCAAAAGAGTGTGGCGATGCGCGTTTGCAGCTACCGGCTTTGCTCGGGCTCACGAGAATCCGGGAGCTTCGCCCACAAGATACCAGAAAGAGCCACGAAAATAAAGGGCATCGCCACGCCGCGGACGAGGATGTTTGAGAAGACCGCGCACAACGCGGCGCCGACGAGCGCGCCGGCGGACCCCAGGGCGAGCGCCTTTCCGAATTCATCGCCGCTCTTGCCGTGATTGCGGAGGTTTCGCCCGAGGAACAAGACCCCGACCCAGATCAGTGCGACCAGCGCGAGCGGTCCGGCCTCGACACAGGTGACGAGGTACATGTTGAACGTGTCGGGCTCGTCTGCCTCGATGTTGAAGCCGGGCACGTGGTCGGTGTCGCCGCTGGGCTTCTCGACGCTGCCGTAGTACGCCGCGACGGTCTGACTGTATTTGCCGGGGCCGGCGCCGAGGAGCGAGACCGCCGGGTCCTGGATCCGCCGGCTGGCGGCGTACCACCGCTTGTAGCGCGTCGCGACCACCGGCTCTTCGTACGGTTCCGGTTCGCCCTTGCGCCGGTCGAGGAAGTTGTTGCTCAGGTACGGGTTGACTGAGCTGATCACGATGTCGGGATGTCGGGGCACATACAGCGTATCCGGCAGGACCGTGAGCGCCAGCGCGACGGCGATCAACACGCCGAGCAGCACCTTCTGCGACTTCACCGCGGCGACAAACAGCAGCGCGACGGCAATCGCAATCAACGCGCCGCCCGAGAGCGTGACCATCGCGCCCAGCGCCACGGCCAGCGCGAGCGCGAACCGCTGCCAGATACGTTTCTCGTAGAGCGCCAGGCCGAATACGAACGGGAGCGAGATCGCCAGGAACGCGCCGAGTACGTTCCGATTAGCGAACGAGCCGCCCACCTCGAACACGTTGCCCTTGACCGCGCCCCTGTACTGGCAAAGAGCGACGACGACGATGACTGCAACGACAATGCTGAACAGGTCCACGGCCGCCCGAAGGCGCCGCCGGGTCGTGATACAGTTTGCGAACACGAGCCATCCGCCAACGAAGTACGCACCTAGCTGGAGGAACTCGCGCATTCCTGGTCCCCAAGCCTTTGAGCGAATGACCGACGCGAGCACCACGGCCAGCAGAACGAACACAG
>CAZDHT010000311.1:0-5572 GCA_964505325.1 uncultured Planctomycetota bacterium | reverse complement strand
TGTCAAGCAGATTCCCTGGAACGTCCGCAGCGCCGCGGCAAGATTCGGTCCGTCCCGCAAGCCCCGTGGAGCCTGTTCCGTTGGAGCCTTTAGGTGAGGTTGTCCTTGTATGTCCGGCGCGAGAGCAGGCAGAGGAGGACGACGGCATACAGAATCGACAGGATGAACCCGGCCAGGATGAGCGTCAGACTGATCGCCGGGAAGCGCGCCATCGCGTCCGCATGTTGCGGGGCCACTTGGTCGGGTCCGGGCGCGTTCGCACGGGGCCCGATGATCGCCAGCAGCGCCGCGATGGCGCTCCACGCGATCCGGGCCACGGCATACCAGACGGCCAGCCTCGCACCCCACTTCCGGAGCTTCAGCAGCCCAACCCCCGCCGCGAACAGCAGGCCCGCGAGGAGCAGGTTCACGGCCGCGCCCGCATACGCCCCCGTCAGGCCGAAACCGGTCAGGATCTGTACGGCGTTGACCTGCTTCACCGTGACCTGGTGCACCTGCGGGTGGAGCAGCCCCCACACGGCGCCGATAAAGAACAGCGCCCCCAGCACGACGCTCAGCACCCCCAGCGCCGTCAGGCCGCTCGTCTTCTTGCTCTCCAGTTCCGGCATCGCATTCCCCCGTCCGGGTCGTCGTTTCGGGCCCGCGACAGTATAGTCCCGCCGCGCGCTCGGAGCAAGCCGAAAATCTCCCGGCCCGACGCTGCATACCTCGGCTGCGGCGGCGCCAAGTCCGACTCTCGCCCAACACCAGCCTTTCAAAGAGCGCTGCGCCGCCCGAGCCCGCGGAGACACCGGAGAAGAGCCCTTGGACGGGATGAACAGGATGGACCGGAGTTCGGACGGCTTCGGCGTCCCCAGGATCAACACGCGCAGATACAGTTTTCCATCAGTGTGCGTTCGTCTGCATCCGTGGTGGACAGAAAAGCGCTGACAGGGCGGCAGCAAAGTTGCCGCGGGAGTTTGCAGAGCAAACTCCAGCCGTCCCAGCGGAACGGCATGTCTCCGCTCTCCGCCTGCGACGGATCGCGCCGCTGCCGCTGGTGCCAGTCACCGTTTTCCGCGGGCGTTTCGCCACCGCGCGGCGTGTGAAAGACGGCGCGGAAGGCCAGCGCTCCTGGCGGGGCCCGCCGCCGTTCGACTCGGGGTGAGCGTTGTCCGGGCGGAAAGCCCCGGTCTGCCGCCCTACCTCTCAATCACGTAGTACAGGTAATCCTCAAGCAGGTCGACGCGCCGCGCGGACCCGGGGAGCGTCCTCTTGCGACGGCCGTTGAAGTCGAGAGCGGCAACCCGCAACGTTCCGGAATCCGCGCGATGGAGTGAGATGGAACCTGCAACCTTCCTTACTACGATGGGCGGCCCGCCGAGCGACTCGATCCGTTTCACGTCGCCGCCGCTCGTCGTCCATCCGTAGTTGGCATCTTCGGTCATCACCTGAATGAGGAGCCTGCTCGAGGTCTTCAGCGGCTTGCCGTCCATTGAAACGACCGCCACGGAGCCGTATTCGTTGGCGCTCCGGATGGTCACGTCACCCAGTCTGATCGCTCCGCCCTTCTTCAGAAACCCCGTCGCTCCCTGGGCGCAGGGCGTGTCGAACGTGACCAGCGCAGCCCCGTAATCCCAGATGAGCTGTCCGGTCGCGCTGCGGACGACTTTCTTCTGCCGGTCCACGTAGGGCGAAAGGTCCTTGACCTCGGACAGGCCAGGCTGGTCCGACACGCGGCGCACGACCTGGCCCACGCAATGCGCCAGCGGATCAACCGCCCCGGCGCGGTCCGTCTTCAGCACGCCGCCAGGGGGGACGTTTGCCTTGCGGAGGTCGTCCAGGTTCTGCGGCTCCGACGTGGCCGTGCCTTTCAACTCGTACAGGTCTGCCAGCTTCGCGGCTTCGCGCACGACGGCCGGTCCAGGCGTGACGTAGCCTTTGCGGTAGATCAGCGCCGCCGCGGGGAACTGTCCGAGCGTCACCGGCGTGTACACCGAGAACTTCGGATGCTGCGGCACCCAGTCCGCAGTGCCGACGGCGAAGTGGAAGAAGCCGTCCGTACCCTGGAGCGAGCCGTACAGCGCGCACAGGAACGGCATGTCCGCTCGGAACCGGTTGGGCATCGGCCAGTTGATCTCGGAGATGATGTTCGGATGGCCCTCGTACTGCACCTGGACGACCGGCAGGTTCTCCGGCGAGAACAGGGCGCATCGGTCCTTGTACTGGTCTCCCTTGTTGAGGCTGAACCCCGCCCTCGGGCCCTTGTGCATGCCGCCGAAGTAACCGTGCCGGTCGATCACCTCGCACGCGGAGTCCGCATGCTTGTCGAGCGCGCCGAGCAGCACGCCGTCCGCCGTCTTCCAGTTGGTCGCGCTGGTGAGGCATTTGACGCCGAGTTCGTTGCGGAAGTAGTCGCGCATGTCGGCGAAGAAGCCGCGCAGGTGCTCGGTCAGGAACCGGACCTGGTCCTTGACGCGCTGCGGCGCCGCGCCCTTCGGCATGCCGCGACGGGTCATGTTCCAGGCCGGATACAGCCCGGCCCGCCCGCTCGCCAAGTCGTCGCCCTTAACGCCCCTTCCGCTACCCCACGCGTTGCGGGCTTTCGCTAGCGAACCGTACTTGTTCTTAAGCCAGTCGCCATACGCCGCCTCGAGGAACCTCATCGTCCCGGCCGGAATGGTCCCGTACGGCTTGAACGTCCAGAAGAAATAGTTGTCCTCATTTACGATCTCGACGATGGCCACAGCCGGTTCCTGCCCGAGCGCGAGGCCGGTGTAGGGGTTCCGGCTCGTTAGCAGCGCCTTGGCCCACGCCCTGTAAATCCGCTGCATGTCGGGATGGAAGAAGAGCAGGGCGAACGGCTTTCCCTTTCCGTTCCAGCCGCGCACCTTGTACTCGGGCCGCACGTTGAACCACAGCGGGAAGTAGAACGAGAGCTTGGTGTAGATGCCCTGCTTCTTCATCGCCGCGACGAAGTAGTGGAGGTGATCGAGGAAGTTCCTGTCCACTGCGGCCGGGTCGCGCGACTTCCGGTCATAGATCGGGCCGTGAAAGCGGACCATGTTCACGCCGACCTTCGCCAGCTTGCGGGCGAGGTAATCCACCGAGGCGTGGTCCATCTTGATGACGGCGGTGGGGAAGGCAGTGGTGATAGAGCTGGGGCCGGTGTTGACCGCCCAGAACCTGACGGTCTGTCCGGTCGAGCCCAGGATGAAGTCGTTCCCCTTCGCGCGTACGTGGCCGTGTGCGCCGGCCTCCTTCTCGTTGAGGTCGCGGAGGTCGAGGGCCGCCTTGCCGAACGTGTCCGGATCGGGCTCAAACGGGAACCAGCCCGGTGGCGCGCGGTTGAGCTTGGCGCCCGGCTTCAGCTTTCCGCGCGGCGTGAAGGGCCCGGGCGCCAGCGCGAAGCAATCGAAGGCAGAGGTCGCCTTCTCACCTTCCTTCGCGAGCAGTTCGATGTGAAGGGTCCGCGTGCCTTTCGCCAGCTTGACCTTTCCCAGCGCCACCCAGTTCGCGCACACGAACTTGCGCAGCTCGACGTTGTCGGCCAGCGCGACGTCGCGGCCGCAGGTGCGCCACGGCCCTGCGTCGAAGCGCCACCGGAACGGCCCATGCTTCCAGAACTTCCGCGTCCAGAACGCATACGACCCGGCCTGCGGCACATCGGCGCGGTACTTCAGAAACAGCGCCGGGCCGCGGCGCTGGCCGTCCGAGCTGATCCACGCGCTCTCGGAAAGGACGTCCTTCTCGGCGGCGTTCTTCGGCGTGAACCAGGTGCGCTGCGGGAAGTTCGTCTCGGCCGGCCTCTCCGCCTCCCACCAGATCACGCCCGCGGCGTGAAGCGCGGCGGGCACCGCCAGCAGGACCGCCAGCGCGGCCAACACTTCTCTCGATCTTCTCATCGCCTCTTCCTCGCCGGGTCATTCAACTGCGGTCGGGCCGTCTCTCTCGCGGCTGGCATTCCAGACTCACGCGCGCCGATGTCCGGCGCCTTGCCCGCGTAGGGAAGGCTCACCCCCGTCCCCTTCTTCCACTTCAATGATGACCCCAGGATGATCGTGTTCCGGTCCGATATCTTCTTGATCCGCACCCGAGCTTCGCCCACCTGGATTGTGTCCGGCTCGACAATCCCCCACCCGTCGCAGAAGAAGGTGGCGTCCTTCACTTTGAGCGTCGTGCCTTCGCCGTCCTCGGCCGCGCGGGTCAAGGGGCGGCCGGCGTCAACGCACCGGCTGTCCTTCCGCAGGCGGTAGTCCTCTTTCTCCTCGCCGGTGAAGAGGGGATCGCCCTGGACGTTGTTCTCGAACGAAATCCCGGCAAGCTTTCTCGCCTGTTCCAGAGTCTTCGGGCCCCGGAACTCCAGGATGTTCGAGCCGCGCCTGCCGATGAGATTGTGGTGGTAGGTGTCCGGGCGCTTCATCCGGTTGCAGTAGGACCAGGAGGCGCCGGTGTAGTAGACCTCGATGCCGTTCCGCTTCAGGCCGTTGCGCCACATGATATTGTTGACGTACACGTTCAGGCCCCGGCCGACGAGTTCCTGGCGGGCGCCTTCGCGGGAATACGAGTAGAAGACGGCACAGCCCTGGTTCCCTACCGCCGTGTTGCTGTAAACGCGACAGTCCTGGACCCTGGAGTTCTGACCTTCGGGTGCGAAGCCGGCAAACCAGTTACCCTTGTAGACATTGGTGTACTGGCCGAACGCGCCGGTCCACTGCCGCTTGGCGCCGCTCTTGAGGATGATGTTGTTGCGGATGATCTCTCGGGACGACGCGAGCTGGAGGCCGTTCGCATCGGCCGCCGCGATGAAGTTGCCGCCAAACAGATTGGAGTAGGCGCCCGTGCTGGTTTTCATCGCGGTGTGCATCGTGTTCTTGAGGAAGTTGTTGCGTATGACGTTGTGGTGCGGCTTGAGCGGCGACTCGGTCCCGTGCCCGGCGAGGCTGATCAGGATGTGCTTGGCCTGGACAAACTGGCAGTCCTCGACGAGGTTGTGATGCGAGTTCCACCACAGATTGAGGGAATCGTTGTGGGTCTCGCCGTAGACCTTGTTCCGGCGGAACACATTGTATTGGCTTGCGGCGAGCGCCTTGTTCGCCTTGCTGAACCTGCCAGACATGCCGAACCCCGTCCAGCCGGTCCCGCCCTTCATCGTGCTGTTCTGGACAATGCAGTGATCGGCTTCGTCCATGCTGCCCCACGCTTTGGGCGGGTCGATCACGTCGATTCCATCAACGGTGACGTACGACCTCGCCTTCAGTTGGATGCCCCTTCGGGCGTTGACCTTGTGGCCCCGCAGCGCCCGGTAAGTGATGCGCCCGCCGTCCGCCGTCCCGGAAGCCTTCGGGCGAACCTCTTCGTGGTACGTTCCGGTGAGGACGTGAACCGTATCCCCCGGTTTGAGCGAGGCGTTGGCCTTGCCGATGGTCTGCCAGGGTTTCTCTCGCGTGCCCGGGTTCGCGTCGGACCCTCGTGGTGAGACGTAGTATTCCGCCACCGGGCAGAGCCCGCACAGGCAACACATCGCCGCCGCCGCTATTAGGGCTTGGACGCGGATCGGTTTTCCACCTCCTCTGCGCTCGCCTCGACCGGG
>CAZDHT010000310.1:0-5591 GCA_964505325.1 uncultured Planctomycetota bacterium | reverse complement strand
CTTTGGTGCAAGCGCGGCCCGCCCGTAGAATGGAAGTAGCAATGATCGCCGCCCGGGGAGGCAGGGACAAAAAAACCGGTGATTGGTGGTTGAGTTCTGAACAGCAAGCCATATAATCCAAGCTGGCGCTCTCACGCGTCTTGACAACGAGAGGAAACGGCGCTGTCTCAAGCGGCTGGCACACTCAGCCCAGCTCTCAAGACCGGTTCCGCACTTGAGCTCCCACAATACCGTGTGGCGCCAAGAATGGCAAATCTCCGAGGAGGAGCCGTCTTATCCAGGAGGTCCTGAGGTGATTGACGTACAGGAATACCCAGCGGTTTGGCTCCAAATGTCGGGCTGTTCCGGCTGCTCGGTGTCCGTGCTGAACACGGTCGCCCCCAGCATCCGAAACGTCCTGGTGGACGAGCTGGTTCCCGGCAAGCACGTGAACTTGCGGTTTCATCCCACCATCATGGCGGGCTCTGGCGAGCCGGCGGTCGACGTGTTGTTGGGCGGCTTGCCGCAGAAGGGGTATCTGCTCATTTGCGAAGGGGCCGTGCCAACCAAGGACGGCGGCGCGTACGGCGGCGTGGGCGAGCTGGACGGCAAACACCTGAGCATGCACGAAAAGACCCTGGACCTGGCGAGGGACGCGCTGGCGGTCCTGGCGGTCGGCACGTGCGCGTCGTTCGGCGGCATCCCATCCGGCAGGCCGAATCCGAGCGGGGCGAAGAGCGTCCAGAGCGTGCTCGAGGAAGCGGGCATCGATGTGCCGGTCGTGAATATCCCCGGGTGCCCTCCGCATCCCGACTGGTTTGTCGGCACGGTGGTCGGGCTTCTTCTCCGAGGCCTGCCCGGGCCGGACGACCTCGACGAGCTGGGCCGCCCGCTTGTGTACTACGGCAAGCTGGTCCACGAGAACTGTCCGAGGCGGGCGGACTTCGACGCGGGCAAGTTTGCCCAGCACCCCGGCCAGCCCGGCTGCCTGTACGAGCTTGGCTGCAAGGGGCCGATGACTTATGCCGACTGCCCGACGCGGCAATGGAACGACGGCCAGAACTGGTGCGTCGGCGCCGGCAATCCCTGCCTCGGATGCGTCGAGCCGTTCTTCCCCGACGGCTTCGACCCGATGTACAAGAAAATCAGCGAGGAGCGACTCAAACGCTTTGCAGTCAGCTCCAAGGAGTAGGTGAATGAAGAAGATCGTCATCGACCCGCTCACCCGGATCGAGGGGCACCTGAAGGTCGAAGTGGTCGTAGACGGCGGCGAGGTCAAGGAGGCCCGATGCAGCGGCACCCTCTTCCGCGGCTGGGAGATCATCCTGAAGGGCCGGCACCCGCTTGACGCCCAGCGCATCACCCAGCGGGTCTGCGGCGTGTGCCCCACCGCGCACGCGACCGCTTCCTCGTTCGCGCTCGACGACGCGTTCGGCGTTGCCGACAGAATCCCGGACAACGGCCGACTGCTCCGGAACCTGATCCTGGGGTGCAACTACATCCAGTCACACGTCCTGCACTTCTATCACCTGGCGGCGCTGGATTTCGTCGACGTGACGGCCGTCGCCGACTACGACGGCGAGGATGACGATCTCCAAGCGGTCAAGGCGTTCATCGGGCGCGGCGCGCTCGGCCCGTTCGTGCCGAGGCACGAGGGGGACTACCGGTTCTCGCCGGAGGTCAACCGGACGCTGACGGCGCACTACGTCCAGGCGCTCCGCGCACGCCGCCTGGCGCACGAGATGCTCTGCATCTTCGGCGGCAAGATGCCCCACAGCGCCACGATCATGCCCGGCGGCAACTCCGAAGTGCCGACGATGGACAAGATATCGACGTTCCTCGGAAAGCTCAGCGAGGTGCAGAACTTCATCGACACCCGTTACGTCCCCGACGTCCTCGCCGTGGCCAAGGTCTACTCCGACCACGCCGGGGTCGGCGGCGGGTGCAACCGATACCTCGCCTACGGCAGCTTCGACCTCAAGGGAGAGAACGTCGACCCGGCGACGCGCGAGCGGCTTCTTCCACAGGGGCTGGTCACCGCCGACGGCGAGTTCCAGAAGATCGACGCCGCGCAGATCACCGAGTCCGTCGCCAGCTCCTGGTTCAGCTCGCCGAGCAAGCTCCATCCGTCCGAGGGCGAGACGGAGCCGGACCCCCACAAGGAAGGCGGATACAGTTGGATCAAGTCGCCGCGCTACGACGGCAAGTCCACCGAGGTCGGCCCGCTCGCCCGGGCGATGGTGGCGTATAGCCTCGGCGCGGAGCCGCTCAAGGGGATCGTGGACTCGGCGCTGGGCGAGCTGGGCGCCGGGCCGGACGCGCTGCACAGCGTGCTCGGCCGCCACGCGGCCCGCGCGATCGAGGCCAAGATCGTCGCCGATGCAATGGCCGACTGGCTGTTGGCGCTCAAGCCGGGCGAGCCCGTCTGCGCAGACTGGGCCGTGCCGGACGAGGCCGAGGGCATGGGCCTGACCGGCGCGCCGCGCGGGGCGCTCGGCCACTGGATACAGATCAAGGACGGCGTCATCGACCGATATCAACTGGTGGTGCCGACCACCTGGAACGCCGGTCCTCGTGACGAAGAGGGCCAGCCGGGGCCGATCGAGCAGGCGCTCGAAGGGACGAAAGTCAAGGACGCCGATAACCCGTTCGAGGTGCTCCGCATCGTGCGGTCGTTCGATCCGTGCCTCGCGTGCGCCGTGCACGTGGTGAACGCCCACGGCAGCGACATTCGGAGGTTCCGCGTTGCCTGAACGGCGGATTGCCGTCGTCGGCTGCGGCAACATCCTGATGCAGGATGACGGACTCGGCGTCCGCGCGATCGAAAGACTGTGCGAGCGCGGCGTACCCGAGCGCGTGGACCTGATCGACGCGGGCACGGCGCTGATGGACGTGCTGCCGGACCTCGGCGAGGCCGAGAGGATCATCCTGGTCGATGCGATCCGCACAGGCGGCGAGCCCGGCGCCATTTACCGGATGCCGCTCGCGGAGCTTGAAAACAGGATGAAGCAACCGGAGTCGAAGTGCTCGCTGCACGAGGTCGAACTGCGAGAGGCGTTGGTTCTCGCGCGGCTCGAGAACGTGAAGCTCGACGAGGGCCTCGTCTTCGGGATGGAGCCCGCGGCGGTCGAGCCCGGGATGGAGCTGAGCGAGTCGGTCGAACGGGCGATGCCCCGGCTGCTCGACGCGATACGTCACGAGATCGGCAGTCCCAAGGAGTAAGCGGCTATGATTCTAACCGAACGGAAACCGGCGGAGGAGATCGTTGCCGGAGTCGGCGACAAGGTGTTCATGGTCGGCTGCTGCGGGTGCCCCGAAGGCTGCGACACCGGCGGCCCGGCGCGTCTCAACGAGCTTGCCGGCGAGCTTGAAAGCGCCGGGAAGACAGTCCTCGGCAGAATCGAGATCGACTTCCTGTGCAACAAGGCCCTGGTTGGCATTCGGCTGGGCCGACATGCGAAGGGATTTGCCGATGCGGACACCCTGCTGGTGGTCTCGTGCGGGATCGGCGTGCAGGCGGTGGGGAATATGATCGACCGGTCCGTGTTCCCGGCGCTGAACACCATTTCGGTCGGCGGGAGCCAGGGGCTGTTCCCGTCGAACGAACGGTGCCGCGAGTGCGGCGACTGCCTGCTCGGCATCACCGGCGGGCTGTGCCCCGTCACCCTCTGCGCCAAGGGCCTGGTCAACGGGCAGTGCGGCGGCGCGAACGATGGCCTCTGCGAGGTCGGCGACGGCCGGCCCTGCGGCTGGGAACTGATCTACAAGCGGTGCGAAGAGCTGGGCACGCTCGACCAGCTCAAGCGCTTTATCGAGCCGCGCGACCACAGCAAGCAGGACATTCCCAAGGAGCTTCGCACCACGATCCGCTGGGCTCTGGAATACGAAGAGACCGCGGAAGAAGCGGAGCCGAGCAAAGAATAAGGAGTAACCCTGATGCACGCAACAATCCAGAAGCCTCTGGAGGAGATTCTCAGCTATCTCGAGGACGGAGAAAAGGTATTCGTCGTCGGGTGCGGCAACTGCGCCGCCAAGGCCAAGTCAGGTGGCGAGCCGGAAACCCGCGCCATGAAGGAGCGCCTGGAAGCCAAAGGGGTCGAGGTCACCGGCTGGGCCGTGTCGCCCGACGGCGGCTCACTGTGCAAGCTCTCGCTCACCGAGCAGCTTCTCAACGTCGACTACAAAGAACAGACCGAGGCCGCGGACTCCTTCATCGTTCTCGCCTGCGGACAGGGAATCCACACGGTCATTGACGCCACCGGCGGCGGACGGGCTCACCCGGGGTGTGACACCATCTTCGGCGGGGAAACCGTGACCGATGACTTCATCACCGAGTACTGCTCGCTCTGCGGTGAATGCCTGGTCGAGCACACCGGCGGGCTGTGCCCCCTCACCTTGTGCGCCAAAGGTCTGCTGAACGGGCCCTGCGGCGGCGCGAGGGACGGGAAGTGCGAGGTGTTCAGCGAGCGCGACTGCGGCTGGCAACTCATCTACGACCGGCTGAAGGCGCTGGGAAAGCTGGACCTGATGCGTCAATTACGTGAACCGAAGGACTGGTCGAGGTCGGCCAGCCCGCGGAGCCTGGCCATGTCGGGGCAACGGGCCACCTTCTCATACGGGGCCAACACCATATCGGCGTGGTCGGGGTCCGAGCCGCCGGCGGCAGACTTCGACGACGCCGACTGAAAGCCTAAGGAAAGGAGCGGAAAGATGAGTCTTCGCGAAGCGTTGGAAACCCAGGACGTCGTGCTGACCGGCGAGATCGGCCCGCCGAAGGGCATCGACTGCGAAGAGCTCTGGGAGGAGGCCGAGGACTTCCGCGACGTCGTCAGCGCCGTCAACGTCACCGACATCCAGAGCGCCGTCATGCGGATCAGCTCGCTCGCCGTCTGCATCAAGCTCAAGGAGATGGGCATCGAACCCGTGCTCCAGATGGTCTGCCGCGACCGCAACCGCCTCGCCCTCCAGGCCGACCTGCTGGGCGCGGCGATCTGGGGCATCGAGAACATCCTGTCCCTGACCGGCGACCACACCACCCTGGGCGACCACCCCGAGTGCAAGCCGGTCTATGACCTCGACTCCGTCTCGCTGCTCGCTGCGATCCGCAGCCTCATGCAGGGCAAGGACCAGGCGGGCAACCGGCTCGACGGCGCCTGGAAACGGGTTAAGCTGCCTCCGCCGCCCGACGACGGCAAGAAGAAGAAAAAGAAGAAGGCGAAGTTCAAGTACGAAGGCCCCATCGCCGAAAAGTGCCCGAAGTTCTTCCCCGGCGCCGTCGTCACCCCGTGTGCCGACCCGCTCGAGCCGCAGATCATCAAGCTCGAAAAGAAGGTCGCGGCCGGCGCCAAGTTCATTCAGACCCAGGCCGTCTACGACGCGAAGCAGCTCGAGAAGTTCATGAAGGCGGCGTCGCACATCGACGTCCCCATCCTCGCCGGCCTGGTGATGCTCAAGAACGTCGGTATGGCGAGGTTCATGAACGCCAACGTCGCCGGCGTCTTCGTCCCCGACGAGGTGATGGAAGAGATGGCCGCCGCGCCGAAGGGCGACGAGAAGAAGGTCAGCGCCGACATCGCCGCCCGACTCATGCGCGAAATGAAGGGGATGAGCAA
>CAZDHT010000309.1:0-5600 GCA_964505325.1 uncultured Planctomycetota bacterium | reverse complement strand
CGTACACGCATCTTGCGGCGGTGGTCATCCCGCCGTGGGTCTCGAAGGACGGAAAAATCAAGGAGCGACTGAAGAACAGCACGATTCGCAGGCGAATCCGGAACGAGGTCGCCGGCAAGATCGGCTGGATCGGCGGCGGCGACAAGTTCACCATCGCGGAGTTCCTGCCCGACAGGTCGATGGAAGGCAAGACGCTGGCCGACGTGGCGCGATCTCGGCAGCGCGACGTGGTGTCGACGGCGATGGACCTCATCGTCGAAGGGGCGCCCAGTTGCATCTTCCACGCCCTGCGGCCGGAGGACGTGGCCACCATCATCTGCGGCGAGAACTCGATGATCGCTTCCGACGGGTTCATTGTCCCGTCGCGAACCGGGGTCGTCCATCCGCGCAACTACGGCACGTTTCCCCGGGTGCTCCGGGAGTACGTCCGCGAGAAGCGGCAGATGAGTTTTGAGCAGGCCATCCGCAAGATGACCTCCCTGCCCGCGAGGAAGTTCGGCATCCCGGAGCGCGGCATCCTGGCCGTCGGGATGAGAGCTGACCTGGTCGTCTTCGATCCGGACACGATCGCCGAGCGGGCCACGTTCGACCAGCCCCACCGGTTCCCGGTGGGCGTGAAGCGCGTGATTGTGAACGGTCACATCGCGTGGAACGGCCGGGCCGTTTCGAAGCGGCGGTCGGGCGTGGTCATCCGACGCCCCCTGTCCCACTCGGAATCCAGCCACCAAAGGCATTGACGTGCCATGCCCGGTGGCAATTCGGCGGCAATTTGGCTTGACCGCCCGGCCGCGACGGCTATCATATGCGTGGTCGACACGGGGCGGGTCAATCTGGTGCGGAGTCGCATCACGCTCGGGATGAGAAAGGGACCAGACCAGTGAAATCAGTGTGGGTGAACGCGGATCCCTGGAACAGGGATATTGTGACGGCCGCGCTGGAGAGCGGCGCGGATGCGGTGGTGGTACCTGAAGGGTACACCGACCGCACGCACGCGCTCGGCCGGATCAAGACGGTGGCGCCCGACGGCGACGTGAAGCTGGGACAGGACGCCGTCGTGGTCGAGGTGCAGAACAAGGCCGACGAGCAGCGCGTCGCCAAGATGCCGCCCGGACAGATCGTCGTGCTCCGGATGCGCGACTGGAAGGTAATCCCCATCGAGAACCTGGTGGCGCAGCGCGGCAACCTGTTCGTCGAGGTGGGCAGCGCCCAGGAAGCGAAGCTGATGACGGAGATCCTGGAGAAGGGCGTGGACGGGATCCTGCTCAAGAGCCAGAACATCGGCGAGATCAAGAAGACGGTATCGGCGGTCAAGGGCATTGCGGACAAGTTGCCGCTGGTGACGGCGAAGATCACGCGCGTCGTGCAGCTGGGCATGGGCGACCGGGTGTGCGTCGATTCGTGCACCGGGATGAAACCCGGCGACGGGATGCTCGTCGGCAACTCCAGTAACGCGTTTCTGCTGGTCCACTCCGAGACGATCCCCTCGCCCTACGTGGCGACCCGGCCGTTCCGGGTCAACGCCGGCGCGCTCCACGCGTACCTGCTGGTGCCGGGCGGCGCGACCAAGTACCTGTCGGACCTCCGCTCGGGCGATGCGGTGATGATCGTGAACAGCCGAGGCGAGACGCAGCAGGCTTACGTGGGCCGGTGCAAGGTCGAGCGGCGCCCGCTGCTGCTCGTCTGCGCCGAGGCCGATGGCCGCGAGATCGGGCTGGTGATGCAGAACGCCGAGACCGTGCGGCTGACCAAGCCGGATGGGAGCGCCCTCTCGGTGGCCGCGGCGAAGCCGGGCGACGAGGTGCTCGCCCACATCACGGAGGGCGGGCGCCACTTCGGCATGAAGGTCAAAGAAACCCTCACCGAGCGCTGAGTCAGGTGGGCTAGAGGGATCGGATGCATTCCAGGAAGCGCGTGTCGCTCGCCCTGGCGCACCAGGAGCCGGACCGCGTTCCGATCGATTACTGGGCGACGCCGGAGGTCAACGCCAGGCTGCTGAAACGCTGCGGCTTCTCTTCGCAAGAGGAGTTGCTCCAGCATCTCGACGTGGATTTCCGCTACATCGAAGGCCCGAGGTACGTCGGCCCCAAACCGGCCGCGTATCCCGACGGCAGCGTCGAGGACCACTGGGGCGTGCCGCGCGTCCGCGTCGACGTCGGCGAGGGGGACAAGGCCGGTGCCTACCGCGAGGTGCTCCACTTCCCGCTCGAGAGCGCCAAATCCCTGGAGGAGATACGCGACTACCCCAAGTGGCCCAGCCCCGACTGGTTCGACTATGACTGCGTCCGCCAGCAGGCCGCCGAGGTCCGCAGAATCGGCAAGGTCGTCATGTTCATGGGCGACCGCACGAACCGGTGCGCCCAGCTCAAGCCGGCGATGTATCTGCGCGGCATCGCGAAGATCCTGGAAGACCTGGTGCTCAGCCCCGAGATCGCCGAGCATATCTTCACCCGCATCGCCGAGTTCTACCAGGAGTACGCGCGCCGCACGCTGGAGGCGGCAGGCGGCGGCATCGACATCTTCTTCGCCGGCGACGATTTCGGCACGCAGAGCGGGCCCTTCATGTCGCCGGACATGTGGCGGCGGTTCCTGCGGCCGGGCTTCGAGGCCTTCATCGACCTTGGCCACCGGTACGGATGCAAAGTGGCCCACCACTCGTGCGGCTCGATCAAGCCCATCATCCCCGACCTGATCGAGTGCGGGCTGGACATCCTGAACCCGGTCCAGCCCGACGTGCACGACATGGACCGCACCGAGCTGAAGACGCAGTTCGGCGACCGCCTGTGTTTCCACGGCTCGATTTCCATCCAGCGCACGTTGCCGTTCGGCACGCCCGAGGACGTGCGCGACGAGGTCCGCGAGCGATTCGAAACCCTCGGACCCCGCGGGGGCTTCATCTTCTGCACCGCCCACAACATCCAGGCCGACACGCCCCTGGAGAACGTGGAGGCGCTGTTCGAGGCGTACCACGAGTTCGGCAGATACCGATAGCCTGCCGGGCACTCGGTGGTGCATTCCCGCAACATGCGTGTTGATTTGCCGAGACGGCTGTGTAACTCTGTGTAATAACTTGACTTGGTGCGGTCCGCACCAAGGCGGGGGCCTTAGAAAGTGGGATTCTGGGCAACAGCCGCGACTGCCGGCCGTTCGCTCTCCCTGATCATTTCGGCCGCAACTTCTTCCGTAACAACGCCTTATAACTGACCCCCCATTATTGGCAGATTCCCGGCACGGGATTTGCTTCACAGTGCCATCAGGAGGGGGGGCCGGTCTACCACCGCCGCAGCGTGGCGGTGTCGTGGACACGCGGTCGCTTTGGGTGACCGGCGTGTGCCCCGTACCGGCGCCTCACTCGGGCGTGGGTAGCGCAGAAGAGCGCCGCGGCCCCCGCCCCGACGCGTCTGGTCGGTGGGCTCGCGGTGGCGGATGGATGCTGTGGGCGCGCTCGGCGCTTTCTCAGGGCGCCCCCACAGGCGGATGGCGCAGGAGGAAGGCGCAGGGCGCCCGGCACACGCCACGGTCGGCGTGCCCGGCCCTGCGGCGCAGTGAAGTGAGGATATGGCTTAAGGAGACGTGACTAGAGACAACGGGTAAGGCGACAGAGACGGAGGGGTGTTCTATCCGCCGGGCGGCGGATCAGGATGAGTCTTGTGTCTCTCTCCTCTGCGTCTGTGTGCCCTTCGTTTTGGAGGTGTTGCATGGCTCCGAGACAGCTATGCGCTCACGAGCGGGCACGGTTTCATTCCGTGCAGCGCTTGGGACGGCTGCCGCCGGTCGAGCTGTGGCATTGCCCGACCTGCAAGAGCACCATCGCGCGAGACAACGTTGGCAAGGGCCGGCCGTCGTCGAGCGTCGCCGCGGCGTAGCCGAGGCGGGCCCGCTCGTCAGAGAGCGAAGCAGATTCGGAATCGTGGCGCCGAGCGCGCCCCGGGTTGGGGCGGCGGCGCCCGGCGCAGGTGGTTTTCGCGGCCGACGGTATCGGTGTCTTGGTCTGCGTGAGGCCGACGCCGCCGACGCGGGCCGCGTGCCAGGAATGAAGGAGCAGGGATACGCGGAAGTGAAGTATGGTCGTTCGTGACGGTGGACCTTTTTCAAGGAGGTAGGCCTATGGCCCCGAGACAGTTGTGCTCGCACGAGCGCGCACGGTTCCATTCCGTGCAGCAGCTCGGACGCCTGCCGCCGATCGAGCTCTGGCACTGCCCGACGTGCCACAGCACGGTTTCGGCAGAGAGCATCGGCCGGGCGCGGAAGCCGGTCGCGGCAGCGTGATGACAGCATAAGGAACAGTTTGATCAGAAGTCGAAGGTATGGATTACGTTGGGCCTGCGTAGGCTGGTGACGGCGGTTACCGTCCCTGCCTCGCCCCATCGTCGTTCGGTTCCTTCGGCCACAGACAAGTTAAGGAACGAGCACTGAGCATCGAGATCAGAGGCATTGCCTCGAGACAGCCGTTTCCGGAGAGGAGGCGTGTCACAGCGTGACGGCACGAAGTCTGCGCCCATCTTGGCAGCACCGAATCGCACTTCTCGTTCTGCGTAGGAGGAGAAGCTGAATGGGATCGGTCTTTTTTTGGAGAGGGGGTGTAGCAATGCTACACAGGAAATTGGCGCTGGCATTGGTATTGGCGGGCGGGCTGGCACTGGCCGGCTCGCCGGCGCGGGCGGATTGGGACCCGGGAGACGGCCACAAGATGCACTGGCCGCAGGAGCCCGACCCCAACGGCTGGGACGTGGCCATGTGCGAGAACGAAATGGCGGACGACTGGCAGTGCTCCGAGACCGGCTGGGTCACGGACATCCACTTCTGGGGCTCGTGGAAGGGAGACGTATCGAAGCCCTTCACCAAGGTGGAGCTGTTCATCCACTCCAACATTGCCCAGGGGCCGGACGGCTGGAGCATCCCCGGCCCGGTCCTGTGGCAGCGGACGTTCACCCCCGGGCAGTGGACCCAGCGCGGCTTCACCGGCGACCAGGGCTGGTTCTCGCCCTGCCCCGACGTGCCCCCCGGGCCAGGGCAACCCATCCTGAGCGACCACGTGAACTACTACCAGTACAACTTCGACATCCCCAAGGACGAAGCGCTCCTCCAGAGGAAGGGAGAGGTCTACTGGCTGGGCGTCAAGCTCTACTGGGATTTCTCCGATGAATACTGGGGATGGAAGACCTCCCAGTCGCAGCACTTCCTGGACGACGCGGTCTGGTACGAGTGGGTGACCCCCGCGGGCCAGCCGGGCTACTACCGGTGGACGGAGATCCGGGACCCGATCACAGGCGAGTCGGTGGACTTCGCGTTCGTCATCACGGGCGTCCCGGCCCCGCTCATCCCCGAGCCGGCGGGGCTGAGCCTGATCGGCCTGGCGCTGTTGAGCCTGAGAAAGAGGAGAACTCGCCACGGATAAACACGGATGAACACGGATTCCCGTCCGGCGGGGGAACCTGCCGGGCGGGGCCAATGAGTCGAATGATGAACGATAGAAACCAGGACCTGAGCGAAAGGAGGAAGCCTTATGCCACCGAGGCAATTATGCAGTCACGAACGAGCGCGGTTTCATTCCGTGCAGCAGTTGGGGCGGCTGCCCCCGGTCGAGCTGTGGCATTGTCCGG
>CAZDHT010000308.1:0-5616 GCA_964505325.1 uncultured Planctomycetota bacterium | reverse complement strand
GTGTACATCGTCTGGTTCCCGCCGCCCGAGCAGCCCGTGATGCCGATCCGCTTCGCGTCGACCTCCGGCCGCGAGAGCAGGTAGTCGACGCACCGCATGTTGTCCCAGACCTGCACCCCTTCGAGGGTCAGCCCGGCAGTGATGATGGCAAACGTGCGGCGGTGACCGATGTGGACCCGCTCGCCGTGCCCGGTTGCGTCGACGGCCAGCGCCACCCAGCCGGCGCGGGCGTAGTTCGTCGCGCGGATCTGCACCGCGTCTGAGGTCTTACCCCGCATCGAATGGCCATGGACGCAGAGGACGGCGGGCACGCGGCCGGAGACCTGCTTCGGCCGGTACAGGCTTGCGGTCATCAGGAAGTTCGGCCGCGTCTCGAACACCACCTTCTCGATGACGAAGTCGTCCCGGTCGATGGTGCCGACGACGCGCGGCCCGAGCGGCGTGCGCGCCGGGAACCGCGTGAGGCCGAGCACGTTGAGCAGCGCCGCGCGCGTCCGCTCGCGCCACGCGGCCCAGTCGCGGCGGCTCTTCACCGCATCAATCGAGAACGGCTCCGCATCGTAGAGGCGCTGGATATAGTCGCGCATCACTCTGTTTGCTCCTGCGGAATAGGTCCTATAAACCCCCTAGCGTACCTCCACCTTCACCTCGTTCGACAGGGCGCTCTGGTTCATCGACGCGTCCCACGAGCGGATGCGGAAGCAGCGCGTGCCGGCCGGGATGTTCTCGACCACCATCGACTGCTTCAGGCCGGGCCGGCCGGGCTTCGGCTCGCCCGCCACATTGTAGGCGCCGAACCACGACATCTTCTTGCCCACGTCGTTCGGATACGTCTTGTAGAACTCGTCCCAGGTCACGATGGGCAGCGGCGCGTGCTTCGCCTGGTACTCCTGGACGAGCGCGCCGCCGAGCTGCGCGTGCTCCGGCATTCTCCTCGGGTCCACGGGCGCTGTCCATGTCAGCCTGACCTTCCCGCCCCCAAGGGGCTCGGCCTTCAGGTCCTTGATCGGGTCGGGCGGTTGCCGGTCGGAGCGCGGATGCGCGTAGTTCTCGAACAGATACCGCGCCCAATACAGGTTCGCGCCGGACGACGGGCCCCAGTCCTGGAGCCGCGCGTCGACGGTGTCGTCGCCGAGCTTGTGCTTGCGGCTCCATATTTTCTTCGCGGCGTCGAGCAGCGATCTGTCGCCGGTCAACTCGTAGCCGGCGGTGATCGTGTAGATCGAGCACAGGCCGTAGCCCTTCTTCGTTTTGGGCTTGACGCCGGGCCGCTGGTGCGCAGCGGCGACCCGCGCCCACGCGATGATCCGGTCGCGCGCCTGGTCGCGGAGGATCGGGTCCATGATGTCGCCGTGCACGGCCAAGTTGCGGTGGATGGCGTAGACCGCGATGACGTACATCCACGAGCCGACGCACTCGCCGGGCATCACGCCGAGGCCGTGCGTGCGGAGCGCGTCGCTCGGCTGCGGGAAGACGAGCCGGTTCTTGAGCCAGTCGACGTAGCGCGGCTCGCGCGTGACCTGGGCGACGCGGAGGCAGCTCGCACCGATCCGGCTGAACCCGCGGGCCAGCCCGGCGAGCTTGCCGCCGACGTGATGTTCGGCCAGGTCGACCGCCGCGTCGCGGTAGCTCCGGTCGCCGGTCATCAGCCACATGTCGACCAGCCCGGCGCCGTAGGTGTGACAGCCGCACATCTTCGTCGAGCCCCAGCCAGTGCCCGTCATCGATTGCTCGGCCTTGTTCTTCCAGATTGCCTTCGTCTCGCGCTTGCCGTGCTTCTCCCCGTCGCAGCGGAAGACGCCCATGTCGCGGGCGACGTTCGCGAAGCTCTTCGCACGGCGCAGGTAGTGGCCGTCGCCGGTACGCACGTACGTCATCAGGCAGTCGCGGGGCTCGTCCGATTCGCTCCGCCAGTGGTAGTTCTCGCGCGGGAGGAAGTCGACGCCCAGCCGCTCCTTCGTGTATGGCTTGACCGGGCCGTCCTTGGTGCGGCCCCAGAGCCGGTTGGCGCGCGTCTCGTCCTCGAGGCTCGGGACCGGGCCGCAGAGCGCATAGCACTTCGTATACCACGCCGGCGTGCTGACCGCGATTAGTGGCCGGGCGAACGTCGCTACCAGGTCGTTGTACTTCTTCATCGTCGGCTTGGTCGTTTGGACGTACGACGTGAACGTGTTCGCCAGCTTGTCGCGGTCGGCCTGGGTGATCAGCGGCTTCGGGTGGAAGTGGAACCAGATTTCGTACGTGCGGTGGGCCGAGTCGGTCATCCAGTAGCCGCCGCCGCGATAGAACATCTGCCGGTCGCCGTCATACTCGGGGATGAGGTCGATCTGGATCCGGCCGTGGGCGTCCGCGCGGATCCGCTTGAGCGGGTTCTCGGTGAAGTTGCGGACCCACACCAGGCAGCCGCCGTTCTTCCCGGCGAGGTCGATCCAGCCGCCGCACCGCATCCCGCAGTCGACGTACCGCGTCCGCTTGGTCGGCTTGTGCGGCTGCTCCTGCAAAACCCGATACCCCATCTCGTCGAATTCCGTGCCCATGTAGAACGTGGCGCGGTGGGTGCGGCTGAGGATGGCGCGGTCGGGGCCGCGCTGTTCCAGCGTGACGCGCCAGTGGCGCTGGCTGGACTTCTCGGCGCGGGCGCCCTTGGCGTGGACCTTCGACAGGTGCGGTGTGCCCGCGCCGACTACGCAGTACATCCCCTCGGGGTCGGGCCGCAGGTTCAGGTTGATGGTGGCCCGGCGGATCTTCGCGGCGGTGTTGAACTGCCGGTTCGTGTTGCGGATCGAGTAGAGCAGGCGGACCGTTCGCGAGCCGAACCAGAACGTGAGCCGCGCCGTGTACTTCAGATACGTCTCGCCCCTGTCGTTGCCGAGCGCCCCGTCGACGCGGACGGTTGTTCGCTCCGGACCTGAATCCTCCAGCGCGAGACCGTGCACTTGCCCGTGATGCGAATCGAATGTTTTGCCGCTGACGGCGTCGACCAGCACGAGCCCTGCCGGCCGGCCCGTTCGTTCGCGCAGGCACGGCCGCGTGCCCGGGCCGTGTGGCATGGTCGCCGGGCGCAACATCTGGTCAAACAGGTCGAACGACGTCTTGGAGATGACTGCGGAGCGGTCGCCACGTATGTTGACGGTCAGGAATCCGTTCCTGCTTGTGCAACTGATTCCTCGGCGGGTCGCAGGTGCGCCGGTTGTCCTTCGCAACTGGAACCGCTCCACCTCCTTCGGCTTCAGGTCGGTCTGGAAATCGACGAGCACCCAGGTCAGCGTGCCGTCCTTTGCCTTGACCGTGGGCACGATCTGCGCGGCGACGCGCTTGCCGTCCGCGTCGAACAGGCCGAGCGTCCGAACGTTCTTCACCCTGAACGGTCCGACCGGTACGCCGCCGGTGACCGGCGCGTTCCTTCGCGCCACGCCCGCGTGCTCGCGCACGATCAGCGGCGCCACCACCAGCTCGCCCGCCCATCCAGTGGAACCAAGCACGATCGCCGTCACGATTGTCAAGACACGGTACACGGTCGTCCCCTCCAAACGTTGAACTCCTGTGCTTCCGGTTGTACCGGCATCGCCAGCGCGTATGGTATATCCTGCGGCCGCGGTGGGCAACTGTACAGATGATCGCGCGGCTGACGATTCCGGCCAGTTGCTCGCGCATTCGTACCTGCCGCCAACACGTGATAGAATCGTGGTGGTGCGGTCCTTGTCGCAGAGCATGCGAGAACACGACTGCCGGGCCGAGAAAGCAGTCGAGGGGGACGGGCGCGCTGACGCCGACCGGGAGCGCGAGGGCGACGGGGAACGTCACGGTGGCGGCGGAAGTCTTCCGATTGCCCGACCGGGAGGGGCTCTTCACCCAGCAGGTCAAGTCACTCAGCGAGGCCGAGCGCAAGGAGTAGCGGGGGCGCCGGTGAAGGATCGCGCCTTCGGGCCCGCCACGAGCATACCTCACGGCCTCCGTGTCCCCGCCGTCCATGTCAACACGCTTGGGCGGGACGGCTGGCGACGGGGCGCCTGCCCCTGAATTCTGCGAACAACGGGGCCGATTTCGCCCTCTGCGAGTGGGATTGCCTCCGGCGCTTTAGTGGATACTCTGAAGTCAGGCGATCACCACGTTGATTAACCAGGGGGTGGTACTTTTGAAAGACACCTGTTCCAAAAAAGTACCATTTCTCAGCGGCCTGGGCGCTTCGGACGCTTGACGATTCTGAGCGGTCGGGTTAGACTATCGTCAATCGATCATTGACAATCGGGCGTTGGAGGCGAGACGGCCGCTCGCGCTGAAGCGCGGGAGGAAAGTCCGGGCTCCAGGGATCACGGCGGTGGGTAACGCCCACCGGGTGCGAACCCAGGGAAAGTGGCACAGAAAATATACCGCCCCGAAACCCGCTCCGGCGGGCCAAGGGTAAGGGTGAAAAGGCGGGGTAAGAGCCCACCAGCGGCACGGTGACGTGCCGGCTTGCCAAACCACGCCGGGAGCAAGGCCAAATATGGGAAGAGGCGGAGGCGAAAGCCCCCGCCGCGAGCGATCCCCTCGACTGATTCCCGGGTAGGCCGCTTGAGGCTGGAGGCAACGACAGCCCCAGATGAATGGCCGCCAGGCCCGCGGCCGTAAGGCCGTGAGCCGACAGAACCCGGCTTACCGCCTCCAACGGCCGTATTTTTGCCCCGTCCCACGTTTTGCGGGGTCACGCTTGGCCGAGATTACGCCCTTCCGCGGCATCCGCTACAACGACGGGAGATACGCTGATCTTTCGCCCGTGCTCGCCCCGCCGTATGACGTCATCTCCGCCGCCGATCTGGAACAGCTCCTCCATCGCTCCGACCGAAACGTCGCCCGCTTGATCCTCGGCGAGCAACTGCCCGGCGCCAAAAGGGACCCGAATAAGTACGCCCGCTCGGCGGAGCTGCTGGATGAGTGGCTCATCGACGAGACGCTCATTCAGGACCGCGTGCCGGCCGTGTACCTGCTTGACCAGGAGTTCGAAGCCGACGGCGAACGCAAGGTGCGGCGAGCGCTCATCGCGCGGCTCCGCATCGAAGCGTTCGGCAAGGGCTGCGTGTTTCCCCACGAAGAGACGATGCCCGGCCCCAAGGCCGACCGGCTGGCGCTGATGCGGGCTACCCGGATGAACATGAGCCAGATCTTCGGCCTGTACGCCGACGACGGCGCCGCCCAGTCCGTCCTGGACAGGATGGCCGAGGTCGATCCGGCGTGGGAGGGCACCGGAATCGACGGGGTCAAGAACACCGTCCGTGTCATCTACCATCCCGGGCTCATCAAGGAGCTGGCCGGCGCGCTCGCGGACAAGCGGATCATCGTGGCGGACGGGCACCACCGCTACGAGACCGCGGTCGCGTATCGGGCCGAGCTTCGCGTGCGGCGCGGCCCGCTGGTGCTCGACCAGCCCTACGAGTTCGTCTCCGTTGCGTTGGTCTCGATGACCGATCCGGGCTTGGTGATCCGCG
Organism: uncultured Planctomycetota bacterium; assembly: GCA_964505325.1. Taxonomy (GTDB): domain Bacteria; phylum Planctomycetota; class PUPC01; order PUPC01; family PUPC01; genus CAZDHT01. The sequence continues at coordinate 151 of CAZDHT010000308.1, read as the reverse complement.
CCACGCACCGCCTGGTCAGCGGGGTCAAAGGGTTTGCGCCCGACGCACTGTTTGACAAGATCACCGAGGGCTTCGACGTGGAAGAGGTCGGTCCGGACGGCCGGGCGATCCTTTCGCGTCTCGCCGAGCTGGCCGACCGGCACGCGCTGGG
>CAZDHT010000307.1:0-5630 GCA_964505325.1 uncultured Planctomycetota bacterium | reverse complement strand
TTGATGTCGGGCTGGGCGGCCTGTATCTTACGGGTGTTCTGTATCATCATCTGCACACGGGCCTCGGGACCCGCTCCGTCGCGCCGTTCTTCTGGTCGGCGCTGGCTTTTCTCCTCGCCTTGACCATCAGCCTCACCAAGTTCCGAGGGGTGCTCAGGCGGATGGCGGCCGGGATCGCCCACGCATACGGCACGGACCTGGAGAAAGGGTGAGCCACACGGGTGTGGGTGCAGGCCCTTGACAGCGCTGACGGCGCCGAGCTTCAGCTCTTGAGCGTCACCGGCTCTCCGGTCTCGCGGCTCTGGTTGGCGGCTTCGAGGAACGCCACGATCTCTACCGTTTCGGCGGGATCGATCGGCGGCCGGCGGGTCCGGAAGAACTCCATATACTGCTGCGCCAGGAGCGCATACGCCGGGGGCTCGTCCGACGGCATGCCCTGGGCGGCCCCGCCCTCGAAGAACACCGTGCAGCCGAACCCCGGGCCCTTCTCGATCTGGTGACCGTACATCGTGCCGATCCGGCCGTCCTCCCAGATGCCGATCACGGCGTCGGCGAGCTCCGTCTTGCGGACCGTGACCTCGCGGCAGCCACAGCCCATCTTGGCGAACAGGATCTCGGCGGCGTGTATGCCGTACCAGAAGTGCCCGGGGAAATCGTCCAGAATGGGTGACGGCCCGAACGTCTCGCACCCGAGGATTTGCCTGCCCTCCCCCAGCTCGGCGATGCCGCGCGACAACCGCAGGCTCGAGCACGAGAAGAACGGCGCGTTGTGCTCCTCGGACAGCGCGACAATCCGCTCCGCATCACTGACCGTCGTCGCCAGCGGCTTGTCGATGAACGCGGGCACCCCGAACGGCGCGATCTTCTCGAACTGCTCCCGGTGCTGGCGCCCGTCACAGCTCTCCAGCAGGATGGCGTCGGCGCGCTCGACCACCGCCTCGATTGAATCCAGGATCTCCACGCCGAGCTCGTCGCGCATCTGCTCGGTGAACTTGTCGACGCGGGAGTAGCTCTTCGAGAACTCCGGACTGCCGCCGGGAAACGCGGCCACGACGCGGCCGCCCGGCACGTGGTGCGGGCCGTCCGGGTCGTGCAGCAGCTTCGTGAACGCCGGGCAGTGCGACGTGTCCAGCCCAATCATTCCCAGCTTCAACTCATCCATTGTGCTCTCCGTATCTGAAGCAGGTCCAAAGAAATCCCGTTTGGCGGCGCCATCGTGGCAGAAGGCGCCGACGGTGTCAAGGGCGACGCGGGGCTCCTCGCTCTTGACTCTCCGGAAAGCGGGACATATACTTCTCCGCCATGCGAAGGCCGCGGGCAAGACAACCGGGCATCGTGCCGGGGCCGCTGGGCCGGCGCAAGCACGTCGAGGAGCGCGACGAGCGCCGCCGTCTCGACCGGCTTGTGCGGAGATGCCGGGCAAACCTGGACGCCGAGAAGCCTCCGACGGACGGCCTTAACCCGGCGGATGTCAAGGCCCTCCGCGAACGGTACAGCACGTTCTACGACCTGCGCGAAAACGGCTTCATTACCGGAGGCGAACACGTCATTCACAGGCTGGGCACGCCCCGGCCATATCTCCACCTGATGACCTCGAACCACCCTCGGGACAAAGACGTGTTCGGGTCGTTCTGGGACCAGTACGGCGGCGGGTTCTGCTGCATCGACGCCGTGCTGGCGGGCACCATCACGTCCCACGGCGACCGCAATTACGTGGCCACCTCGCCCAAGCCGGATGACTTCCGCGGCTTCGTCCTGCGCGAGGAACATCCCGACGGCAACTTCCGCGACGAGGACTGGACGCCCTACTTCTGCTGGCATGCCATCCCGCAGACCGACCCCCGCGACCGCCGGTACCGCAAATACGAATGCCACCAGGGGCTGGGGTACGTCGTGACCTCCGCGGCTCGAAACGACATCGAGTCCCGCATCCTGGCCTTTGTGCCAGTGGACGATCCGGTGGAGATATGGAACATCTCGCTCCACAACCTGGCGAGGCGCAAGCGCCAGCTCTCGCTGTTCGCTTGGGTCAAGTGGGGCATTGACAGCTACCCGGGGTACTACTTCGATCCTCGGGTCGTGTGCGGCGGCGAAGTTCATCCCGAGATCAACACGCTCGCCGCCGTCAACAACGATCAGAACAACAAGGCGCCGCGCTCGGGGTTCATGATGGCAGGGCGCAAGTTCAGATCGTTCGATTTGTCGGCGGAGGCGTTCACTGGCGGCGCGGCCAAGTACGTGCTGCCCTACGCCGCCATGCAGGGCCGCTGCGAGAACTCCGCCGGCGTGCAGCCGTACATGGGCCTGGTGGGCGCGATGCATTTCAACCTCACCCTCCCCGCCGGGGGGCGCTATTCCGTACGAGTTATCGTCGGCAAGACCGAGGCCGATGAGACCCGGCGCCGGGAGCACCTGCGGCGCGTCCACGACAAGTATTTCCGGAACCGCGCCATTCGGAAGGAATTCGTGCGCCTTCGGGCCGACTGGCGGGAGAAAATCAGCGCCGAACTGATCGCTACCGGCGACGACGAGTTGGACCGCTTCTACAACGTGTGGTCGAAGTACCAGGCCAGTTGCACGGCGCGGTTCACGCGCGCCCTGGACAAGGTCGGCTACCGTGACGTCCTGCAGGACCTGATGAGCATCACGCCGTTCGATCCGGAATACGCCAAGACCGAGTTTCTGACCGCTCTGCGCTATCAGTTCGACGACGGCCGTGCGGTCCGACAGTACGAGCGGTTCAAGGGAGCCGGGCACGACGAGCGAATGTACATGGACAGCCCGGTGTGGATGGTGGACACGCTCGTACGCTACCTTTGCGACACCGGAGACTTCAAGATCCTGAAACAGAAGATCCCCTTCCTCCGGTCGCGGATGCGCGGCTCGGTCTACGACCACGCGAAGCGGGGCCTGGAGAGCTGCTTCAAGCGCCGGGACCAGAGGGGCCTGTGCCTGGTCGGCCACGGCGACTGGAACGACGCGCTGGACGGGATCGGGCGGGGCGGGCGTGGCGTCAGCGTGTGGCTGTCGATGGCGCTGGTCTACTTCGGGCGACAGGTGCTCCGCCTCGCGCAGTTCCTCAATGACCCCAAGGGCGTCAAGCAGTTCCAGAAGTACATCCGGGTGATGACGAAGAACATCAACAAGCACGCTTGGGACGGCAAGTACTACGTCTACGGGTTCGACGACAAGGGCCACGCGATCGGATCGCACCGGAACCTCGAGGGCAAGATCCACTTGAACGTCAACACCTGGGCGCTGATGAGTGGGGTGGCCCAGGCGGCCGGGCGCGCGGGGACGGTTGTCCGGTCCATCGAGAAACTTGACACGCCGATCGGGCATCTCCTCCTCGACCCGCCATACACCGCCAAGAGCAAGCACGTAGGCCGCATCGCCGACGTTCGGCCCGGGATGTTCGAGAACGGAGCGGTCTACACGCACGGCCAGAGCTTCTTCCTCGCCGCCATGGTCAAGATGGGACACGGGACCCGCGCCTACCAGGCGATCAAGGCCACCATGCCGAACGCCACCGTGCCCGACATCAGCACGGCTCCGCTCCACCAGCAGACCAACTTCGCCGTCGGAAAGAAGCACGAGTCGTTCGGCCAACACCTGTACACCAACTTCACCGGATCGCTGGCCTGGTACCGGCGCGCGATCGAATGGATGCTCGGCGTGATCCCCGACCTTGATGCCCTGGTGATCGACCCGTGCGTTCCGCGGTGGGAGTCGTTCCAGGTCATCCGGCGCTGGCGCAAAGGGGAGTTCCACGTCACCTTCCGCAACCCCGACCGCCTCGAGCATGGTGTCAAACAGGTCACGGTCGACGGCAAGCCCATCCTGGGCAATCGGATCGAGCCGATGAAGGGCCGTCACGACGTCAACGTGCTGATGGGCTAGTGGATAACGTCTCGTCAAGTGTGCGATTCCGTGCGGCAGGCGCGAATCCCTGCGCCATCGGGTGAAGCAGCAACTCCTGGTGGGGCAGACATTCTTGTCTGCCCTCGGCCGCCCGGGGAGGACGCACTTGCACACTTCGCTTGCCGCTATCTCTGCAAACTTCCGCTTGCCTTGCGGGCAACGCATGGATACACTTGCCGGCGACATGGCCGCGATGGGAATCGCGGCCGTCAGACCGGACCCCCTTTTCCAGAAAGCGAGTGAGAAACCATGGGCGGATTCTTCGGAGTCGTATCAACGCAAGATTGTGTTTCGGACCTGTTCTACGGGACCGACTACCATTCGCACCTCGGCACCATGCGCGGCGGAATCGCCGTGAAGAACTCGGACGGGATCACCCGCTTCATCCACGACATCACCAACACGCAGTTCCGCTCGAAGTTTGAAGACGACATCACGAAGATGGAGGGCCGCCGCGGCATCGGCGTCATCAGCGACTACGATGACCAGCCCCTCATCATCGGTTCCCATCTCGGCCTCTACGCCGTCGTCACCGTGGGCGTGGTGAAGAACGCCGCTGCTCTCGCCGCCAAGGCGTTCAGCAAGCAGGCGCACTTGGCCGAGATGAGGGGCGGCGAGGTCAATCCGACGGAACTCGTCGCGACGCTCATCAACCAGGAGGCCACGTTCGCGGACGGCATCCAGGCGGCTCAGGAAGCCATCCAGGGCTCGTGCTCGATCCTGCTGCTCACCGACCAAGGCGTCTATGCCGCGCGGGACAGGTTCGGCCGGACGCCCGTCGTCGTCGGCGAGAAGGACGGCGCCCGCGCCGTCACGCTCGAAACCTGCGCCTTCCCCAACCTCGGCTACCAGATCACCAGCTACCTCGGGCCGGGCGAGATCGTGCGCATCTCGGAAGACGGCGTAGAACAACTGCACCCGCCGGGCGACCGCTTGCAGATCTGCGGGTTCCTGTGGGTGTACTACGGCTACCCGGCGTCGAACTACGAAGGCATCAACGTCGAGGCCACGCGGAACCGGTGCGGCGCCGCACTGGCCCGAAACGACGACGTCGAGATCGACATGGTGGCCGGCATACCCGATTCGGGAACTGCACACGGGCTCGGCTACGCCACCGAGGCCGGCCTCCCGTTCCGAAGGCCGTTCGTCAAGTACACGCCGACGTGGCCGCGAAGCTTCATGCCGCAGGACCAGGCGGTCCGCGACCTCGTCGCGAAGATGAAGCTCATCCCCATCCGAGAGCTGATCGAGGGGAAGCGGCTGCTCTTCTGCGAAGACTCCATCGTCCGAGGCACACAACTGAAGGACACCATCCAGCGGCTGTACGACTGCGGCGCGCGCGAAGTCCACATGCGCCCGGCGTGTCCGCCGCTCGTGTACGGCTGCAAGTTCCTCAACTTCTCACGGTCGCGGTCCGAGCTCGAACTGGCCGGCCGCAGGGCGATTGACGAACTGGGCGAAAAGGACCCCGCAGCGGTCGCCGCATACACCGACTGCACTTCGGACAAGTACGCCGCCATGGTCGACCGCATTCGCCAGCGCCTCAACCTGACCACGCTGCAATACCAGCGTCTTCCCGACCTCGTCGACGCCATCGGCCTGCCCAAGGAAAAGCTCTGCACCTACTGCTGGGATGGGGTGGAGTGAAGGCGGGGGCATGGTTGCCGCGCATCTCACCGCGTCAGTCTTCCAACTCCAGTGGCGTGCGT
>CAZDHT010000306.1:1725-5661 GCA_964505325.1 uncultured Planctomycetota bacterium | reverse complement strand
ACGCTGCTCGGGGCCGTGAGCTTGTCGAACGGTCGCCGATCTGGATGAGGTGGTCCTTGACGGTGACGGTGTAGGGGACGATCTGGCCGTCGACGGTCTTGTAGCGGGTCTCCTGGCGCGATTCGCCGATCTTCGTCACCTTCCAGGTGATCTTCTGCTCGACGACGTCGCCCGTGCCGGCGGCGTTCCCGGAGGTGACCTCGATGGTGACCTCGCGGTCGGCCTGGATCAGGTCCTGGGTCTTGCCCGACTTGTCCAGATCGATGTTAGCCCACCACCAGGTGCAGCGACGACCCCGATGGCGGGAGCAGAATATCAGCTCGGCCGCCGACCGGGCAAAAAAACGCTGTTGCACACTTGGGCTTGCCGGGCGTATCCCATATAATAAGGGGACGGGCCAAAACCATAGGAGAGGGATGCGTGATGAAGTGCTGTGCCGTCGCGGCGCTCTGCTTTGTGCTTACTGCGAGCGGGCCGGCATTCGGCGCCCAGGCCGAGTCGGAAGTCAAGCTGCCCGAGAAGACGCTCACTGCCGCGCTGGGCAAGGACCTCTTGCTGGCGGCACGTGGCGCGGCACGCCTGGGGATCAAGTACCTGAAAGCCAGGCAGGACAAGGACGAGAACCGCGTCTGGTTTCCTCCACAGGACAGCGTCACCCGGATCCCCGTCGGGTGGAAGACGGTGCAAGTCACCCACCCGGTGTACAAGACCGTCAAGAAGGTGGTACCGGTCCAGAAGCACGTGGGGTACAAGTGGGTGTGGGTGGAGGAAAAGGACCCCAAGAACCCCTATGCGCCGGTCGGCCGCAAACGGATACAGAGACCCGTCTACAAGTACGTCAATCAGCTCCAGGAGGTTCAGGTCCGCGACGGCAACAAGACCCGTGTCGTCGAGGAGAAGCGGCGGGTCTACCAGGAGTCCGACCCCTGCAAGATCTACGCCCGCTGGCTCGAGGGGGTGAACGCACTCGCGCTGTACACGCTGTTGTGCAGCGGCGAGCCGATCGACTCGCCCTACGTTGCGAAGCCGGCCGAGTGGCTCTACGACGGCACGCTCGAACAGCACGGCATCCCGGACACCACCTACGAGCTGTCGCTTTTCGTCATGGCGTTCTGCCGGCTGGACAAGGAAACGTACGGAAAGTTCGTCGAGCAGATGCTCGAAAAACTGGTGGCGGGACAGATTCAGGCTGGAAGCTGCCGCGGCCAGTGGGGAATCTATTCGGTCGACGTCGAGCGCCTCAAGAAGCTCCAGATCATCGAGATGAAAGGAGTCATCCTGCGCGACAAGCTGCTGAAGGACATCGCACACGACAAGCACCTCCTGCCCGCCGCCAGAAGCAAGCGCGAGAAAGGGCGGCTAACGGCAAAAATTGAACGCAACCAGAAGGTCCACGACCAGGTGATGGAGGAATTGAAGAAGGTCCGCGAGAAGATTATCGGCCTTACCCGGGAGTTCACCCGGGGATCGCAATGGGGAAGGGTCCGCCGAAGCGAGCGCATCGGCGGCGACCTACGGTTCTACCCCGGCGCGTTCTACGACATCCGTTACACCCGGCGCGGCGACCTGCCCAACACCCACTTGGCCCTGCTCGCGCTGCGAGACGCCTCACACCAGGGCTTCCTCAAGCCCGGCTCGCCCCTGGCCAAGGAACTGGCCCCCGCGTTGGCCCGGGCGGCGAACGCGCTCAAGAAGCTCCAGCAGCCCGACGGCTCCTGGGGGTACGGCATGCAGGAGCATCACACCCGTCAGCCCACGCCGGTCAAGCCGTCCGCGTACGCCGGCAAGCCGCAGGAGAAACCCAACGAGCCGTGCGTGTCGATGACAGCGGTCGGCGTGTCGTGTCTTGACTGCATTGCCGAGCTCGCCGGCCGGGCGCGGGCCCGCCGGAGTTTCGGCGACACCATCGACAAGGCGCGGGCCGCGGCACTCAAGCATCTGTACGCCTACAGCAAACGCGGCCTTGAGCCCGAACTCCCGATGTGCGCGCAATACGGCGTCCTGTACTACTACTTCGCCCTGGCCACTATGCTGAACGACCCGACCATGGACCGGACCCGGTTCGGCCTCATCCCGGAGGGCATCGTGTGCCGGATTCTCTTTGCGCAGGAGAACGACGGCTCCTGGCCGCGCCTGCCGGTCTGGAGCTTTGGTTCTTCCACGTACATGCGGAGCCTGATGTACAGAAACTGGATCTACAACACGTACGAGACCCGCTTCGGCCACCAACTGGTGAACACGTGCTTCGCCGTCCTGTTCCTTTGCGAGGCGGGCCGGCCGACCCTCGGCGGGCAGTGGAACTGGTCGGGACAGCGGAACATCCGGCTGGACGAGGAGCTCGAGGAGGCGCGGGATGCGCTGGCCAAAGAGTGTAAGGCGCCGTTGCGGTGGCGGAGCATCTCCGCTGAATTGCCCGACGGGCTGGCGGCGTTCGTCCCGGTGCTGGTGATCGGCGGCAACGCCGCCTCGAAGAACACCTTGGCGGCATCGCGCGAGAAGCTTGGCAAATATCTCGACCAGGGCGGGCTCCTGGTCGCTCATTGTCCGCCGGGCACGTCCGGGCAGGACCTGAAGGATCGGGCGAAGCGGCAGCTCCGGCAGCTCTACACCGACGTGGCGTTTCGCCCGCTGCCGGCTTCGCACGCGGCGTTCAACTACGCCGTGCCGCTCCAGAACCTGCCCGAGATCGAGGCGGCCTGGAAGGGAGAGCAACTGCTGGCCGTCCTCCTGGCCGAACGTACCCCGGGGACCCGAGGCCTATCGCAGGGTGACATCAGCCGGGTCATTCGGAACCTTATGGGCGAACGTTCCGCCACGAAGAAACTGGAGCCCGACTTCGTCGTGGGGCCGGAAAACTGGAAGGAGGTTGAAAAGGACGTCGAGGCGGCGCTGGCGCGGGTCAAGGAACAGCACATCAAGGTGCCGGAGGCGCTGGACCCGACCGCGCCGAAGAAGGAGCCGGAGAAGGGCCCGAAGAAAGAGCCTGTGCAGCCCAAGAAACCGGACAAGCCGGTAACGAAAGAGCCGCCGAAGGAGAAGACCCCCGAGGACGAGCTCAAGGAACTGCGAGAGCTGAACCCGGAACCCGAGCCGAAGGACAAGCGCAAGCGTCCCAAGGACGACGAGAAGTTCTGACCCGGCCTTGCATGTGGTTTTGTGAAACTTCCGAACTGACCCCGCGTCTATTCACGCGGGGAGTCCCGCGCCTGATGGAGGAGGAACGGCCGTGAAGAGAACCCGCATTGGATTGCTTGTCATCGCGATGCTCGTGGCCCTGGCCGTGCCCGGGGCGCGGGCCGCCGGGAAGAAGGAAGCACCGGTGAAACTGCCGCCCGGCTGGAACACCAAATGGACCGGGACCCTGATGTGCCCCCGCTGCACCGGTCTGGGCTACGACGAGAGCGTCGGCACGTGCGGCGAATGCAGGAAGCGCACCGCCAGCGGGGCGTTCCGGCTGTGCCCCGTCTGTGCGCTGAAGGCGAAGAAGTGCAGCCGCTGCCTCAGCGGCTTCCCCGCTCAGCCTACGGCGGGCCTCAAGCTGGAAATCAGTTGGCTCAAGCCCGAACTGAAGATCAAAGATTCGCACATGAACGTGGACAGTGCCGAGTCGATTCCGATCTGGATCACCGTGGTCAACACGACACCGAAAGACATCCCCGCGCCCGATTTCCTGTCCCGGACCCGAGAACTCGACGGTTGCGAGACGCTCATCTTCGTCGCGCGGTCCGGGCGCAAGGAGAAGGTGCTCTTCAACGTCTCGCCGTGGATCAAGCGCCGCCGCGCACTGGCGCCGCGGCCGGTGTCGTTCAAGCCGGGATCGACCACGTTCGAGCGGGACCTCGCCAAGTGCTACTGCGCGCTCGGCAAGCTCGGCGCCGGCCGGCATACCGTCAAGGCCGCCGTCGGCTGGCTCGAAAGCAACGAGCTGACCGTGAG
>CAZDHT010000306.1:0-1625 GCA_964505325.1 uncultured Planctomycetota bacterium | reverse complement strand
AGTTACCGGTGATCAGCGACCGGTGATTAGCGGCAGAGAGCACGAGACCCGCCGCACCGACTGATAACGGGTCACTGGTTACTGGTTACTGATTCTTGCCGCCGACTACCACCTTCAGTTCGGACAGGAAGCGGTCGATCTCCTCATCACTCCCAATGCTGACGCGGATGTAGTCCTTGAGTTCGGGCGTGTTGAAGTGCCGCACCAGCACGCCGCGGTCCATCAGTTCCTGTTTCATCTCCGGCGCGTTTTCGATCCGGAAGAAGATGAAGTTCGAGCGCGAGGGATAGAAGAACAGTCCCATCGCCTCGAGTTCGCGTTTCAGCCGCTCGCGCGTCGCGATCACCCGCCTCACGTTCGTCTGCATGTGCTCCAGGTCGTCCAGCGCCGCCTCCGCCGCAGCCAGGCTGATCCGGTCGAGGTTGTACGACTCCTTCACCTTGAACAACTGCTCGATGATCGGCCGCTGCGCCACGCCGTACCCCAGGCGCATGCCCGCCAGCGAGAACGACTTTGACAGCGTGCGCGGGACGATCACGTTGCCGTGCTTCCTCACCAGCGACAGGCACGTCTCCTCCGCAAAGTCGGCGTACGCCTCGTCGATGACCAGCACGCCGTCCAGCTTCGGGGCGAGGTCGTCCAGCGCGTCGATCTCCGTCCAGACGCCCGTCGGCGCGTTCGGATTGCACACGAACGACACCCGCGCGCCGGCGTCCGCCAACTCCTCGACCTTCGACACGCGGACGAACTGCGCCTCCTGGAGCTCCGCCAGCGTGTCGTACAGCGTGTACGACGGGTAGAGCGACGCGACCTTATCACCCTTGCCGGCGCAGGCGCGAACGATGAGGTTCAGGACATCGTCGCCGCCCTGCCCGGCGATGATCTGCTCGATGTCGAAGCCGTACACGGCGGCCAGCTTGGCGCGGAACTGCGTCGCCATCGGGTCGGGATAGAGCCGCAGGTCGGGATTCGCCGCCGCCCGGATCGCCTCGAACACCTTGGGCGACGGCGGATACGGACACTCATTCGTGTTCAGCTTGACGTACTGCTTGTCCTGCGGCTGCTCGCCCGGCGTGTACCCCGCCATCCGCTTGATGTTCTCACGGAAACGGCCCATGTTATCCCGCCTCCAGCAGTTCAAAGCCGGCCCGCAACAGAAAGTATCAAGAGAACCAAGCTCGCAGCAAGTTCAAGCCGGATCAGCCAAAGGAATAGCGACATCACAAATCGCCGTTCCCCTACCGTCATTCTCTCATCTGGCCGCTTGGTCCGGTCTTTCCTACTCAACAACAAGGCGTTCTTTTCAGTGGCCGCAAGCAAGCACCGGGCAAACAAGCCCCAGTAGAAGCCGTATAACCAGTAGGCCGGTTTGACGTCAAATACAACGATCGTTACCACAGCAGCGACTAATGTGAAGATACAAGCCACAAACACGATAACGATGACGGTGACGATCACCGTCATCAGTGACGGCTCGACTGACATGCTGTCTTCGTCGGGGCGACGACCTTGGGGGACCGCGGAACGCATGTTCGTGCTAGTCTCGCCAGACATGATTTCTCATCGCTATTCCCGTATCTTCGCGCTCTTCGCGTGTGCATCATAGCCCTCCGCGTTCGCCAGCG
>CAZDHT010000305.1:0-5661 GCA_964505325.1 uncultured Planctomycetota bacterium | reverse complement strand
GCCTTGACGACGTTGGCGGCGATGACGTTGTAGATGGCCTGCTCGTCGTCGCCGCGCGAGAGATCGTCGACCGGCAGCGAGACGCCCTGCGAGCAGAGCATTGTCCTGCAGCCGGGGATGAGCCACTGGACGGCCTTGTAGATATTGTTCGCCACGTCCAGGGTCGGGCCGATGATCACGTTGGCCGGCGCGTCGGTGAACGGGCAGCCGCGCTTGTTCTTCGCGACCTCGGGATTGATCGCCGCGTCAAACTGGCACGGGCCGTAGACGAACCACTCCCGCCCGCGCCTCCCGTACGCCGCAACCGCTTCGTGAATGCGGTCGACCAGGTCGCCCTTGCCCGATGTGCCGGTTGAATAGGACAGGACGGCGGCGCGCGGCTCCAGCCCGGACAGCGTTTGAAACGTCTCGCACGATGTCTCAATGATCGACGCGATCTGCTCGGCGTCCGGGAAGGGATTCACCACCACGTCGGCCACGCTGAGCAGCCGGAACACGGGATAGTCTTCGGGCGGCTCGCAGAAGAAGAGCGTCGAGGGGATCCGGCCGGGCTCCCGCTCCATCAGGGCGTTGACGGCGGCCATGACGTTGTAGGACTGTGTGTACTTGCCGGAGATCATGCCGTGGGCGTAGCCGAGGCGGACCATGCCGACGGCGAAGATGTTCGGCTTACTGACGAGCCGCTCGACCATGGGGCGGCGATCCTTGCCGAGGCCGCGGACGTCCATGTAGCGGTCGACGAACTCGTCCAGCTTGCCGGAGTCCGCGATCATCTCCGCGGAGAGGGGAACGATCCGGGCGGCGCCGTCGCGTTCCGCCCGCGCCGCGGCCCGAGCCATCGGGCCGTCGAGGAGTCTCACGCGTTCCATGGGCAGTTCAGGCAGGACGACGAGCTTTGGGGACTTGCGGGCGCGCTCGTGAAGCTGTTCAAAAAAAACCATGGAAACGAAATCCTCCTTGCCGCAACGTCGACGCCCCGGAATTATAGCCGCGCCGGGAAATGTGTCAAACGCGGCGGGGCCATTTCGCTTGCGTCGGCCGCCAGGCGATGCTAAGGTATCCGAGGGCAGACCCAGGCTGCGACAGGAGCTATCATGGGCATCCTGAAACGACTTCTGGTTGGCCTTGTCCTTCTCTGCTGCATTGGGATTCTGGTCACGGTGCTCCTGGTCGTGCTGAATCCCAACGCCAACGGCGATCCCGAAGGGCCTGCGGAGTTGTCCTTCGAACAGCGAGTGGACCGGGCCATCGAGCGCGGCGTCGAGCGCCTGGACTCCGGCATCCGCCTCACCGACGACGACAAGCGGTTCCTCCTGCAGGCGGCAAGAACCGTGCTGGAGAACTACTTCTCGGCCAATCCCAAGAAGATCGCCCGGAAGGATTGGAAGGGCGTGCCGCCGAACGTGGCTGCGGGAAAGGCGAGGCTGTTCGTGACGCTCATCGTGAACGGAGAGATCCGCGGCTGCATGAGCGGATCGAAGGGGGACCTGCTCGAGAGGACCATTGTGGCCACCGAGAGGACCATCCTCGATTCGAGGTTCGGCGGCGTGTCTCAGAAGTCCGAGCTGCCGGGCACCCGCGTCGACATCACCCTGCTGCTGGACCCGCAGGATCTGCCGGGTCGCGATCTCCGAGAGATCAGCGGACAGGTCGAGGCCGGAATCCACGGGATCAGCCTGGAACAGGGGCGAAGGAGGGCGTTCTTCAAGAGCTCGGTGTCCGTCACCCATGGCTACGATCTCAAGAGGACGCTCGAGCAACTGGGGAGGAAGGCCGGTCTGGGCTCCTCTGCCTACCGCAGCAGCGCCACGAAGATACGCAAGTACCCTACGGTCCACTTCGCCGAGAACCCGGTAGACAAGTCTCTGGTCAAGGGGTACCGGTGCAACGTGCCCGTCCGACAGAGCGAAGTGACCAGAGAGGCGCACGTGAAAGCGCTCCGGCTTTGCGGGGACTACATGGCGAACCACGTGGACGAAGACGGCCTGCTGACTTACGATTACGACGTCTACAGAGACAAAGTGGAGAACCCGGAGAAGCCGGCCGCTCTCATCCGAAGGCTGGCCAGCACGTGGATCTTGGCGTCGATTGGGGCGCACTTGAAAGACACGAAGCACATCGACGCCGCCAGGCAGAGCATCGACTATTCGCTGAAGCGATGTTATCGGGAGGACAAGAAGCAGGGCTTCGGCTACTTGCAGCTCGGGCCGGACGTCAACCTGGCGACGGCGGCGTTCGCACTGTTGTGCCTGGCGGAGATCGGCGACCCGAACTTCCATGCCAGGGAGATGAAGCAACTGACCGAGTTCCTCTTTGCGATGGAAGACAAGGAGAAGCGGTGCCTCAACCCGGTGTACCTGTCAGACGCTCTGACGGAAGCAGAGCAGCAGGAGCAGTTCGAGCGCAAGGAGGTCTACTATGCCGGCGAGGCGCTCACCGCCCTGATGACGCTTTATGAGAAGACGCAGAACCGCGCCTGCCTGGAGCTCGCCCGCCGGGTCTTCGACTACTACACCAAGCTGTACGAGCGCACTCGACAAAAGGCGAGCTTCACGCCGTGGCAGTCCAAAGCGTACACCATGGTCTTCTTGGCGACCAAGGAGAAGAAGTACGCCGACTTCGTCCTCAAGATGAACGACCGCCTGCTCGAGCATCAGCACGGCCCTGACGTCGAGTACGTCGATCGGATCGGCTCTTACTTCTCCGCGGGCGCGTCGTTCAGCGCCGGGGTGATGATCGAGAGCGTCATCGAAGCGTATCGGGTGGCGAAAGCACTCAAAGACGAGAAGAGGATGAAGACCTACCGTGAGAGCATTCTCCTCGGGAACCGCTTTCTTATCCAATGCCAGTACCGGCCGGAGAACATGTTCACCGCGCGGAACCGGGAACGGGCGCTGGGCGGCGTGCGGACCTCCATCTACGAGAGCTCCGTGCGGATCGACGCCGTCCAGCACACCGCCTGTGCGCTTCAGAAGACGCTGGAGCACGTGCTGAAGTAGAGGTTACGGCTTCTGCGCGGCGACGGTCAGCCACACGGGAAGCCCAGCACGCGGGTTGTTGCGCCAGTCGAGCAGGCTTTCGTCGCCGCCGGGCCCGTAGCAGAAGTTCTGCCAGAACCGGGCGGGCGCGGGCGACTCGATCACCTTGCGGAGCACGAGGCCCGCCAGGACGAGCGGATTGAGCAGGTCGGCCAGCGTCCATCTGAACTCGCAGGTGAGATCCTCGTTCTCGTCCTCGAACGGGCCGGTCTCCCAGTACGGCCGCTTCATCTCGATGGGCCGGACCTGGTCCTTCCACGGGCGCTGGAACGGATGAACGTCGTAGAAGACGTTCCAGTGCCGCCGGCTCGCCTGGTGCATGTCGTTCATTACTGTCCCGCTCCTCGCGTTCACAGTTTCCCGATCAGCTTCTGCTTCTGCTCGCGGTAGTACTTGTAGTTGTCAAGCGGGACACTCGGCCTACTCCGCAATGATCTCGTTGAGCCCATCGATGATCTTGGCAAGGATCTCCGGCGACGCATGCCCGGCCTTGCGGCACAGCCGCTGCGTCGAGAGCGTTCGGATCTGGCTGATCTTGACCCACGACTTCTTCGGCAACTTGGTGCCCGACAACTCAAGCGTCAACGGGAAGCCGGCTCGCTGTGGTTGGCTGGTGACGGCGACGGCGATGACCGTTCCGGAGCGTTCATTGAAAACCTGATGGCTGAGAATGAGGACGGGGCGGAGCCCCGCCTGCTCCCGCCCGATGGTGGGATTGAGGTCCGCCCAGAAGAGGTCTCCCCTCAGTATTCGGGCCACTGCCCCGCCTCCGCCGACATGCCTTCCTCGGCCATCTTTCGCTCGAAGGCCGGATCCAGCTTCGCGCATTCCGCGGCAAGACGGCCTCGTCCGAGCCTGTCCAGCTTCTCCCGAATGGCCTGCTGAATCGCCCGGCTCCGGTTCGGGAAGAGCTTCCGCCGGACCAGACCGTCCAGTTCCTTGAGAACCTGCTCGTCGATCGTGATGGCAACCTTCGCCGTGCTCATAACTCACCTCCAGTATGATAGTACATCATACCCACGGCGAATGCAAGCTCGGGTCCCAGTGATTCGGACTCACGGCTGCCACGCCCCTTTCCCTCACAGCTTCCCGACGAGTTTCTGTTTCTGTTCGCGGTAGTACTTGTAGTTGTCGAGGGGCACGTCGGGCGGGCAGCGGTGATCGACGTGTGGGATCAGGCCGCCGTCCTCGAGCAGCGGCCGCAGACGTTCGAGCTCCGCATCGATCGCCCCCCGGTCCTTGCTGAGCTCCCGCTTGTTGACGGCGCCGAGGAACAGCATGTCCTTGCCATACTCCCGGCGCAGCGCGTGGGGATCCGTCCCGGCGGCGATCTCGACCGGGAACATGATGTTCACGCCCCCCTCGAGGAAGAGGCCGGCAAGCTGGTTGACGTTTCCGTCGCAGTCGACCCAGTTGAGGTCGCAGCCGAACTCCTTCCGCAGGAACGACGTGACCTTCTTGTAGTTCGGCAGCTCGAACTCGCGGAACATCGCGGGCGAGATCAGCGGGCCACCCCGGAAACACATGTCTTCCCACCACGTGCCGAGGTCGATCTTCAAATCGGGAATGGCGAGCATCTCGACCGTCCGGCTGACGATCTCGATGACGAAGTCGGCCATCCACTCGAACATCTCGTGGACGAGGTCGGGGTCGTCATGGAAAATCATCGAAGTGTTCTCCACGCCCATCCAGTCGCGTGCCCAGCCGTAGAATCCGCCGCACGAGCAAACGCTGAGGCCGGTGCGGTGCGCGTACCGCTCCCGGATCTCGGGCAGCTCGTCTTCTCTCGGGTAGCGGCGCGGGTCCGCGGGATCGTAGCGTTCCTTGATCCTCTCGAAGTCGTCGCGGCTCTTGACGGGGAACTCGATGAACCTCGGGATGGTCGAGTGGCCGTCGAGCGGGACCTCGGCCACGATGCCGTTGCCGCGCCGCTCGATGCGGTGTTCGTCCGTCTCCTCGAGCACCTCCTCTTCGAACGCCGGGACCATGCCTCGGTCGTACGGAAGCCCCCAGGAGTCCGCCTGGTCGACGTTGAAATACCGATAGGCGGCGGCCTCGTCGGTGACCCAGTCCGGCATCCCCTGCTTCTGCCAGACGGCGTAGTTCTCTGCCCAGTACCCGAACTCCATGTCGGGGATTCGGTCGGCGGGCTGGTAGTGGTAGGTGTTCAGGAATCGCTCACGAAACGTCATTTCGGGCATTGCGCAGTTCCTCTGGCCGGGCGCGGGAGTGCACCCGGAGTATATAGGCCACCGCCGGGATTGACAACGGTGGCGTGCCCGTGGTCAAAGGTAAGCTGGACGGCGCAAAGAAGCTCTGGAGCATGTAGACATAGTGGAAACTCTTGGGTCATCTGGCTTGCCAAGGCGGAGTTCGCCGCGTTCAACGCCCCAGGAAAGAGGCCCGGCTTCGCGGCGGACGCCGCTGCGCCGTGGCAGTCTTCGTCCGCCGCAAGCGGCGGACGAAGACTGGTGGGCCCGGGCAGACTCGAACTGCCGACCTCACGCTTATCAGGCGTGCGCTCTAGCCAACTGAGCTACGGGCCCGAGAAAAAGGAAACCCCAACGACCAAGCCCCAAATCCCAAGCGGGATCGCGCGTTCAGTTGGGTATTGGGATTTGGT
>CAZDHT010000304.1:0-5676 GCA_964505325.1 uncultured Planctomycetota bacterium | reverse complement strand
GTCGCCGATGCCAAGGCGACCGCCCTGCCGGCGCATTCGTTCGACGTGGTGTTCTCCAACAGCATCCTCCATCACATCACGGAGACGGATCTGTTCTGGGCAGAGGTGCAGCGCCTGGCGAAGCCGGGCGCCGTTGCTTTTCTTCGCGACCTTGCCCGCCCGCCGAGCCGGAAGGCGGCGCAAGAGATCGTCGACCGGTACGCCCCAGGCGAGCCGCCAAAACTCCGGGAGGAATACTACCGCTCGCTCCTGTCCGCGCACACCCCCGACGAGATACGCCGCCAGCTTGACCGCGCCGGGCTCGGCGCTCTCCAGGTAGCGATGGCCAGCGACCGCCACGTCGACGTGTTTGGCCGCTTGCCGTGAACGCCCTGCCGCCGGAGGGACGGTCGCGCCTCCGGCGCCGTTGTCTGCGTATATGCTATATTATCTTATCATACATAGCCTCACCTATGCGGAACCGCAGTTTTTCGGCCGCGCGCTGAAAACGCGTCAAAACGGGCTGAAACGCTCTCCTTTGACGCGCTTTCGCGGTCTACGGGGCGTCTTTCGCGCGCGCTTTTCAGAACTCGAAAATCGGGCGTTTCGGGGCGTTTCAGCAGCATGCGCGTCCAGTTCGGCTGGAAGCGCGGGCGCCTGAGCCGGTTTCAGCACTTTTTGGGCGTTTTTTCCGCGCGCGCCGGGAGGATGCTATCTGCTATAGCAGACAGCATGGCATCCCGAGATCGCTCATCGATGCGCGGCGTCCGCGCCGACCTCTTGGGCAGCGTCGCGCTTGCATGCGCCGCCGCCGGCCAGTACATTGGCCGGCAACCTGGCACGGCTATCTGGCCAATCTGGAGGACGACTGAATGAGCGAAGGCTACTATCGTTTCCCAACCATCTCCGGTGACCGCGTCGCGTTCATCTGTGAGGATGACCTGTGGGTCGTCCCGGCGGCCGGCGGAACGGCGCGCCGGCTCACGTCGAACCTCGGCGCGGTGAGCCGCGCGTTCTTCTCGCCGGACGGCGGGCGCCTCGCCTTCACCGGCTGCGAAGACGGGCCGACGGAGATCTACTGCATGCCGTCGGACGGCGGCCAAGCGGCCCGGCTGGTGCATCTGGGCGCGATGAGCACGGTGGTCGGCTGGACCCCGGACGGCGCGAAGATCGTGTTCAGCAGCAACGCACGGCAGCCACTCGCGCGCATCCGGGCGCTGTTCACGGTGGACGCCGACGGCGCGTCGGTCCCGCGCCAGATCCCGGTCGGACCGGCCACTGCCATCTCGTTCGGCCCGGCCGGCGGGGTGGTGATCGGACGCAACGCCGGGGACCCGGCGCGCTGGAAGCGCTATCGCGGCGGCACCGCCGGCGAGCTGTGGATCGACGAGAACGGCGACGCGGAGTTTCGACAGCTCATCAAGCTCCAGGGCAACCTGGCGAGTCCGATGTGGATCGGCGATCGCATCTTCTTCGTGTCCGATCACGAGGGCGTCGGCAACCTGTACTCGTGCACACCCGGCGGCGAGGACGTGCGCCGGCACACCGACTGTGACGAGTTCTATCTGCGGAATCCTTCGACCGACGGGAGCCGCGTCGTCTATCACGCCGGCGCCGACCTGTTCATCTACGATCCGACGACGGACGGGTCGGCCAAGATCGACGTGGAACTGCGCAGCCCGCGCGTGCAGTGCAACCGCAAGTTTGCCGACGCGGAGAAGTACCTGGACGACTACGCGCTGCATCCGAAGGGTCACTCGATGGCGATCACTTCACGCGGCAAGCCGTTCTCGATGGCGCTGTGGGAGGGGGCGGTGGCACCGCACGGGCAGGCCGACGGTGCCCGGTACCGCTTCGCCCGGTGGTTGAGCGACGGCGGGCGGCTGGTCTGCGCGACGGACGAGAGCGGCGAGGACAGACTTCAGATCCATCGCGCCGATCTATCGCTGGAACCAATCACCCTGGACGAACTGGATATCGGCACGCCGTACAACTTGAGGGTATCGCCGAAGGCGGACGTGGCCGCCCTGTGCAATCACCGCTGCGAACTGATCGTCGCCGATCTGTCCGAGCGCACGATGAAGGTGGTCGACAGCAGCAAGAACGGGCCGATTTCGGGCGGGGCGTGGTCGCCCGACGGCCGCTGGCTGGCGTACAGCTATCCCACCACGCCGCAGACGCGCTGCCTGAAGCTGTACTGTGCCGAGACCGGCGAGGTCCATCAGATCACCGACCCGGTGCTGGCCGACGTGGCACCCGCGTTCGACCCGGACGGCAACCACCTTTACTTCCTCGGCGTCCGCGACCTGGACCCGGTGTACGACAGCCTGCACTTCGACCTGAATTTTCCGCGCGGTATGCGGCCGTACCTGGTGACGCTGCGCGCGGATCTGCCATCGCCGTTCGTGCCTGTCCCTCGGGCGCCCGGCGAGAAGTCCGGCGAGGACGAAAACGAGAACGGCGAAGAGAAGGACGAGAGAGAAGACGAGAAGAAAGAGCAGGAAGAAGAGGGGCCGGTCGAGATCGACCTGGACGGGATCGAGCACCGGGTGTTGGCGTTTCCGCTGCCGTTGGGGCGCTATGGCCAGATCGCCGGCCTTGACGGCGGGCGGGTGCTGTTCACGACGTTTCCGGTCGAGGGCGCGCTGAGACACGACTGGTTTTCCGACGAGCCCACGGCCAAGGGCACGCTCAAGATGTTCGAGTTCGACAAGCAGGAAAGGCAGACCCTTCTCACCCAGATCAGCGATTTCACCCTGTCGCAGGACGGCAAGACCATCCTGTATCGGTCGGCGCGGCGCCTGCGGGCGCTCAAGGCGGGCGAGAAACCGGACGAGAAACTGGCAAGGGAGAGACCGGGCCGCAAGAGCGGCTGGATCGACCTGGGCCGGGTGAAGGTGTCGGTGGTGCCGCTGGCCGAATGGCGGCAGATGTACCGCGAGGCGTGGCGGCTGCAGCGCGACCGGTTCTGGGCGGCGGACATGTCCAAAATCGACTGGGAGCGGGTGTATGACCGTTACCTCCCGCTGCTGGACCGGCTGGGGACGCGGTCGGAGTTTTCCGATCTGATGTGGGAGATGCAGGGCGAGCTGGGCACGTCGCACGCGTACGAGTTCGGCGGGGACTATCGGTCGCCGCCGCAGTACGGCCAGGGCCATCTCGGCGCGGACTTCGAGTATGATGCCGGCTCGGGGGGCTATAAAATAATACATATCGTCCGCGGCGACTCGTGGGACCCCGACGGCGATTCGCCACTGTGCGCCACGGGCGTCAACGCCCGCCCCGGCGACGTGCTGATGGCGGTCGGCGGCCAACGCCTGGGCGAAGGCCTGCCGCCCGAGCGCATGCTGGTGAACCAGGCCGGCTGCGAGGTCCTCCTCACCATCGCCAGGGACGGCGAGGAGCGGACGGTCTGCGTCAAGGCGCTCCAGTCGGAGACAAATGCCCGGTACCGCGAATGGGTCGAACGCAATCGGGAGCGGGTACACCGCGAGACAGACGGCCGCGGCGGCTACGTGCACATCCCCGACATGGGCCCGCGCGGCTACGCCGAGTTCCACCGGCTCTACCTGACCGAGTTCGACCACGACGCGCTGATCGTGGACGTGCGGTTCAACGGCGGCGGGCACGTCTCGCAGCTCATCCTCGAAAAGCTCGCCCGGCGGCGCGTCGGCTACGATCTGCCACGCTGGCACGCGCCCATCCCGTACCCGTTCTACTCGGTGATCGGGCCGATGGTGGCGGTGACCAACGAACAGGCGGGCTCCGACGGCGACATCTTCTCGCACTGCTTCAAGCTGATGAAGCTCGGCACGCTGATCGGCAAGCGGACGTGGGGCGGCGTGATCGGCATCTCGGCAGATACCCGCTTTGTTGACGGCGGCCTGACCACACAGCCCGAGTATTCGTTCTGGTTCAAGGATGTGGGCTGGGGGGTAGAGAACTACGGGACGGACCCGGACATCGAGGTGGACATCACTCCGCAGGACCACGCAGCGGGGCGCGACACGCAGCTCGACCGCGCCATCCGGCTCGTCCTGAAGCAATTAGAGGAGGACCCGCCCCAGCGGCCGGACTTCTCGAAGCGCCCGGACCTCTCGCTGCCCAAGCTGCCGCCGCGGTAGGCAGGATTGGCAAGGTGCGCAGGATGGGCGGCGCGCGCCCGCACGGCGCGGTCAAGTTGTATCCTCGAACCCCCTGAAGAAGAAACCGAAGGGATAGGCCCCTGCAATGGTCACCGTGTCCCAGCCCCATCCTCCGTTCGCCCTCCCGCCCCCGTTCAGCACGCAGTCAGTCAGGCGGAAAGAGTCGTCGCCCGCGCCCAGGTATGCGGCGAACCATCCGTCGAACGTCGAGGCCGTGAACCAAACAGAGTCCCCATGTCCTCTGCTGCCGCTGGCGCGGACGGTACTGTAGAAGTGTGCCGAGACGCCGCCGAAATCGTCGGCGCCCCTGCCTCCCTCGAACTTCACGTGACGATGGAACTGCGAGCCAGAGACGATGAACTGATCATCGCGGTAGCCGCCGGAGAAGTTGGCCACGCCCTGGACGATCACGTCAACCACGCCGACCAGGTCCGCGCCCCACCTGGTCTTGATTCTCAGCTTGTCGGGCACCGTGAGGAGCGACATGAAGAGCACGTCGTCCCCGCCTTTCATGTCAATCTTGAAATCGTCCGACACGTTCTCGACAACGACGAAGAGGAGGCCGTTGACCGTCGTGCCATCGTTACCGGTCACATTGTACTGGCCGGCGCCGATCCCGGCGCCGATCGTGATGTTGTTGCCGAGCCGGTCCCCCTTGATCTTCAGGTCCCCGCCCTCCGACACGGTCACCATCACGTTGCCATCCAGCAACACCCTCGGCTCCAACTCCTCAAACAAGACCCGATCAGCCGATTCTCCCGATTTCCTGCCCATCACTCCGGCCTCCTTTCCGGGCCTGGCAGCCCCACTATGTCCCAGGCTTCTCACGCGAGCGACTAAGCCTCGAAATTCTTGAGGTAGAAGGTGGGATAGATGCCGCTCACGGTGGCATCGTCCCAGCCCCATCCTCCGTTCGCCCTGCCGCCTGCGTTCACGGCGCAGTTGACGAGCCAGAAGAAGTCGTCGCCCGCGCCCAGGTACGCGCTGACCCACCCGTTGAACGTGGAATTCTCGAAATGAATGCCGTCCACGTGTCCTCTGCTGGCGCTGGCCCGCGCTCCTCGGTTGAACGTAGACGAATCGAACAGGCAGAAGTCCGAGCCCTGCCCGCCCTCGAAGTACACTTTGCGGTCAAACGACGAGTTCCAGGTGTTGAGTACGTCGTTGCCCCACATGCCGGAGTACTTCAGCTTGCCCCGGATGGTGGAGATGATCACGTAAAGGACGTCGCTGCCGCCCCCGCCTTTGAACTCGACCTGGTCGGAAACGTCGCAGTTCTGTATCTCGACCGCGTCGTCGCCCCGTTTCATCTTGATCTTGATGTCGTCCCACACGTATTTCACGAGGACCCAATTGGACCCGTTGACCGTCGTGTTGTTCCGGCCTTCCACGTAGAACTCGTACGCGTTGGGCCCGGGGGTGATCAGGATGTCGTTGTCGGCCGCGTCCCCCTTGATCGTCATGTCCCCGCTCCACCACGATCCTTTGACTGTCACGGTGCCGTCGAGCAGCATCCTCGGCTCCAACTCCTCAAACAAGACCCGACCAGCCG
>CAZDHT010000303.1:2311-5710 GCA_964505325.1 uncultured Planctomycetota bacterium | reverse complement strand
ACAATCTGGAGCAGGTCGGCGGGGTTGTACGGTTTGGCCACGAGGACGTGTTCTCCCTGCCTGTCCACACTTGCGGTGACCAGAGAACTGAGGAAGACGATCGGGATGTTGCACGTGCTCGGTTCGTCTTTCAGCGCCTGCCCCGCATCGCCGCCGTCCATTTCGGGCATCATGATGTCCAGGATGACGAGGTCCGGCTGTCTTCGCCGGGCCAACCGAACGGCAGCCTGCCCGTCCTGAGCTTGGACCACGGCGTATCCTGCGGCCGTGAGATCATGCTCGAGCAGTTTCAGGACAACCGGATCGTCGTCCGCAATCAGAATGGTCTTCCTTTCCACGCTTGGCTACCTCCGTCAAGAGATAAGGGCCGTGAGTTCCTCCAGAGCGCTTTTCAGTTCAACCATGTGCTTCTCGATCTCTGTTCCATCCCCGTTGCTTCGGCCGTCTGCCTCCAGATCCTCCGCGATGGCGCGGATCTTCTCCACTCTCAAGGTGGCGGCCGACCCTTTGATCATATGCGCCAGCGCGGCCACTTGATCGAAGTCGTTCGCGCCGAGGGCGCCTTCCAGCCGTGCGAGCGCAGACTCGGTGTTGTCAACCAGGTCATGGAGGAGCTCATCATATAGCTCCTCCGGGATTTGGAGTTCGGCCAACGCTTCTTGCCGGTTCAACTTCATTTCTCGGTTCCGCTCGGAGGAGGCGAACCGAGACTCGCGTGCCCCCATTTGGCGATCTTTTCTTTCAGTTGCCTGCCGTCGACGGGCTTTGGCAGGAAGTCGTTCAGGCCTGCTGCCCGGCTTCTTTCCCGGTCTTCTTTCGTGACGGCTGCGGTCAAGGCGATAATCGGGAGGGTGTCGTTGCCGCTGGCTCGGATGGCCCTCGTTGCGTGCAGCCCATCCATTACGGGCATCATGATGTCCATCAGGACGACATCGTAGTCGTTCTCACGCACCTTCTCCACGGCCTCTCTTCCGTTGGCCACCACATCGGCCACGCAGCCGAAGGCTTGCAGCAGGGCCTTCATGAGCTTCTGCCCGACGGGCGTGTCTTCGGCCACCAGCACCTTCAGGCCTGTGCAGGACAACTCCTCTGCCACTTGATGCTCCTATTTCCAGCGCAGTTGGATCGTGCAGCAATCAACACGAACTCAGGCATCCGTAAGCACCCCCACATTGAGCTCGCCCGCCTTGCTTCGCGCCCCGCTCACTTTCTTCACCAACGCGTCGGCGGTCTCGCCATCTTCGGGAAACGTTGCCGTGGTGTAGGTCACGTCGACCTGGCCGAGCGCTCCGGCCGCCCTTCTGATAATGCGGCCCAATGGGATCTTGGCCTGTTCGGCATCAATGGCGTGAAGAACAAGGTGGATGTGTCCGTTCCAGTCTATTGCCAGGTAATCATCGGGCCGCTTTTCCTCCAGGATGTCCCGTGCCATTGCGACCGCTTCGGTTTTCGAGAGTTCGGGTTCGGTCTGCAGGCGGCACAACGTGAACTGCCTGTTCGCCGCTCTTGAATCTGCGATCACATCTCCAAGACAGGCTAAGAGATCATTGGCGGTACTGATTACGTTTACCTCAGGCGGTTCTGCCTCGGTGCTCTCCTCTTTCGCGCCGGGCACGGCCATCGGCAACGCGAAACTGAACCGGCTGCCTTTCCCTCGGCCTTCGCTCTTGACCCAGACCTTCCCCCCGTGCAGCTTCACGAGCTGTTTGACCAATGACAGCCCCAGGCCCGTACCGGGCGCCTTGGCGGCCGAACCGGCGGCGGTCTGATAGAATTCCTCGAAAATCTTCTTCTGCTCTTCGGCAGGGATTCCAATACCCGTGTCTGAGACGCTGATGATCACCTCTCTGCCGCTCTGGCGCACATCAATGGCAATGGCTCCTCCGTCAGGCGTGAATTTGCCGGCATTGGACAAGAGGTTGAACACCACCTGCTTGATCTTGCGCTCGTCGGCGGCGATCTCCAGATCCCTAAGGGCCTCGGGCACGTCGACCTCGAGGCCGATCCCGTGCTTCAGGCACTTCTCCTTGATCATCGTCGTGCTGCGCTGCACCAAGTCGCAGATGTTCACTCTGGACAGGTTGAGCGTCATCTTCCCGGCCTCGACCTTGGAGAGGTCCAGGATATCACTGATCAGCGACAGAAGATGCTGCCCGCTCTCCAGGATGTCGTTCACGTAATCGGCCTGCTGCTCATTCAGTGCGCCGAAGTACTGTTCCTGTAAGACCTGCGAAAAACCGATGATCGCGTTCAAGGGTGTGCGCAGTTCGTGGCTCATGCCGGCGAGGAAATCGCTTTTCGCCCGGCTTGCGTCTTCGGCAACCTGCTTGGCCGCTTGCAGCTCTTCCTCTGCCCGTCTGCGTCGGACGATCTCCTGTTTCAGAGACGCATTGGCGCCGGAAAGTTCAGCCGTCCGTTCCACCACCCGTTCTTCCAGCTCGGCGTGCGCCTTTTGCAGGTCCAGCTGGGCCTCCCTGCGCTCGGTGACCTCGCCGGATAGTGCTTCGTTCGCCTGCCGTAGTTCACCGGTCCGTTCCCACACTAGCCGTTCCAGCTCGTCCCGCGCCTGCTGCAGCACCTCCTCCGCTCGCTGATGTTCGCTGATGTATGCCTTCACCATCTTGACCACGCCGAGCCAGACGAGGACCAGGAGCGGCAGCGCAACGCCGGTCGAGACGAGCGCATATTTCGCTGCCCGGCGCCGCCCAAGGAGAGCAGCCCTCAGGTGCCGCTCGACATGGGCACCGACCTCGCGCCTGCCTTCCGCGTAAGCTGCCTTCTGCCTCTTGTACTCTTCGGCGGCAAGCACGGTCAGCGCGGCATCGCGGTCACCCTGGTGGAGCAGTTTGAGAGCGCGGTCCTCCATCGCGACAAGTTTGACCTTCGCCGCGTCCGCCCGCGCGGCGGCCTGGCTCATGAACGGTTCAGGGGCGAGCCCCGCGGCCTCTTGAACGGCGGCCCTCAACCGTGGTTCAAAGCGGCGGTAGCGGTGTTCCCACCACAGGTCCCCCGTGGCTGCCGCCACATACGCCGACATGTGGACGACCTCATCCAGGTACGCAATCGCGCTAATCAGCGTCTTGAGTCGCGTGTGCGCCGCGTAGGCTCTCTGGAAATTGCTGTGTGTGGTCGAGGCGAACCACCCCAGGGCAGCCAGAAGCGCCACGGTGAAGAGCAAAGCGCCAGATAGCAGCTTGACTGGAAGCGGACGAATCACGCGGGCGGAACCGGAGAGACGTGCACGTGCCATGGCGAACGCCTCGGTACACACTGAGACCCTTGGCACACCTCTCCAAGAGCTCAGTTTCGGCGGTTTTCGCCGGATGGTTAGCCGCAAGTCGCAGCTGTCCCGTGGAGGTCGTCTGCGTCACGCAGACCGGCGACTGGCTCCCGGGACCT
>CAZDHT010000303.1:0-2211 GCA_964505325.1 uncultured Planctomycetota bacterium | reverse complement strand
CGAGATCGAACTCCTCATTACTGATATCCGAATGCCGGGGAAAGACGGTATCGAACTGCTCCGCTTCACGAAGCGGCAGAACAGCGAGACCGAAGTGATCGTGATGACCGGTTACCCGGAAATCGGCACCGCGGTCTCCGCCGTGGACGAGCACGCATTTGCCTACCTGAGAAAGCCTTTTTGCGTTGAGGAACTTGCCAACGTCGTCGAACGCGCGGCCGAGCACATCGCCATGCGGAAACAGGCGGAACGGCATGCCCGCCAGTTGGAGGCGTCGGAGCGCCGCTACCGGTCGCTCGTCGAGGGCATAGGGGGCGCGCTTGTGCTAACGGACCGGGATCTGGTGATCTGTTCCGCCAGCGAACGCTGCAACGAGATCTTCGGCCGCCCGGTTTCGGAGCTGATTGGGATGCCAATCGGCGACCTTCGTCCTCGCGAGGGCGCGGCGAAGCTTCGACGCGAGATGGAGGCGCTGCTTGCGGGGCGCGTGGGCTTCGTGCGGCTCGATGGCCGCGTCGTGCGGCCCGGCGGGTCCGTGCTGGACACCGCAGAGGTCGCGATGCCGGCGAGTGAGCCCCCGTCCTCCGATACGCCCACCGGAGTCTGTTGGGTGATTGTCGACGCTTCCGGCACGGCTCGGCTCAAGAGGGAAGCCGAGATCGCCCGCGAGCACCTGGAGGCCGTGCGTCGTTCCGCCTCTGGCGGCAAGAGGATTGTCGGCGAAAGCAGCGCCATCAGGCAAGTGCTCGACGCAATCAGGAAGGTGGCGCCGACAGACGCGGCGGTTCTCGTCTGCGGCGAAAGCGGCACGGGCAAGGAGCTCGTGGCGGAGTCAATCCATCTGAACAGCAAGAGAGCGGCGCAGCCCTTCGTCGTCATAAGTTGTGCAACCCTCCAAGAGACACTTCTTGAGAGCGAACTCTTCGGCTACAGGAAGGGCGCTTTCACGGGCGCGGTAGCAGACAAGAGAGGCCTGGTTGAGATTGCGGACGGTGGAACACTGTTTGCGGACGAAGTCTCCGAGATGTCACCGAGCGTGCAGAGCAAGCTTCTGCGCGTGCTGGAGGCGGGGCAGTTCCGGCGGCTGGGCTCCACGGAAGATGAGACAAGTGATATTCGGGTGATTGCAGCCACAAACCGCGACCTGCTCCACGAGGTGAGAGCCGGTCGGTTCAGGGAGGATCTTTTCTACCGCCTGGACGTTGTCCGCATCGAGCTGCCGCCCCTCCGGGAGCGGATGGAAGATGTGCCTTCGATCGCCGAACACCTGCTGCGCCACAGCGAGGTCACGGTGCGTCAACGCAAGCACCTTGGTCCTGGTGCGCTGGACGCGCTGATGGCGTACGACTGGCCCGGGAATATACGCGAGCTTTCTAACGTCCTCGAACGGGCCGTCATACTCTCGGGAGACAGCCAGGAGATACTCGTGGAGCATCTTGCCATTCGACCCAGCGCACCCCGTCCGGCCGTGCGTACGCTTGAGCGGCTCCAGGATGACGAGATCGCCAAGGCCCTCGCCATGACGGGCGGCAACAAGACCGAGGCCGCCCGCATGCTCGGCATTACGCGGCAGACCTTGGCGAGCCGAGCGAAGCGCCGCGGCCAGCCGAACCGCCGCACCTGATCGTCCTGTCAGCCCGACGCCTCTTCCCGAACGGATCTCAGGCCGAAGCGGGGGAGCGCCGCCGCCAGCCCCCGGCGCGTGCGGGGCCCCCTGCTTGTCGCCGTGCTGCCCAGGGCGCACATAGATGCGGCAGCGTGTGGTAAGGAATTTACCGATTTGGGGCGGCCGCGCGCGTCGCTGGAACTTACAGCGACACAAGAGGTTAGCGACTTGGCGTAAGATTCCTTTCCATCGGCCGGCGCGGCCGGGGAGCGCCTCGCCGCGGGCGGCCGTCCGAATCCCCTGGGCGCCAAGAACTTAGGGCCGTCCGGAAGATTTGTGTGCGCCATGGCACACGCTTTGCTCTGAAACCGACTGGTCCATGTTCACGAGGTAATGGCTGGAGACGCGTTCGTGCTTGGTAAGGTTGGCGCCCTCTCCCAAACTCACGGTGCTCACAGCCCCTCTCGAGCGGTGCAGCGGCTTGGGCAATGGCGGCACGGACGTCAGATCGGACGTCCGGACCGGCCCTGCCAGCGGTGACCGGCTCGTGAGGTCCACCGAGGCGGCGCGTCTCCGGCGTTATGGGGAGTCAAACGGTCGGCATC
>CAZDHT010000302.1:0-5762 GCA_964505325.1 uncultured Planctomycetota bacterium | reverse complement strand
AGCATTGCGCGGAGCGGGTTGCCCCGGCGAAAAAAGTTATCTGTCCCCGCTTTCCGGTCGCCGCTACCGGCCGACGAGGAGCCGGTCGGCGAGCGCACGGCCCAGGCCGGCCTTGATGATGCGGTCGTAGGCGTCCTGGACGTCGTACTCGATTCGCGTGATCGTGACGGCGTACGCCTGGGGGTCAAAAACGGCGAACGAGGCGAGCGGCACCCCGTCGCGCGGCTGTCCGACGCTGCCGGGGTTGATCATGTATTGCTTCAGCGGATCGAGCTTGACGGTGCGGGTCTCGGGAAACCGCATGTCCACTTTGCGGTTCCCGATGACCGCCGGAAAGTGGCTGTGTCCGAAGAAGCAGATGTCGATCCCGGCGTAGTTGTCGCGGAGCTCCTGGACGTTCTTGGCGATGACTTCGTTGGAGAGCATGTACTCGTCGGGATCGAGTATGGAGCCGTGGACGATCATGTAACGCTGGTCGACCATGCGGAGGTTGGGCAGCTTGCGCAGGAAGCTGATTCCGCTCTCACCGATGGCCTTGCGGGTGTACTCGACGGCTTCGACGGTGGTCTCGCGGACGTCGCGCATCTCCTGGCCGGTGGTGTAGCGGTCGTGATTGCCGGAGACGCCGACGCAGTCACGCTGCTGAAAGAAGTGGATGCACTCGGCCGGCGAGGCGTTGTATCCGACCAGGTCGCCGACGAAGAGGATTCTCTTGATGCCTTGCTCGTCGATCTTCTGGAGGACCGCTTTGAAGGCGGCGACGTTGGAATGGATGTCTCCCAGTACGGCAACAGACATCGGTGTTATCCGTCGGGTCGGCTCGGAGCGGGCGCGTCGTTCTTCAGTTGCTCGTTGGCATCCAAAGGCCGCAGGGCCCTGGGCATGAGTCGGGCGATGGCGATGGCCAGGGTGGCAACGATGGCTGCGAAGCCGGCCGCTGCGAGTAGAATGGCGGCCAACGCCGTCCATTTGAACGGTTCCGCCGGGCGTTCGTCCGGGGGCGGGCCCGGCGTTCGAAGCGAAAGAGCGGACTTCCACGGGTCCGTGGGAGGCGGCGAGATGACCGACAGCCACCGGTTCGCCTCAAACACTGCGAGCGCGCCGGCCAGGAAGAGCATCGCGGTGCCGACATCAAGGGCTATTCTGGCGTTCCGGCTCATTTCTCGTCCGGCACCTCTATGACCTCAATTGCGGCGTCCGGGCATATTGTGGCACAGTTGCAGCAGCCCGTGCATTTCTCGGGTTCCCCTTCAAACCTGACGGGGAGGACGCCGCGCTTGTTCAACTCGGTATCCGGCCCCAGCAGCTTGCGCGGGCAACACTCGATACAGAGCCCGCAACTCTTGCAGCGGTCTCGATCGATTCTGATGACGAACATGTGAGCTCCTGTGAGCATCTTCCTGTGCCAGTAAGCCTATGCTCCGAGGTGGCCGCCCCATCCCAGCTTATCGCGGAGCGTACGAAAATAGCCGTAGTCGGACGCGCGGACGAGGTCGAAGCGCTGCTCGGATCGCGCGACCGCGACCACGTCGCCAGGCGACAGTTCCTGGAATACCTGGCCGTCGACAGTTAGCGCCGCGCCCTTCGGCCCGTCCCTGACGACGAGCTCGATGCGTCTGTCCGCCGGCACGACGATGGGCCGGTTCGACAGGGTGTGCGGACAGATGGGGGCCAGGATAATCGCCTCGACGCCGGGCTCGATGATCGGGCCGCCCGCGGACAGCGAATGGGCGGTCGATCCCAGCGGCGTCGAGACGATCATCCCGTCGCCGTTGTAGGTGGTGACCTTGCCGCCGTCGATCAGAAGGTCTATGGGCACGATGCGCGAGAGCGCGCCGCGCGAGATCACCGCGTCGTTCACCGCGCGGCTTTCGTGAATCACGGCCGCTCCTCGCCGCACGGAGCACTCGAGCGTCATGGCCGAGGTGATGACGTATTCGCCCCGCAGGACCGAGCGGAGTCTCTCGTCGAGATGGTCGTCGGTCAGCGTGGCCAGGAACCCCAGCTTACCGAGATTGACGCCGCAGATGGGGACGTGGTTCGCGCCGAGCCTTCGGACGGCCTTCAGGATCGCCCCGTCGCCGCCGAAGACGAAGGCCAGGTCGGCTTGCACGGACTCGAGCTGCAGCGAGTCGTCCAGGTCAACCGCCACCACCTCGGCGGCCTCGCGAAGCACGGGGAGCGCGCGTTCCACCGTCTCGGCCACCCTTGTCCGGGTCGCGTCGCCGATCACGATCACTTTCTGTGGCGGTGAAGCCATTGCCGCGCTCCGCTAAGACGTCCTCGAGATGATGAACTCAGCCAGCTTGCAAAGCGGCTCGGCCGTGCGGCCGAGTTCCGCGAGGGCGGTTTTCGCTTCTGCCACGAGGCAGCCAGCCTCGGCGCGTGATTGCTCCAGCCCGTGCACGGCGGGAAACGTCAGCTTCTTTGATGCCTTGTCCTTTCCCGCCGTCTTGCCGAGCTGCTCGGTCGTCGCCGTTTCATCGAGTATATCATCGGCGATTTGAAAAGCCAGACCGACATTCCGCCCGTACGTGGTCAGTGCCGCGAGCTGTTCATCGGTGGCCCCGCCTGCTATCGCCCCGCATCGAACGGAAGCGCGGATGAGCGCGCCGGTCTTGCGCTCATGGATGAAATGCAGCGCCTCTTCGCTCGGCTCGGCGCCCTCGGCGAGCAGGTCGGCCATCTGCCCGCCGACCATCCCGGCCCATCCCGCGGCCCGCGCAACCTCGCGCGCCACGCCGCTTGCCACGCCGGCATCGGCGGTTTGGGTGCCGATGATCTCGAACGCGATGGTGAGGAGCGCGTCGCCGGCGAGGATGGCGGTGGCCTCGTCGAACGCCTTGTGATTGGACGGCTTGCCGCGGCGGAAGTCGTCGTCATCCATCGCCGGCAGATCGTCGTGAATGAGCGAATAGGTGTGAATGCACTCGATGGCACAGGCAGCCGGCATGGCCTCGGCGTCCGTGCCGCCCACGGCTCGGCACGCCAGGATGGCCAGGATGGGGCGGATCCGCTTGCCTCCTGCTAACACGCTGTACCGCATCGACTCGTGCAGCCGGGTGGGCGCGTCGGAGGCCCCGGGCAGCCAGTCGTCGAGGCTCCGGCTTACGGCCTCACGAATGCCGTCCAGGCCGTCCCAGAAGGCTTTCAGCTCGTGGAGTGAACGCGACATGGCAACGGGGTCCACCGTATGGTGACGAGTCGATCGCGAGCCCGGCGCAGCGGATTCTTGCGGGGTCATTCCTCGTCGGCGGGCTCAAACGGCTTCGCCTTGAGCTTGTCGTCTTCGCCCTTCACGAGTATCTCGATCTTCTTTTCCGCCGCGTCGAGCATCTTCCTGCAGAGCTCCAGGGCCTTCACGCCCTTCTCGTAGCGGCCCATCATTTCGTCCAGGGGCAGTTCGCCGCCCTCCAGCTCGGTGATGATCGCCTCAAGCTCTGCCAGGGACTCTTCGAACTTCGGCTGTTTCTTGCCCATTTCTTCTTCCCGTGCTCGAGCCGCCGTGATTCTACCGCCGCCATGTCGCCAAGTCAATTGATTGACACCCGACGAACCGCCGTTAAGATAGGCGAGCCGTCGCGGTACCACAGGAGCGTATCGGGTGCCAGAGCAGAACGAGAACTGCGGTGTGAAGCTCAGGGAGCGGTTGGGCGGGCTGATCGGCGTGAAGCTCAAGATGCCCATCCGGGACAATTTCGCTTTGAGTGTGATTTACACACCGGGCGTCGCCGAGCCCTGCAAACAGATCGCGCGCGACCCTGAATTGTCATACACGTACACCTGGCGGGGCAATGCAGTGGCCCTCGTCGGGCCGGAGCCGGCGTCGCTGCCGCGACTGGAATCGGTGGCCGCCATGCTGAAGATGCTGGCGGGGATCGACGCCGTGCCGCTGGTCGTGGCCGGAGAAACAAACGCGGACGTGATCGCGGCGGTTCGCTCGTTCGCTTCCACGTTCGGCGCGGTGTGGCTGCTGGAACTGAGCCCGGCCGACGCCGGCCAAGCGATTGCCGAACTCTCCGACCTGGACATCCCCGTCCTGCGTCCGCCCCGCGATGGCGAGCATTGCCTCGGTGACCCGTCGGTGTACCCGGGGCTCATCCGTGTGTTGCTCGATCTGCGCGCCAGAGAGCTGGACCCGCGCGTGGTCGTCGAGGCGGTCGCCGCGGGGGACGAAGATCAGCTCTCGTTCCGCTCGGCGCCGCGGGTGGCCCGTGCCGCCGCGGAGAAGACCATCGAGCTCGGCCTGGCAAGGGCTGATGTGACGGCGGCAGCGGTCGAGGCGCGCCTTCGGAACTACCTGGAGACGGGAGCGCTTGCCCCCTTTCAGGAGCCGGAGGATTGGCTGGCGGCGGACGCGCCGCGCGAGCAGGCCCTGCGCCTCCTCGCGCACCTGGCCGGCGCAATTGAGATGCAGCCCAAGCTCAGGCCACCCGACCCGGCGCGCCTGGCCTGCGTGTTCGACGGTGCGGACGAGGCGGCGGCCGCCATATCGGAATCGCCCGGCCTGGCCGACCACGTGACCTGCAAGGGCAACATGGTTGCGGTGGTGACCAACGGCACGGCGGTGCTTGGGCTGGGCAACATCGGCGCCGTCGCCGGCCTGCCCGTGATGCTCGGAAAGAGCGCGCTCTTCAAGACGTTCGCCGGCTGCGATGCCGTGCCGATCTGCGTCGACACGGAAGACCCAGCGGAACTGGTGCGCACGGTCGAGGCAATTGCCCCGTCGTTCGGCGGGATCAATCTGGAGGACATTTCGGCGCCGCACTGTTTCGAGATCGAAGACGAGCTGAAGAAGCGCCTCGACATCTTCGTTTTTCACGATGACCAGCACGGCACCGCCGTCGTGACGCTCGCCGCGCTGCTCAACGCGGCGAGGCTGTGCGACCGGGCGCTCGACGAGTTGACGGTGACGTTCAACGGCGCGGGGGCCGCGGGCATCGCGGTCACCCGGCTGCTGCTGGCGGCGGGCGTCCAGGACGTGATCCTTTGCGACCGCGCCGGCCCCATCTACGAGGGCCGCGCAGAGAACATGAACCCGGTGAAGGAACGGATCGCAGAGGTGACCAACCGCGACCGAATCAAGGGCGGGCTGGCCGATGCCGTGAAGGGACGCAACGTCTTCATCGGCCTCTCGGTGGCGGGCGCGCTCACGGGTGAGATGATTCGCACGATGGCGAAGGACGCGGTCATTCTCGCAATGGCCAATCCGGTGCCGGAGGTGATGCCCGCCGAGGCCTACGCGGCCGGCGCCATCGCCGTGGCGACGGGCCGCTCGGACTTCCCGAACCAGGTGAACAACTGCCTCGGCTTCCCGGGCATCTTCAGGGGCGCCCTCGACGTCCGCGCCAAGTCCATCAACGACGGGATGAAGATCGCCGCGGCGGAAGCGATCGCCGCCCTGGTCGAATCGGGAATGCTGAGGCCGGACTACTTCATCCCCAGCGCGATGGACCTGCGCGTCCCGCCCGCTGTTGCCGAAGCCATCGCCAGGGCGGCCATCGACACCGGGGAGGCGCGGGTGAACGGCGATCCCGCCCAGATCGCCCTCCGCACCAGGCGGATGCTGTACGAGGGCCGTCTGGACCGTGGAGACTGAAAACGACCTCCCGCGAGCGGTTCAAGCTCGTATACGCACACAAAGAGCCGGACCGCGTTCCGATGCTCGAGTCCGACCACTCGGTGCCCTAGCAGCCCGCTGAAAAACACAGCGCGGCGCCTCGCCCGCTCACAGAGCGGGCCTACAACTCGGCCGCGCGGCG
>CAZDHT010000301.1:0-5819 GCA_964505325.1 uncultured Planctomycetota bacterium | reverse complement strand
GTGCCAGTCACCGTTTTTCGCCGGTGTGTCGGCGCCGCGAGCGGGGGACGTGGGATCCAGGGTCATTCAATTCTCGTCTGGAAACGGCCGAGGTCAATGCCCTCGGCCACAAATGACCCGGGTTCTGCCGCTGCCTACTCCGCCGAAGCAGCCTCGGCTGCGAAGGCTGGATCAGGGGCTGTAGTAGGGGCGGTTCGCGAACCGCCCCTACAGCGGGAAGCGAGAATTAGATGACCCTGCGTCGGATCGAATCAGCTTGCCAAGTCTCGGCGGTTTGTCTATACTCCGGCGAAAATAAAAGTCGAAGTAAGACTTCAGCCAAGTGGGGAAAGCGGGGACAGATAACTTTTTGCGCCGGGCCGATCCGCTCGGCGCATTGCTTGTCCGTCGCCCGGCTAAACAAAGTTATCTGCCCCGGTTTTCCCCGCGGCAGCACAGCCGCCGTCGGGCTCTGGAGGCGCAGATGGACAGACCGAGCTGGGACGAATACTTCCTGAAGATCACCAGGCAGGTGGCGGAGCGGTCGACTTGCCTGCGGCGGCAGGTCGGCGCCATCCTCGTGCGGGACAAGCACATTCTCGCCACCGGCTACAACGGCGCGCCGCGCGGTCTGAAGCACTGCGACGAGGTCGGATGCCTGCGCGAGCAACTGAACGTGCCCTCGGGGGAGAGGCACGAATTGTGCCGCGGGCTGCACGCGGAGATGAACGCGTTTATTCAGGCCGCGAGCTTCGGCGTATCTACCGAGGGGGCAACGCTTTACGCGACGGACTACCCCTGCTCGCTGTGCGCCAAGATGGCCATTAACGCCGGAGTGACGCGAATTGTGACCGTCGGAGACTATCCGGACGACTTGGCGAAAGAATTTCTTGGGCAGGCCGGGATCAGGGTCGATGTCATAACCTCCTTCGGGAATGGCGGTTAGGGTGGCGGCCATTCGCGCCAGATGATTTTTTTCCGCTTTTTCGGCGAAATCCGCAAAAAAAAGTTGGCCACCACGATATTGTGTGATATAATTCCCTCAGCCACAAGATGTTGGGCTATCGGTTCTAAAGCATACTATATGGCGCAGCTTATGGTTAGGACTATGCCCTTTGTGGCTTTGGTCGGGCGATAGAACGGATTCTCTGGGCCGTAACTTCACATAACAAGAGGTTTGTGAACCTTCCGGCGCCGAATTGGTGCCCGTTCAGTACTATGCTATGAATTGTCCCTTCTGCAAAGCGGATACCGACAAGGTGGTCGATTCGCGGTCTGCCGATGACGGCTTTGCGATCCGGCGGCGCCGCGAGTGTCTCGCGTGCGGCAAGCGGTACACCACGTATGAGCGCGTGGGAGACGTGTTGTTGCGGGTGGTGAAGAAAGACGGCGCGCGGGTCCCGTTCGACCGGGCGAAGGTATTGGCGGGCATGTCCAAAGCCTGCGAGAAACGCCCAGTGCCGGCGGCGGTGCTCGAAGGCATCATGGACGAGGTCGAGCGCGAAGCCTGCAAGATGCCGGACAACGAGATTGCGTCCGGCGCAATCGGTGAATTGGTCATGACCAGGTTGAGAGACATCGACCACGTCGCTTACGTGCGGTTTGCATCTGTCTACAGAGATTTCAAAGACTTGAATCAGTTCCTGGATGAGTTGAGGCCGCTGCTGCAGAAGAGCCAGCCGCGCGAGAAACAAGAGGAGGGGTAGCACCGATGCCAGAACTCCACAAGGTGGTGAAGCGAGACGGCAGAAATGTCCCGTTCGACAACAGCAAGATCGCCGATGCGATTTTCCAGGCCGCGACCGCGGTCGGCGGCGAAGACCGTCAGAAGGCGGAAGATCTCGCCGAGATTGTGACCGTGTTCCTCGAGAACAACTACAGCGACCAGAACCCTCCCGGCATCGAAGACATCCAGGATCTCGTGGAGAAGACCCTGATCGAAACCGGCCACGCGAAAACCGCCAAGGCCTACATCCTCTACCGGGAGAAGCGCGCGCGCCTGCGCGGCCTGCTGCGCGTGAGGAAG
This sequence comes from uncultured Planctomycetota bacterium, assembly GCA_964505325.1. Lineage (GTDB taxonomy): Bacteria > Planctomycetota > PUPC01 > PUPC01 > PUPC01 > CAZDHT01. The sequence goes on along the minus strand of CAZDHT010000301.1, from coordinate 3,814 downwards.
CCGGTCCGAGCCAACCGGAACACGACGGACATCTCGCTGCTGGTCGATCCCGGCTCGCGCGATGAACTGCTCAGTTGGGACAAGAGCAGGATCGCCGATGCGCTGGTGAAGGAGGCCGAGCTGGATGGGCCCGCTGCGTATGAGATCGCAAGCGCCATCGAAAAGAAGGTGTTCAATTCCGGCATTCAGCGCATCTCCACCACCCTCATCCGGGAGCTGGTCGACAACGAACTGTTTGAGAGGGGATACGAGCGCTCCCTCAAACGCCAGGCGATGATCGGCGTCCCCAAGTACGATCTCGACCAGCTCATCTTCTCGAAGAGCAACGAGAACAGCAACATCACCGCCAACAATCCCGAAGCGATCAACCTGACGATAGCGGAGCACGTCTTGAAGCAGTTCGCGCTGGAGAACGTATTCTCCGACGAGGTGGCCGAGGCCCACCGGCAGGGCGGGATCCACGTCCACGACCTCGGCTATCCGACGCGCGTGTACTGCTCGTCGCATTCGCTCGAATACCTGAAGAAATACGGCTTGACACTGGAGAATCTGGACACCTCGTCGGCGCCGGCGAAACACGCCCGCACTCTTACTGGACACCTCAACACGTTTCTCGCATCGATGCAGGCTTACTACGCCGGCGCCCTCGGGGTGGGCTACATCAACGTCCTCTACGCCCCCTATCTCGAGAGGATGACTGAAAAGCAACTGCGCCAGGAAGCCCAGCACCTGATCTTCTCCGGTTCACAGAGCGCCTTCTCGCGCGGCGGCCAGACGCTGTTCCTCGATTTCAACGTCCACACCGGCGTGCCCACCTATATGAGAAACCTCGACGCCATCGGGCCGGGCGGGGTGCCCACCGGCAGGACGTATGGCGACTACGAAGAGCTGGCCATGAAATTCACCAAGGCGATGCTCGACGTCTGGCGCGAGGGAGACACACACGGTCACGTGTTCGCCTTCCCGAAGTGCGATTTTCACGTCACCGAAGAGACCTTCACCGACCCCCGCCAGTACGACGTGTTCCAATACGCCTGCCAGGTGGCCAGTGAAAACGGCAGCCCGTACTTCGTGTTCGACCGGGACGACGTTACCCTCAGCGCCTGCTGCAGGCTCCGGACCACGATCAGCGACAACCACATGCTCAAGCATCTGGAAAGCATGCGCTTCTGCGGGTTCCAGAACGTGACCATCAACCTCCCGCAGGCGGCCTATCGCGCCGGCTACGGCAACATGGACGAGCTCTACCATGAGATCGAGTCGATGATGCAGATCGCCATGCAGGCACACGTGGAGAAGCGGAAATTCATCGCACAGATGATGTCGGCGCCCAACATGCCCCTCTGGCAGGTGGGCAAAGTGGCGAGCGATGGCCGGCCCTACATCGATCTCGACCAGTCCACCTATATTATCGGGCTGCTCGGACTGAACGAGTGCCTCCAATACATAACCGGCCGCGAGCTCCACGAAGGCGAAGACATGATGAAGCTCGGGCTCAAGATCGTCGCGTTCATGAACCTCAAGGCGAAGGAGCTGGGCAAGGAGCACGGGATGAAAGTCTCGCTGGAGGAATCCCCGGCCGAGAGCGCCGCCCGCCGCCTCGCCAAGATCGACCTCCGCAACTTCCCGTGCGCGCGCGAGTACGTCCGCGGAGACATCGAGAACGACGAGTACTACTACACCAACAGCATCCATCTCCGCGCCGACGCTCCCGTCGACATGCTCACCCGCATTCGCCTCCAGAGCAAGTTCCATCAACTGATCGAATCGGGCGCCATCATCCATGCGTTCGTGGGCGAGAACCTGCCCTCCGCCGCCAGCATCGCCAGCCTGGTGAAAAAGACCTATTACCAAACGCAGGCCGCGCAGCTCACCATCTCGCCCGAGTTCACCATCTGCAAGCCGTGCCACAAGATGACCGTCGGCCTGTACGAGACGTGTCCGGCGTGTGGCTCGGCAGACGTATATGGGATCACGCGCATCGTGGGGTATTTCAGCCGAATCAACAACTGGAACAAATCGAAGCTGGGCGAGCTTCATGACCGGCAGAAAGGGGAGTACGCGCTGAAGCAAGACGCAGGTGTCGCCGTCGCAGGCGCGGTCGCCGGGGCGGCCGGGGACTAGACGGAATCCGATCGGGAGATCACACCAAGGAGAGAGGAGGGCGATTCGCATGGCCGAGAAGAAAGTGCTCATCTTTGGCAAGGAAGGATGCGTCAAGTGCAAGACGACAAAGAACAAGGTCGGCCACTACATCAACAAGTGGGGCCTCGACGGAGAAGTCCCCGTCGTCTTCATGGATATGGACACCCTCGACGGCCTGAGCGAAGGCGCGTTCCGCGACGTGTGGGAGGTCCCGACCACCATCATAGAGGGGAGTGACGACACCATCGCAAGGTGGGACGGCGAAGTCCCCAGCAGCGAGTTCCTGCGGACCTCACTGCAAGCCTGACGGCCACGCGCGGGCGCCGGGGAGTACCGGCGCCCCAACACAGTGTTCCACCAGGGATATTCGGGACAGCCACCGTTTTCTGCGGAGTCCCATCCTGAGCCTCGCACATCATGACGCCCCGACACCTCTCGCCCCGACCGTGTCAACACACAACACGCCCATGTCCCTCGCCCAAGAACGCCGCCTGTCCTGAATATCCGTATCCGCGCCCTGCGGCGAGTGAACCATGCCGCCTATCGCGCAATGTGCGCCCGCCAGGGCCCGTCCTCGCACCACCGGTAAACCCGCCCGTCTCCCATCACCCTGTGCCAGCGGCTGTGACAGAGCGCACACAGCCACGTCACGTCCAGGTCCGCCTTGCTCAAGTGGTGAGCGTGCGGCTTGCACACCTTGCCGCAGACATCGCAGCGGCCGGGACGGCGCAGGATCCCTCGGCGGATCGCGTACTGCGTCCGCGCCTTCCGGCGAAGGTACTCCCGGCTTGGCCTGCCGTGCCGGTACTTCGACTTGCCGTGCCGGCGCTGCTTGAAGCGTTCCCTGCTCCTCGCACGCTCGCACGCCTTGCACACCTGCCGGTAGCCGATCCGCGTCCTCCTGTCCCTCACGAACCCCTCGATCGCGCCCCGCGCGCCGCACTTCCTGCACGTCAGCATCTTCGGCACAGGTGGCCTTTCCCTGGACATAGCTCCGCTCCTTTCGGCTCCACGGTCACGCGGCTTTGACACAGACGAACACTGAAGAAACTGACAGCCCCCGCAGGCGGCCCGCCGGCTCGCAGAGCCGGCCTACATCCCCCTTCGGCTCACGTTGCTCGCTCAGGGCAGGCCGTGTCCATCCCTTCGGCTCACGTTGCTCGCTCAGGGCAGGCCGTGTCCATCCCTTCGGCTCGCGTTGCTCGCTCAGGGCAGGCCGTGTTCATCCCTTCGGCTCACGTTGCTCGCTCAGGGCAGGCCGTGGCGAGTTCTTCGGGATTGCGTTCTTCTGGATTGCGTTCTTCGGGATTGCCTCGCTATACAGCAAATCCCATGCCAAACGGCCGCCCCGCCAAAAAGTTTTTTCAGATTGTGCAGCCTGTTGCGAGACAGCAGCTTACGCGCCGCACCCCGCGGGCCGCTCCCCGTCACCCCGTCTCGACGTGCCGGAATGGCAGCCCCGCCCCGTTCCGCCCGCCAGGACGGCAGTCAGGCCGGCTACAGAAGCGAGCGCTGACCGTCAGGACCCTCCCGGCGGTCCCTTTGTGCTGCCTTGGTTTCTTCGTGCTGAGGTCGCCTGCTACCCTACCACCAAGGCACGAAGACACAAAGAGGCACGAAGGAACTTGCCACAGATAGACACAGATACACACTGATAGAAGCACTGAAC
>CAZDHT010000300.1:0-5844 GCA_964505325.1 uncultured Planctomycetota bacterium | reverse complement strand
TGCCCGAAGCCGCCGTGGCCGCGGGCGGAGTCGGGGAGTTCGTCGACGGATTTGAGGTCGGCCTGGACGACGGGCTGGATGACCATCTGCGCGATGCGGTCGCCGCGGTGGATGGTGAAGGGCTCGGCGCCGAGGTTGGCGAGGATGACCTTGACCTCGCCGCGGTAGTCGCTGTCGATGGTGCCAGGTGTGTTGAGCACGGTGATGCCGTGCTTGACGGCGAGCCCGCTGCGCGGGCGGACCTGGGCCTCGTATCCGGGCGGCAGGGCCATGTGGAATCCGGCGGGCACCAGCGCCCGCGCGCCGGGCCCGAGCACCAGCGGCTCGGGTACGGCGGCGCAGATGTCCAGGCCGCTCGCGTGCTCGCTCATGTACTTGGGCAGCGGGATGTCCTTGCAGTCGTCACGAACCCGGATCAGCAGTTCGACTCGGTCCATCGGTGCTTCCTTGCGGGTTGACCTTCAGGGTCTCGACGGCGCGGATGATTCGGGCGGCGATCTCCGACTTTGGAAAATCGGCCAACTCCTCGCTCTCGCCGGAGGCGAAAAGCAGTTCGACGCTCGCGCGGTCCGCCCCCATCGCGGCGGGGCTGTTCACGACGATCAGGTCGAGGTTCTTCGCGCCCAGCTTTCGCAGAGCGTTCTCCCGGGCGTTCTCTGCTTCGAGCGCAAAGCCGACCAGGATGCGGCCGCCCTTCTGCCGGCCGAGTTCGGCCAGGATGTCGGGCGTCCGGGCGAGCCGCAGCACCAGCTCGTCCGCCGACTTCTTGATCTTGCCCGGCGTCCGCTCGGCGGGACGATAGTCGGCGACGGCCGCGGCCATGATGATCGCATCGGCGCGGGCGGCATGTTCGATGACGGCGTTCCGCATCTCCTCAGCGGACGTCACCGGCACCAGGCGGTCGCACTCGGGCGGGGCGCCGGCGATGGCGCCATAGACAAGGGTCACCCGGCCGCCCGCGTCTTTGGCTGCACGCGCGAGCGCGCAGCCCATCCGTCCGCTGGAGGCGTTGCTGAGGAACCGCACGTCGTCGATGAACTCACGGGTGGGGCCGGCCGTGACGAGATATCTCATTCGAGCGCGGCCTCGGCGGCCCGGATGATCTCGTCGGCCTCGACCATCCGGCCGACGCCGCGCGTGCCGCAGGCGAGCCAGCCCTCGCCGGGGCCGACGATGCGGTAGCCGAATTCGGTGAGCGTCTTGACGTTGCGTTGGACGACGGGATTGGCCCACATTCGGTCGTTCATCGCCGGGGCGATGATGACCGGGACGGACGCCGCCATGATCGTGGTGGTGACGACGTCGTCGGCGATGCCCGCAGCGATCTTGCCGATGAAGTCCGCGGTAGCGGGCGCGACGACGATCAGCTCGGCCCGTTCCGAGAGCGAGATGTGATCGAGTGGCCGCGTGCCCGGCGGCGGCCAGAGGGTCGTGGCGACCGGATTGCCCGAGACCGCCTCGAACGTGATGGGCGCGACAAGCTTCTGCGCGGCGTCGGTCATCGCGACGGTGACGTTGGCGCCCCGCTGGCGGAGTTTGGACGCGAGGTCGGCGGCCTTGTACGCCGCGATCCCGCCGGTCACGCACAGCACGATCTCACGCGCCTGCATTGGAACTCCTCTGCGCCGCCGCGCTCATTTGGCTTCTTCGTCGCCCATGGCAAGCGCGCCGCCGTGGGGCCCGGTCAGTTCGAGCCGCCCCTCGGCCACTTCGTCCACCACCAGCCGGAGCGGCTGCCCGCCGCTGTGCTTGGTGACGATCTCGTCGCGGTTGCGCATCAGCTCGACCATCCGCTTTTGAACCAGGGACGCCAGCTTGAAGCGCCCACCCAGTTTCACGGAGAGCTCCTGCAGCGTAGCTTCGTTCATACAACACTCCGTAACGGCGTCAAAGACTCGTTCCGCCGGCGTTGTCGCCGGAGATGAGACTCCTTATCTGGTCGACCGTCTCATCCAGGTCGTCGTTGATCACGTGATGATCGAAGTGGTCCCGGCCGACCGCGCGCTCACGTTCGGCCGCGGCCATTCGGCGGCGGCGTTCTTCCGGCGTCTCGGTGTTGCGACGTTCGAGCCGGGCCTGTGCCGCGGCGCGGTCCGGCGCGTCGAGGAAGATGTAGACCGCCTGCGGGTACAGCTTGCGCACCTGCGCCGCGCCCTGCACGTCGATATCAAGCAGCACGGTGCGGCCCTCGGCCAGCGCGTCTTCGAGCGGCCCGCGCGGGGTGCCGTAGAGGTGACCGTTATACTCGGCATGCTCTGCGAAGTCCCCGCGCCCGACGCGCGCCAGGAACTGGTCACGGTCGAGGAAGTGGTAGTGGACGCCGTCCTCCTCGCCCGGCCGCCGGGAGCGCGTGGTGGCAGAAACGCTGAGCGTCACGTCCGGGTCCTCCAGGAGCCGGTGGCAGACGGTCGTCTTTCCCGTGCCCGAGGGCCCGGAGATGACCACCATCTTGCCAGTTCGCGGGGCCGCTGGCTCGGCTTCGGGGGCCGGTCCAGTCATTCCAGATTGGCCGCCTGCTCGCGTATCTGGTCGACCTCACCACGGAGGTCGATGATCCATTCGGTCGTCACCGGGTCGGCCGCCTTGGAAGCCATGGTGTTGGCCTCGCGGTGCATCTCTTGTGCGATGAACTCCAGCTTGCGGCCGGTTCCGCTGCCCTTCAGAGCCTTGGCGAAATGATCGATGTGTGCCCGCATACGACAGAGCTCCTCGCTGATGTCGGACCGCTCGCTATACATGATCGCCTCGCGGGCAAGCGAACCGGGGTCGAGCTTGCCAGCGACCTCATCCAGGAGCGCCCGGACCCGGCGGGTGAGCCGTCGTCGGTATTGCGCGACGGCCTTCGGGGCCCGGGCCTCGACCCGGGCCAGCAGTTGCGTCATCCGGGAGCAGTTCCGCCTGAGCGCCGCGGCCAGCATCCGGCCCTCGGACGCTCTCATGCGCATGGTTCTCTCCAGGGCCGCCGCCACGACGGGTTTGAGCTTTCGCCAGACGCGGCTCTCGGCGCGGCTCGACGGCCCGTTGGACACCGTGGCGCCGGGCAGCAGGGCGACCTCGTCGACCCGGGTCTCGGCCGAGAGTCCCAGCGTCTTGCGGAGCCGCTCCAGTTGACGTACGTAGCTCGCGATGACCCGCTCGTTGAAGGCCGTCCCTCCGGCGCCCGCCCAGTCGAGGCGGACGGCCACGTCGACCGTGCCGCGGGTCATGCATTTCGCGACCATCGCCGTGATGCGTTCCGCAACGCTGGGCATGCCGACCCCGACCCAGACCTTGGTCTTGAGGTGTTTGCCGTTGACGGACCGCACGGTGACGTCGGCGGAGAACTCGTGATCGGAGAAGCTGGCTTGTCCAAAGCCGGTCATGCTGCTGAGCACGTCTGTCCCTCGAGCTATTTCTCCGCCGTTCCCGGCGAAGTGGCTGTGATTCCTTCCGGCCGGGTCGACGAGGCGGCGCCAGTGGTCACGGCCGGCAGGGTGGTTCCGGCCGCCGGGGTGGTTCCGATCCCGCCGACCCCCTCGCCGCCGATCTTGGGTGCTTTCGGCTCGGGCACGGCAGCGCCTGCCATGAAAGCGAGCGCCAGGGCGGTTGCGAAGAAGATGACGGCCATGACACCCGTGGCCTTCTCTATCTGGCTCGCCGCGCGCACGCCCAGCGCGGAGTCCGCGCCCCCGATGCCACCCAACGCGCCGGCCAGCCCACCGCCGCGGCCCGACTGGAGCAGGACCACGATGACCAGAAAGAAGCTGTCGACGACGAAGATGACGAACAGAACAACCCTGACAGTACCCACCTACGCCTCCTTGTAGTTGATGATGCCGAGGAAGGACTCGGCATCGAGGCTGGCCCCGCCAACGAGCGCCCCATCGATGTCGTCCTGGCCGAGCAGGTCTGCGGCATTCGCCGGCTTGACACTGCCGCCGTATTGAATACGGACCGACGCGGCCACATCGGGTGTGAACCTTTCGGCCAGACGGGAGCGGATGAATGCGTGGACATCTTGCGCCTGTTGCGGGGTGGCCGTGACCCCCGTCCCGATCGCCCAGACCGGCTCGTAGGCGAGCACGAGTTCGCCGGCCTGCTCGACGGTGAGGTCGCGCAGCGCGCCTTCGAGCTGCGCGCCCACGACCTGCTCGGTAGTGCCGGCCTCGCGCTGCTCGAGCGTCTCTCCGATGCAAACGATCGGCCGGAGGCCGCAGGCCAGCGCGGCCCTGAGCTTGATGTTGACGCCCTCGTCGGTCTCGCCGAAATAGTGGCGCCGCTCGGAATGGCCGATAATGACGTGCGTGGCGCCGACATCGAGGATCATCGGCCCGGAGATCTCGGCCGTGAAGGCGCCCTTCGGCTCGGGATGCAGGTTTTGGGCGCCGACGATGACGCGGCTTCCCTTGAGCGCCTCGACCGCCGCCGGCAGGTACACATACGGGGGGAACACCCCGATGTCGATGTCGGTGCGATCGCCGACCTCCGCCTTGAGCGCGGTCGCAAGCTCCACCGCGCCGGCGAGATCCTTGTTCATCTTCCAGTTGCCGGCCACAAACAGGCGTCTCATGCGGCGGTCTCCTCGGCCCTGTCAATCCGCCCTGGGGAACGACCCGAGCACCTTGAAGAAATGACAGTACTCCTCCGCGTCGGCCAGGACGGCCGTCACCGGCTCGTCGTCCCTGTGGCCTTCCAAGTCGATAAAGAAGAAGTACTCCCACGGCTTGTCGCGCGACGGCCGCGGATACATATAGGTCATGTTGATGCCATGCTGCTTGATGATGTTCAACAGCCCCCACAGCCCGCCGGACTCGTGCTTGACGGAGCAGAGCAGCGCGGTCTTGTCGTTGCCGGTGCGCTTCGGCTTGTCCGCCCCAATGATCAAGAAACGGGTGACGTTCCGTTCGACGTCCTCGATGTGCGCCTGGAGCACCTTGAGCTTATGGATGCGGGCGGCCATCTCGTGGGCGACGACGGCGGTGTCCTTGCGCCTCGCCGCCTCTTGCGCCGCGCGCGCCGTGCTGGCCGTCTCGATCAGCTCGGCGTCCGGCAGATGCTCGGCCAGCCAGTCCCGGCACTGGGCCAGCGCGATGGGCTTCGAACACACGCGCTCCACGTTCGAGAACCGGCCCTTGCCCAGCAGATTCAGGTGAATGGGCAACTCCTCCTCGGACAGGATAGTCAAATCGCTGGTAATGAAGGCATCGAGCGTTTCGCCCACCGCGCCCTCGGACGAGTTTTCGATGGGGACCACGCCGCAGTGCGCGCGGTCCGTCTCGACGGCCGCGAAGACGGACGTAATATTGCGGCACGGGACGTAATCCGCGCAGTCGCCGAAGATGTCGTAAGCCGCGACGTGGGTGAACGTGGCCTCCGGGCCGAGGTAGGCCACGCGGATCGGCGCTTCCAGGGCGCGGCACGCCGAGATGATCTCGCGGAAAACGCCCTTGACCGCCGTGTCGGAGAGCGGGCCCGGATTGAGCTTCCGGAGCCGCGCGTAGATCTGCTTCTCACGGACCGGGATGAACGTCTTCTTGGAGGAGACCGCCTTCTCTTTGCCGATCTCCTCGACGTACTTCGCCCGCTTTGAGACCAGCTCCAGGATTCGGCGGTCCACCTCGTCGACCTTGCGGCGCCAGTCGGCTAGGGACATACGGGCCTCCATATCCGAACCGCGGGCATACCTCGCCTGTCACGCCAAATCACTGGCGAATCCAAGAATATACCCCCTGCCCGCCCCGGAGTCAATCAAAAACGTTGACATCAAAGTAATAGGTCAGTTACGGGGGCATTTTCGTTCTTGTTCTTGGCTGTATGTATGGGGTATGATATACATATAGCATGAGCAAAGCTAAACAGTCGCAG
>CAZDHT010000299.1:0-5876 GCA_964505325.1 uncultured Planctomycetota bacterium | reverse complement strand
GATGCGAGCGCCTGGAGGAACTCGCGGACGAGCGAGACGTCGAAGGAGCCGATCTTCTCCTGGCTGAAGTCGGCGTTGAGCACCAGGAAGCCGCGGCCGCTGAGGTCGAGGGCGACCTGGGCGAGCGCTTCGTCCATCGGGACGGATGCCTGGCCGAACCGGGTGATGCCGGCACGGTCGCCGAGGGCCTGGTCGATGGCCTGGCCGAGCGCGATGCCGATGTCTTCGACGGTGTGGTGGTCGTCGATCTCTGTGTCGCCCGAGGCCTGAACGGTCAGGTCGAGGCGGGCGTGCTTGCCGAGCAGGTCGAGCATGTGGTCGAGGAACCCGACGCCGGCCCGGACGTCTGTTGTCCCTGCGCCGTCGAGAGCGAGCTCGACGCGCACGGCGGTCTCCTTGGTCTGACGGTCCACGACGGCTTTTCGCTCTGCCATGCTCAATCCTCCGAGCCGGGCTCCGTGCTCCCGGCGGCTTCGTCCGGCTTGACCTTTTCCGCATCGCTCCCGTTGCCGAGTAGCAGCGGGAGCGGACTCTCCAGTTGTTCGCGGTCCGGCACGACCACTCCGCCGGACACGATGAGCTTGATCGCCTCGTCCACGGAGAGGTTGACGGAGATGACCTCGGACCGGCGCACGAAGATGGTGAACCCGGTCAGCGGCGCGGGCGAGTTTGGGATGAACACGCTGATGAGGCGCTCTCCGTGCGGGGTGGTGATGGTGCTGAGCCCGTCGCCGGTGAGGAAGCCGATGGAGTAGATGCCGCGGCGCGGGTACTCTGCGGCGACGACTCGGCTGAACGGAATGGCCCGCTCGGCCAGGAAGAAGTCGGTGACCTGCTTGAGCGCGGGATAGACGACGCGGATGAGCGGGATGCGGCGGAAGGCGTGGTCGAGGCGGCGGAACGCCATTCTGCCGAAGTAGGTCGCCAGCAGGAAGCCCACAAACCACACGAGCCCCAAGAGGACGAGGAACGCGACCGCGTCGCCGACAAAGATCGTCCACCGATGCTTGACAATGTCGGAGCCGAGGTAGCTGAGAAGCCGGTTGACTTTGCTCCCGATGTTCTCGTGGATCCAGACGACCACGATGTAGAGGAGATAGATGGTGAGCAGGGTCGGCAGCAGCGCCGCCAGACCCGTGATGAGAAAGCGCCTTGTCCGCCCTCGTGCCACGATCAGAGACCTCCCAACGGCCGGCCGGTGCTAGAAGTCCACCGCCACGGCTACCTCGTCACAGTTGGGGAACTTCGGGCACTTGATGCAGTCGGCCCACACCTTGTGCGGCAGCTCGTCCTTGTCCACCACCCGGAACCCGAACTTGTCGAAGAACTCCGGGACGTACGTGAGGGCGAAGACCCGGCTCACGCCCAATGCTCGCGCCTCGTCGAGGCACACAGCGACCAACTGCCTGCCGATGCCCCGGCCCTGCGCTTCCTCGGCGACCGCGAGCGAGCGAATCTCCGCCAGGTCTTCCCACACGACGCGGAGCGCGGAACACCCCAACAGCTTGCTGTCCTGGCTTTCTCCGTCGCAAGCCACGGTGAAGTCGCGGACGTTGTCGTACAACTCGCTCAGCGACAGGGCGAGCATCCGCCCGGTCTCGGCGAAGGTGTTCACCAAGTGCTGAATCTTCTCGACGTCGGCCAGTTGCGCTTTTCGTATCCGTTCTTTCATCGTGCCAGAAACACTTCTTCCGCCGCACGGACCGCGCATCCGAGATCGAGTGTCCGGCCGGCCTCTGACAACGCCATCTCCAGCGCCGACAACGCAATGATCACGTCGAACAGCCCCGAGTAGCCCATCGTGCTTACGCGGATGATCTTCCCCTTCAGGTGTTCCTGGCCGCCTGCGAACTTCACCCCGTAGCCCTGCTCGATCGCTCGGAGCAGCATCTCGGCGTCCAGTTCATCCGGCAGCCTGATCGCGGTCACGCAATCGGCCGGGGCGCCGGACAGCAACTCCAGCCCGAGCGCGCGGACACCGGCGCGCATTGCCTTGCCGAGCGTGGCGTGGCGCGCCCACACGCTCTCGATGCCTTCCTCCTTGATCGCCCGCAGCGACTGCAACAGGCCGGCCACCAGGGAGATCGCGGGGGTGTACGGCGTGCTGTCGCCGTCCGCCGCTTTCTTGGCCGCCTGAAGATTCAGGTAGTAGCTCGGCGGCTGATTGGCTTGAATCGCCTTGACCGCCTTGGGGCTGGCGGCAACGATGGCCAGGCCGGGCGGCATCATCAGCGCCTTCTGGCTGGCCGCCGCGACCAGGTCCACGCCCCACTCGTCCATCTCGAAGACCAGCGCGCCGACCGAGGAAACCCCGTCCACAATGAGCAAGGTCTCGGTGTCGCAGGTGAGCTTCCCGATGGCTTCGACGTCAGTGACAGTTGCGGTGGAAGTCTCGCACAACTGCACGCAGACCGCCCGAATGTCCGGGGCGGCTTCCAGCATGCCGGCGATACGCTCCGGGTCGACCGCCGTGCCCCACTCGAGGTCGAGATTCACGGGAACAACGCCGAAGCTCTCGCAGATCTGCGCCCAGCGCTGACCGAACTTGCCGCCGCGGACGCAGACGGCTTTCTCGCCCGGCCGCAGGCTGTTGGCGATACATGCCTCCATCGCCGCCGTGCCCGAACCGGTCAGGACGTACACATCCTCCGAGGTCCGCAGCACATACCGAAGCAGGTCCATGACCTCCTTCAGAACTTGCCGGAACTGCGGCGTGCGATGGTGGAAGATGGGCCGGGCTGTCTCGATCAGCGTCTCGGGCGGCACCTCGGTCGGCCCCGGCGTCATCAGATACTTCTTCACAGCCCGCGCCCCTCACCAAAACAACCGAGCGTATTCTACCACTCCCCGTCGCACAATCAATAGTGCTGGGACCGCTGGCGGGTCGCGCGCCGGTCCTGCCCCCGAATACGGCGCGTTCGCACCGACCGCGATCCGCGCGGAGGGCAAAAAAATCGGGGTGATCCCGGCCAGATCACCCCGCGGGCCGCGACTCTACGCCGAGCCACAGCCCGAGTGTTGTTGCTCTATTCTCAGCGACCCGCTTGGCGAGCCGCGTCGCTGTCAATTCGGGGTGATCCCGGCCAGATCACCCCGCGGGCCGCAACCCTACGCCGGGCCACAGCCCGAATTTCATTCTCAGTCGCCGTCCGCCTTGAGCACGACGAACCGGTTCCCACGGCGATCCGCGATGAGCAGAAGCACGCCCTTCTTCAAGTCCGCCTTTGCAAGGGCCGCTTCGAAATCCGCCGCGCTCTTGACCGGCCGGCGGTCGACCTCGACGATAACGTCGCCCTGCTTGATGCCCTTCTCCGCGGCGGGTCCGGTCTCCTTCACCGCCGTCACCACCACGCCGCTTTTCGCCTTGATTCCCAGCGTCTTCGCCAGGTCCGGCGTCAGGTCCTGCACCGACAGGCCGAGCGCCTCGGTGCTGGCCTCTCCCCGGGCGCTCGCCAGCGCGGTTTCGGTGAGCTCGCCGATCTTTGTGGTGAGGGTCTTTCGCTTGCCATCCCGGATCACGACGATCTTCACGTTCGAGTTCGGCGCCGTCGCGGCGACGTGCGTCCGAAGCTTGGTCACGTTCTTCACTGGCTGCGAGTTGTACTCGATGATCACATCGCCCGGCCGGAGTCCCGCCTTCGCCGCGGGCGTTCCCTCGATCACCTGCGAGACCAGGGCGCCTTCGGGCCGCTCCAGATTGAACCGGTCCGCCATCTCCGCGGTGAGGTCCTGAATCATCACCCCCAGCCAGCCCCGGGTGACTTTGCCGGTCCGCACGAGCTGATCGATAATCGACTTGGCCATGTTGACTGGAATGGCGAACCCCACGCCGACCGAACCGCCCGTTCGCGACAGGATCGCCGTGTTGACGCCGACGACCTCGCCCTCGATGTTCACCAGCGGGCCGCCCGAGTTGCCGACGTTGATCGCCGCGTCCGTCTGGATGAAATCTTCGTAGTCCTCGATATCGAGATTCGACCGCCCTTTGCCCGAGACGATCCCGGACGTGACCGTTTCGCGCAGGCCGAACGGACTGCCGACGGCGATGACGAACTCGCCGACCTTCAGCCGATCAGAGTCACCCAGCTTGAGCTGCTTGAGCTGGCCGGCCTTGATCTGAATCACGGCGAGGTCGGTCTTCTTGTCGCTGCCGACGACCTTGCCGTCGAGCTCCCGCTTGTCGCCAAGCCGCACCTTGATGTCTTCCGCCTGGTCCACCACATGGTGGTTCGTGACGATGTAGCCTTTTGCAGCATCGATAATGAAGCCCGAGCCGAGTCCACGCCGGCGGAACTTCCGCTCCTTCGGCTCCGTACCGCGCGGCCCTCGCTTGAACCAGTCCTCAAAAGGTGAGCCGGGCGGAACAGGAGAGAACCCCGGCCACTCCGGCATGTTGACTGTCTTCGTCGTGTAGATGCTCACCACGGCGGGACCGACGTCGGCGGCGACCTTGGCGATGGCGCGACTCAGCGCGCGGAGCACCGCCTTGTCATTGTCGTCCCGATCTTGAGCGAACGCCGGACGCGCTGCCAGCGACAACACCACGAGAACAGCAACGGCCGCGCAAAACTGATACCGCCTTGTCCTTCTCATGCGTAAACTCTCAGCTCTCTCAAGTCCCACCGACCCGGCCATTGTAGGGGCGCGGTTCCGAAAATGCAATACCTTTACCACACATCATCGAAGCCGCCTCGCCGGATCAGCGAGGTCAACTCGCCCGAGATCCGCCCCACCCGGTGGCTCACTTCTTCGTTCCGGATCTTGCAGCGACGGCAGAGCCGGTGGTATATGTCCGTGTAGATGCGCCTGCCACATCTAAGGCAGGTCATCCACTTTTTCTCGATCCTTGGGTTTCTGATCGCCATCGGAACAACTCCTTTCTACGCCGCACGTCACCTGCGATGCCCGCGCACCCGTCCGCACCCGATCCTCATCAAACACCGCAAACTTCCAGAGGACCCGGCCGCGCGGACGCCTCCCGCGTGAGCTGGAAGACAGCGCCTTCTTGTCTCGCGCCTCGCCCATCGTCGATCCTTCATGTCCACCCCGTGCAAAGGGGGGATCCCGGGCCAGCCGGCTTGGGAGCGGCTGACCCGGGACCGAGAGAGAGCGCCTTGGTAAAGAGCCAAAGGCTTTACCGTCCAGCGAAGCAAATCACAGGTGCCCAGCGTGTGGTCTCACTACTTTAGACACACCTCGGCCGCGTTTCTTACAGCAAAAACCGTGCCTTTCCGGGCCATCATCGTACCGTCCGCGCGCGCGTTTTCATAACTCCCTCTCGGTCAAGGTGTTACGCCGCCGACCCACTCAAACATGTACAAAGAATTACAGTCAGCGCAAGGGCCGGGTCGCCGCTGGAAGTGCCAAAATGACACTAACGCCCCGCGCGACTGTTTCAAGTGTTTCACACCGGACATCTTGGCACACCCCGCGCACCCGGCCCGAACCCGCCGGCGCAGGGCCACCGGAGCCTGCAACCATTGTCATACGAAGAGGTTACGCGTACCGCCCCCAGCATCGTCGCCGCCAGCCCAGGCTGTGGAGCTTGTGAAACACTCTGTTCGGTCTGCCAGGGTAGCACGCGGCCTGACCACGAAGACACAGAGGGCACTGCTCTGTTGAGAACCCCGCGCTGGGCATCGAAAGACCCCTTGGGCGATCTGTGGCCGGGGCCGCCGGCCCCGGAATTCCGGCCTCACCGAGGCCGGCTACAGCACGGACCTTCGCGCGCCGACAGGTTTTCAACAGAGCGCGAGAGCGCCAAGTCACAGGAAGAGAGAGAAACGCCGACGACCTGCGCTGGGCGAGCAACGCGAGCCGAAGGGATGAACACGGATGGACACCGATCAAGACGGACGGCTCAGGGCTGAGAACTG
>CAZDHT010000298.1:0-5889 GCA_964505325.1 uncultured Planctomycetota bacterium | reverse complement strand
CCGCCTCGGGCGCCGGGGCCTCGGACCGGCTTTGCTCACCGGGTATCCTGCTGCTTTGCGGCCCTCTCGAGTTCACGGGCCTGTTCCCAGGCCCACTTGAACTTGTCGGTGTGCTTGGCCCAGGCGGCGTCGAGCGCGGCCGCACCGGCGCCGTAGGCGGTCGCGGGCCCATCACCCGCCGGAACTAAGCTCTTGTCCAGCCTGGGATCCCTCCCGCCGGCAGGGGATTTTTCCGGCACGGGGAGCTTGGGAATGCTGCGGGACGGGTCGGCGCGGTTGTACCAGTAGTTCTCCACCCACGACACGGCTTTGGGGAACGTGCCGCGGCTGTTCTGCAAGAAGATCAGCCGGCGGTCGTATACGATCAGGTTCCTGAACATCCGGTTGTTCGACATCGGCTTGTAGTCGCCCTCCTTCAGGACCCGCACGACGTACCCGCCGGGCCGGACGATGGTGTTGTACGCGAAGACGCAGTCGGACGCACAAGCGAAGACGACCGGGCACTCGCCCGAGACGATGACGTTGCCCATCGCCACCTGGTCCAGGCCGGACTGCCGGGACTTGGTGCCAAGGTGCATCGGCCTGCCGGCGCCGCCGAATTGCACCGCGCGGAGGGACGCGTCGTCGAAGCGGCACTTGTAGATGCCGATGCCGAACGTGCCGCTCTTGGGCTGCGTGCAGTTGGCGCCCCCGCCGGTGAGCTTCGGGTAGGAGAAGCGGCATCGCGCCATCAGCCCGCGGGCGCAGCCGACCATATCGACGGCGGAGCCCTTGAAGCCCCATTTCTCGACCGTGCAGTTGTAGAACAGGAATTCACGGGTGCCCGGCATCTTGATGCCATCGCAGTTCTGGTTGTTGAGGGTGGCCGCCATGTTGCGCGAGACGCAGTTCTTGACGACCAGGTGGTCGCAGAAATCGAACTGCATGTTGTTCACGTGGGCGCCCTCGCAGATAATGCCGTCCACGACGATGTAGCTGCAACGGTTGAGGTGAAAGCACTCGTTGCCCGCTCGGAAGATTGGCGGGTTCTTCGGGTCCGCGGCGCGGATTTCGATCGGCGCCTTCGGCGTGCCCTTGACGCCGGCCAGGTAGAAGACCTTGCGTCCCTTCGGCGCCGCATAGGTGCCGGGGGCGATAAGGACCGTCGTGCCGGGTTCCGCCCGATAGAGAGCCTTCTTGAGCGCATCGATGCTGCGGACGGTGACCTCCCTCGCCGAGGCCGGGGCCGACGAGAACAGCACCACGAGTGCGACGACCTTTGCTGCAAAGTGGATTCGCACGGGAATTCTCCTCACCAAGAGACCGGAAGCGCCGGTCAGTCTTCTTCCAGCAATTGCTGCACGCTGACGGGCCGGCCGGTGGCCATCGACTTGTTGCCCGCGACGCCGACCAGTATCGCCTGGACGGCTTCCTCCACCGAGGCCATCTGTTCGTTGGGCTCGGCGTCCCAGGGCCGGTTGAAGAAATCGTTCCGAAGCTGCGGGTCGGCCCCGCCGTGGCTGCCCTCCGGCCGCTCGATGGGCACGTCGATCACGCCCTCCGCGGGCAGGTACAGCTTGAGCCATTCGGCGCTGATCTCTTCGATGCCGGGCAAGTGGGCGCCGCCCATCGCGAAGCCGGTCGCGCTGCGGCCGAAGTATTCGAGCCGGCCGTCGGTGCCTTCGACGACGAGCCGCTGCGACTCGTACGGCGAGTGCGCCACCAGCGTGTAGCTGACCTGGAGGCCGTTCTCGTACCGGAGCAGCACCCCCATCTCGTCCTCGATGTCGATGGCCGGGTCGAAAACGCAGCCGTCCCGGAGGTACCCGTCGGCCGACTCGGTTTCGAGGTAGAGCTTGCGGTATCTTTCGCGCTGGAACATGTCGACGTGGAAGTCGCAGCGTTCGGCGTGGGGACAGTCGCGGCAGCGGGTGTGGCGGAACGGTCCGTTGGCGCCGTAGAACCGCAGCCGGCCCTGGGCGCTGACCCATTCGGGCTTCGAGCCGGCCCACCAGTTCAGGCAATCGAAATGGTGGCTCGCTTTGTGGATAAGCAGGCCGCCGCTGTTGGCCTTTTGCCGGTGCCATCGGCGGAAGTAGTCGGCGCCGTGGCAGCGGTCGAGCGTCTCGTCGAACTGTATGAACAGCGGCGTGCCGATGCGGCCGGACTTCAGGAGGTTGCGGATGATGGCGTCTGCCGCGCCGTAGCGGGCGTTGTGGGTGACGCGGCAAGTGGCGCTGCTCTGCGCGGCCGCGGCGAGGATGTCGCGGCACTGCTTCGCCGTGGTGCAAAGCGGCTTCTCGCTGATGGCGCGCTTGCCGGCGTTCAGCGCGGCGATGACATACTCTGCGTGGGTGCAGTCCTTGGTTGCGACGACCACGGCGTCCGGGTCCGCCTGTCGGAGCATCTCCTGGAAATCGGTGAACGTCGGGACCGGCGCCGGCAGTTCGGCCGCCACCGCGGCCATCCGGAGCGGGTTCACGTCGCACAGGGCGACCAGCTCCGCGTGCTCGGGGAAGTCCGCGCTCAGCGAGCGGGCGAACATCCCGAGACCTCGACCTCCCGTTCCGACCAATGCGTATCGCTTTGCCGTCATTGTCTGACCTGCCTCCGCTGAAGAAAGCCTATGGGACTGCCACGCGCGTATCGCATTCGTAGGATAACCTGACCCGCAGCACGCGGCGGTTGAGCGCGTCGGCGACGTAGACGTACTTGTCTGAAACCCCCAGGCCGACGATCCACGCGAAGGCGATCTCCGGCTGGGCGAAGGGACTGACCACGGTGGGCGGATCGTCGGCCCGGCGGCTTCGCAAAACGCTGGCCTTCGGGTCGAGCACATAGCTGGCCGGCCCGCAGGAATCCTGGTTGCCGTATCCGCCGAACTTCAGTATCGCGTTGCCGTTGGTGTCGCGCACGACAATCCGGAAGCGGCCCTGGTCCGGGTAGAAGACGCGGCCAAAGTCGTCGATGTCGAACTCCATCGCCGTGCAGTGACAGCGGATATTGTGTGAACGGTGCATGTCGAGCACGTACGAGCAGTCGAACCGCCACCACAGCGCGCCCTGGAGCACGGCCGGCTTGTAGTACAGCCGCCCGCTGTGAATGGACGAGACTTTTTCTTTCGGCAGGCTGGGGTCGAGCTTGGGCTTGCCGTCGAAGGCGTACTCATCGACCTGGGTCCGGATCGGGAACCAGATAGCGCCGCCCTGAGGGCCGAACTTGACCATGCTGCCGTACATCCAGGTGTACTGTCGGGACGAAAGCACGCTGGGCAGGCGGTCGGTCAGTGCTTCGGGATGGCGGCGGCCGAGCGGCTTGATCGTGTCGGCGAGGTAGAGGTTCCCGCGAAGGTCGACCCGCGGGCCGAGTGCGCCGTCCGTGACGACCCAGATGGCGGTGCGTTTGAAGTTGCCGTCAAGGTCGTATACGTCGACGCGCATCCGGCCGTGGTAGTGCTTGCCGCGGTGCTTGACGTACACGTTGCCCGCGCGGTCGACACAGAAGTCACGCTCCCACGAGGTCGTACCCGACGGTTTGCTGGGCAGGCGGCCCTCGAGCTCTTTGTCGCCGACGGTCGCCTTGAACGGCATGTACCTGCCGTTCCTGTCCCAGCGGCGGATGCCGTACTTCCAGTGGTCTATTCCGTACACCTGGCCGTTCGGCCCGAGGCGATAGGTCTGCCCGGGAGAGCCGGTCGGGCGGAGGTCTCGCGTCTTGCCGGTCGCTTCGTCGAGAATCCGGAGCGTGCGCCACCCGACCTTGCAGGCGACCTCCCGGCGCTGCTGGCCGACGGAGATGTTCCACAGCCTGCGGCTGGGGTGATAGCCTGCGTTTTCCAGCGGGCCGAATTCCTTGCCCCGGTCGATACAGCGCATCAGCCCGCCGCCGCGGCTGCGGCCGACCCATAGCACGGCTGACTCGGCCTGCTGGGCCAACGCGAAGTGCCAGCGGACCCGGCCTTTGTCCGCGTCAGGAACGGCAGGCAGCTTGAGCCGGGCCGCTTCCTCCGGCCGGCGCCAAGTGGGGAACTTGACGACCGCGTCGCCGCTCCGCACGTAGAGCGCCCCGGTCTTGTGATGCACACCGACCCAGGCCGGTGCGGGCACGGTGACGGCCCTAACGAACTTGCGATCCTTCTCGCGCACGACGACCACACGATCATTCTTGAAATCGGCGACAAAGAGATGCCCTTGGCCGTCGGTGGCAATACCTCGCGGGTCGCGCAAATGCTTTTCATCCTTGCCGGTCCCCTCTGGCTCGCCGAAGAACGGCTTGGCCGGGCCGCGCGTGTCGAGGTCCACGCGGTAGACGACGGGCGGGTTCGTGCCGGGAACGTTGACTCGTGCCGACCTCGAGTTCAGGCCGGTGAGGTAAACGGCCTTGCCGTCCGAGGCAGGCGCCAGGTGCAACCGCCCGACGTTGGCGCGGCCGAGCAGCGGAGTGCCCGGATACCCTTCACAGGGCGCTCCATCGCGGCAATCGATGGCGGCCAGGTACTGGATCGGCTTCTTGTCGTAACCGGCGCCCACGACCACCATCTGAAGCCGGCCGTCGGGCGTCACGGCCATCTGGTGCGGCATGTCCTCCCACGGGTAGAAGCTCATTGCCACGACGCGGTGGACGACCGGGAGGGCGCGGCCGTCGGGGGCCTTGAGCGCGCCGACACCTTTGAGCCGCTCGGGCGGGACGTTGGACGGGAAGGGCTTGATGGTCTTTTCGTAGCGGCCGCTGGGCCCGAACACGTGGACGGAGGTCGCGTTCCAGTGGCCGCTGTGCCAGCGCTGGGTCAGGACGTACACTCGGCCGCCCGCTCCCGCCGCCAGACCCATCACCTCGCCCGTGATGTTGCCCGGCCCGCTCTTCTCGGTGAAGGCGGTGCCCGCGTAGTCGGCCTGGAGACCGGCGGCAACCCGGATCTGGTACTTTCCGGCAGGCACCGGTTTGCCAAGATCATCTTGGCGGTCCCAGAGAAGCGACTGCGCCAGGCTGCCCGGCGCCAGCGGCTCCGGCGCGTCCTTGCCGAGCATGCCTGCTGCCAGGTGTCGAACGATCCTGCCCTCGGCGTCTTCGACGTACACCGCCACGTCGGCCTCGGTGTTCGCCGCGAACTTGACCCGCACGCCGCCGCCCTCCTTCACCACGGTGGGCGGCCGGACGAACCTCACCGGCTCAGTGCGAAGCTTCTCGGTGTCCGATCCAAGAGACCACGGCTTGGGGGGCTTGCGCAGCTCAGTCCGGATCTTCGTCGGCGGCCTGGTCTTTGCCGTCGCCGTGCCGGCGTCCTCCGGCTGCCGACAGCCCGACACAACCAGCCCCACGAGCACCAATACGAGAGTCGGTTTGCGCATTGCGCTTCTCCTTTGTCTGCGGCGGCTCCTTATATCACATTCACCCGCGACGGGCAACCGGCCAAGAGGCGCGCGGCCGAGCGGCTCGCGCCGGTGATCGAACAGATCCTGCTGCGCGACACGTGACGAGGCTTGCGCCCGCCGCGACTTGTCGGCATGATGCTGTCCACCTGGACACTGGAAAGGGACGGGCCAATGGCGAGTACGGAACTGCGCGTTTTCAGGAACAAGAAGGATCGGGACCGAGCCGCGAAGGCGTTCGACACGTTTCTCCGACGGCACGAGGCCGAGCTCGAGCGGAACCTGGATGCCGAGATCGCGCGGCTGAAGTCGCCGGCGGACGTGCAGCGGTGGCAGCGCAAGGTCCGCCGCAATCTGGCTGAACTCCTCGGTGAGTTCCCCAAACGGACGCCCCTCCGCCCGCAGACCGTGGGACGCATCGAACGCAGCGACGTCACCATCGAGAAAATCATCATCGAAAGCCAGCCCCTCTACTACGTCACCGCGAATCTATACCTTCCCGCAACGCATCCGCTGCCGGCGCCCGCCGTGCTCGTGCCCT
>CAZDHT010000297.1:0-5949 GCA_964505325.1 uncultured Planctomycetota bacterium | reverse complement strand
CGGAAAGGAGCACGCCGTCACCACCCGAGAATACGGCTGGGCGCCCAAACCTGAGAAGAAGTCACCAGTGACCAGTCACCAGTGACCAGTGATCGGTGGCCGGTGGGCTCGCCGTTGTCCGCGGCGGGCGCGGGGGCGGGCGCGGCCGCGGGGGCGGGTCGGCGAAGGCGGACGTCCCCAGGCCCCTATTCTCCGGTGCTGCCGTGTCCCCGTGCTCCGATGCGCTGCTTACCGCTTCGGCGGTGCGGCTTCGCGGATGACGGCGCCGGCGGTGTTGCTCATGACGAGCAGCGAGAAGCGGTCCACGTTGTCCAGCTCGTTGGTGTTGAGCGAGGTGTAGTCGAACCGGCCTCGCAGATCGGTATAGCCGTCTTTGTAGAACCGCACCCGGCCGCCCTTCATCCGGGCGTACACCTTGACGTAGACCTTGGGCAGCGGCTTGCCGGTCTTGCGGTCCGAGACCTTGACCTGGCCGTAGTTCTCAATCACCTGGAGCGCCAGCGAGTGCGAGTAGTACGCCTGTGACTTCTTCGCGCCGCCGCCCACAATCTCGACCATCACGTTGCTGTTGTGGAACCGTTGCGGCAGCGGGAAGGTGAACGTCTTCTGATCTGCGGCGAGCCGCAGGCGCTGGGTCTCGTTCGGGCGGATGTAGGCGAACTGGCCGGCGTAGTGCTGGACGAACGGGTTCCGCGAGAACAACAGCTCGATGTCCATCAGGTAGTAGTTGACCGTGCACGCCTTCAGCTTCTGATAGCTGAGGGTGACCTGACGCGACTCGACCTTGAAGTCGAAGCTCGCCTCGGTCGCGGCGAGCTTGGTCTGAAGCTGAGTCCGGTCTTTGTCATCGACGACCTTGGCGGCCTTGCCCTCGATCTCGTCGAGCTGGCTGAGCGCGTCGACGAAGATCTTGCGCCACCGGTCGACCGGATACGTCTTGTACTTCTCGGCGATGCCTCTGGCGACGCGGTGATCGTCGGAGAAGAAGTCGATGTACGCCTTGAAGTAGTCGTACTGAAGCTGGGTGGCGAGGCGGGCGGGATTGACCCGCTCGAAGAAGCGCAGGGCCTCCTCGACGCGGTCCTGAAGGAGCATATAGTACGTGACGGCCATCAGGTCGGTGTCGTCGAGCTTGCGCCGATAGCTGAGCACCTTCATCAGGCGGGTGTACTGTGCGTAGAACCGCGTGTTGAGGATTTTCCGCGTCTTGCCCAGCTTGTGGGCGCGGGCGTTGACCAGCGGGCTGTACTCCAGATGCTGATACGCCTTTCGGACCACGGGGTCGATGGTGAGCAGCTTGCAGTCGATGTAGCTGCCGCACTGGTTGGCGTATGGCGAGTGCTCGAGGTACTCGCGGATCGCGTGGGTTACGTTGTGAGGCGGATACAGTGCGTAAGACCACAGCGTGTGGTCGTAGACGTGCCGGCTCTGGAGCAGGCCGATCACCTTCTCGAAGTACGCCTTGTTCCGCATGCGGAAGGCGATGCGGCTGAGCTTCGGACGTTGGATGTTGTGCTGCCCGAGATAGGTGATCACGTCGTCGTCGGAGCCATGCTGCGAGATGTAATCCCACGAGGTCTTGTCGATCTTGCTGGGCTTCGCGACCACTTTCAGGTTCACGGGCGCGGCGTTGGCGATCAGCTTCTCGTTCTTGGCCACGTGCACCGGGTAGTGAGGCTGTTCGCCCGCCGCGGGGAAGTAGAAGTAGTAGTCAAACGTGCGGGTGGAGTAGGGCTGCAGATCGATGTGGACGCTCCGCGTGTAGAAGCCGTTCATCACCGGCAGCGCGCCGCGCGGGACCTGGAGGAGCACGTCGAGCTTCTGCCGCGACGAGGTCGGATTCGTCACCACCACCTGGCAGCCGTAGACGGTGTGGACGATGAACTCGTCGGTGACGTACTTGTCGACTCGTTCGTTGTTGACGTAACGGTATCGGTCGTTGTGCTTGAAGAAGTTCTGGCTGACGAGGATGGGGGTCTTCTCCCTGGGCCTCGCCGCCGCCTTGATCTCCTTGTGATAGACGACCATCGGGCTGGCGGCGTTCAGGGTGAACTTCGGGCCGTCGACGGCGGTCTTGTGCTCCTTCGCCTCGAACGGCAGGTCGAGGACCGCGAGCGCCAGCATCATCTCGGCGAACGAACGGGTGGCCTCGGCCAGGTGGGGAGACCTGAATCCGCCTTGGCCGTCGTACGCCGCGTAGTCCCGCCAGAACGAGTTGACCGTGACCAGGCTCGCGTTCTGCCGCTCGATGGGCAGGTGGTAGTAGTTGTTTTCCGCCCATTCCGTGGTCTTGTCGAGTTTGCGGTAATACTGGCGCACGGCGGCGCGCTTCCTCCCATCTCGGTCGTAGTACTCCTCCGCTTCTTTGCCGAGCTTCTCGCCCGCCTCCGCCTTGTCGTCGAGCTGCGGCGCCTCGCGCGGCGCCGGCGCGGCGGGCTTGGGGGCGGCGCTGCCGGTGGGAGCCCTGGCCAAGCCGCGCAGCCCCTTGGCCGCCGCCGCATGCTCCCGGGCTCTCAACTGGTCCTTGGCGGCGTCGAGCCCGAACGCGTCGCCTGTCTCGAGGGCGCTGCCCTTGAGTGCGGTCTTGAACAGGAAGTTGAAGCGCTCGATGTTCGGCGGGATCAGTTCCCACAGGTCGCGGACGTGCCGCGCCATCGGCTGCTGCTCGCGCTTCATCCGCTGCGCGAGGAGCGCCCGCTCGACGATGTTCAGTTGCGCAAACGCCCATGGCTTCAGGTGGGCAGAGAGGTCGTCCCCCAGAAGCCAGTGATCGAGGAACGTCTTGTCCTTCTTGTTCTTCAGGTAAGGCAGCACGACCTTCTTGAAGAAGTCAGGGTCCTTCTTGTAGATGAAGAAGTTCAGTTCGTGGCAGGCGTACTCGGAGTACTTCGCCTGTTTCTCCTCCGGCTTGAGCTTCGGCCAGTTGAGGATGAAGGCGAACTCGCGGAGCGTGCTGTTGCCGCTGAGCGTGGCGTACAGCGCGTAGACCTTGGCGAGCGAGTCATACGCCTCGAACTTGGACGTGCTGATGTCGGCCAGCACGAACGACTTGTCCGCCTGGACGACGGTGATCTGCTTCTGCTCGGTGTAGTGCTTTTGGGGATCGAGCCCGGTGAGCAGGCGCAGGTCCTTGAACGGCGTGGTCAGGTCCGGCAATGACACCTCGCGGTAGACCGTGTTCTCCGGGTCCACTGCGATGACGTGGATCTGCTGGTGAGCGCCCAGGTCCTTTCGCTTGACGGTGACGACGCCGTTCGCGTCGGGCCGGAGGTTCGTGAGAACCGCCGCAGCCTGGCCGAGGAAGTCCAGGTTGGAAGACATGCCTGGTCGCGCTGGGGGCCGCTTGGACGGCATTCCGTACCTCCTCGCCGCGCCACGGACTCCCTTGCCTCCGCGGGCGCCCCAGGCCGTTCCTTGTTTGGCGTATTCGTATCCCGTGTCGGTCTTGCGGAGAGCCCACGGATTCAGCAGAAGGGCCGGCCGTTTGAGCATGTTGCCGGGGAATATCTTGGCGTATTTGCGCTCGATGATGTAGCGATACTCGTCGCCGATGTCTCGGCCGGAAAGGTACACCGATTCCGGCTTGGCCACCGAGATGCTCTCCGGCTCGGCGAAGTACACCGCGCCCAGGTAGTCGTATGCCGGGTACTCGGGCATAAACCGGGTCGCCATGACGTGGACTCGGGCGAACTTCGAGCTGTTCGCCAGCCGGATCTTTACGTCGTCCTTGTTCGCCTCGACGGCGGCGATCTGGAGCGGCCGCTTGTTCCGTGTCTCCAGCAGGCGGTTCTCTGACAGAACGTATCCGTCGCGCTCCTGGCCGGCGGTGACGCGCAGGGTGATCCGGGTGTTCGTCTCCTTGAGCAGCAGGTCGTAGTCACCGGCGGGGAGCGCCTTCACCTGGATGAATCCGCCCTCGACGGAGAGCATGTCGCGGCGGTCCTTCACGTAGGTGCCCCCGCGCTGCTCCAACAGCGAGAAGGCATCGCCGTCCGGCTCGTTCCGCGCGCCCATGTACGGCACACGGAGCACCTCGCCGGCGCGGCCGTGGATGGTGGCGGGGTAGCTGTGACGGTCACGGACCAGGTGCCAGAGATGCGACGTTTCTTCCGGTCCCTTCGCACGGACCCACAGGATGTCCTTCAGCGCGCCGAGCGCGGTCCGGCCCTTGGCATCCGTCGAGAGCACGACGTGTTCGGTGCGGCGGAAGTCCCGGTGCTTGAGCTCCAGGTGGACGGGCCGGTCGGGCTTGACCTCGCCCGTCTTGCCCAGCAACTCCAGCACGTACGCCCCGCCCACGTGGCTCAAGTGCAGGTCCTCGACCTTGTCGGTCCGGTCGATCCCGTTCAGAGAGAACTGCGCGCTGGCCGACAGGTCCACCTTCTGGTTCTGGCTCAGGTTCTTGACCTTGGCTTTCAGGCTGAAGCTGACGCGCGAGAGATTCTCGGGGACCTGGAACTCGTAGGTGGACTCCCGGTCTTCGAACAGCTTGAAGTCCTTGACCTGCTTGACGGTGCTGACCCCGTCGCGGTCCACGGACTGGATCGTCAGGGCGGCATCCTCCAGGACCGACAGCGTCACGGGCATGCCGTTGAGGTACAGTGCGGGGCGCACGATGACGTGCGCCTTGCTGCGCTTGAGCAGTGACTCGCGCTCGACGTGGATGCGGGCCGCAAGACTGTACTGCTCGGAGCGGTGCTCGAAATGGTCCAGCGAACAGAACTCGCCCTGGCGGATGATGATCGCCTGCCGCCCGGGGCGGTTGGTGAACGGGATGACGACGGTCCCGTCCTTGTCCGGCTCGTACTTGTGACCCGCCAGCCAGATCGTCGCGTCGGGCACCTTGCGGTTCGACTCGTCCAGGACCGTGAAGACGTGACCGGCGGTGCTCGTTCGTTCAAGGTATCCGAGCCGGCCCTTGCGGACCAGGGCGCGGCTGCTCTTTCCGTTGCCGATGAGTTCGACCACGTACACCCCGCGCTTCCTCAGCGCGGGAAAATCGAAGGTCCGGCGGACACGCCGCAGCGCGACTTCTTCGAACTTGTGCACCTTCTCCTCGTTTGCCACCAGACCGTCAAGGTTGACGTCGGTGCCGACGGGGCGGAGTCTCTCGCGGTAGTAGTTGAACGTGTTAATCTCGTACACCTTCACGATGAGCGTCTTGACGCTCTTGACGTACAGATTCAGGCTGACCGGTTCGCCGGCGCGGAACGTCGTCTTGTTGGTCGCCGCGAAGTCCAGGTCGACGCGCTCCTTGAGCGCCTGGTACTTCGTCGGCGACAGCATCGAGTACCATTTCTCCATGTCGCCGATGCCGTTGACGATCTTGGTCTCGGCAAAGACCTCTTTGAGATACGTGTCACGGATGTACGTCATGTACGGCTGGTAGGTGTCCTCTTTGAGGAAGAAATGCATCAGGTAGTCGCGGACGATCGGCTCGTCGTTGCTCACGATGGGAAGCTGCGTGTAGCGGCGGTAGTCGGCGCTCAGATTCGCCGCGTAGCGCCGATACTCGTCCGTCCGTGTAAACTCATAGGGCAGATAGCCGACGCGCCGCGGCAGCTTGATGTATGTCATGAAGCGGCCCTTGTCGTAGACGCCCTTGCCGCGGTCGTGCATCAGCCGGCGGTAGAGCACGTGGACCTTGAGCGAATTGTGCGCGGACCCGAGCCGCTTCACGAACGCCCACATCCGGTCGAGGTACGCCTCGCGGGCCTTGGTGTCGTGCTGCCAGTCGACGTCCGGGCCGGGGCGAAGCTTCGTCAGGTAGGTGGTGACGAAGTTCGTGTTGCTCAGAAGGGAGGGCATCTTGAGGAGCAGGTCGTCCAGTTGCGAG
Source organism: uncultured Planctomycetota bacterium (assembly GCA_964505325.1). Classification (GTDB taxonomy): domain Bacteria; phylum Planctomycetota; class PUPC01; order PUPC01; family PUPC01; genus CAZDHT01. The sequence goes on along the minus strand of CAZDHT010000297.1, from coordinate 113 downwards.
AGCAGCAGCGCGCGGTGGACGGTCATCGAGCCGAACCCGCGGCTGTACCTGTATTTCAGGTCGTCGACGATAAGGGTGACCAGGCCGGGATAGTCGGGGCGCTGCAGCCGCTG
>CAZDHT010000296.1:0-5984 GCA_964505325.1 uncultured Planctomycetota bacterium | reverse complement strand
CGTACCGGGTGCAGGTCCTCAGCCGGGGGAGCAAGTACTGGCCGAGTGCGCGGACCGCCGTGACCGCCTCGTTCACGGTGGTCGACGACGCGAAGGCTCGCAAGGCGGCGGAGGCCGACATCGTCAAGCGGGCCCTGGCGGGCGAGCCATTTGCTGCCTACCTGGCCCGGCAGTTCGAAATGCCCGCCGTCAGTTCGGCCCTTCTCGGCGCCCTGAGTTCGGCCGACCCCGAGCGCGTTCTCTTTGCCGCGCGTCCCCTCGCCGCCCATTGGCGCTTCCCGCCCGGCGCCCGGGCGGTGGTCACTGCCGCCATCAAGCAGCACACCGCCGACCATGATCGGGCAGAGCCGAAAGCCGCGCGCAAGTGGAAGCTGTCCCTTGAGTGGCTCGACATGCTGGCCGGACGGATAAAGGCTGTCCGAGCCGTCGAGCCCTGGCGGCCCATGATCGTCGCTGCAAAGACACACGCCGAGTTCAGGAAGGCAATGCAGACTCGCTATGCGAGCATTCCCGCCCGCAGCCTTGTGTCGGCGGCCGCGCTCAACAAGAAAGGCGCGTTGGGCAGCGGGTGGACGTTGTCCGGCTCTCCGAGTGTTGCGAAGGACGGGTCGGTCCAGGCGATCTTCGGGGCTCAGCCGGAAGTGCTGAAGATAGCGGGCGTCAAAGAGGTGGGCGCGATCATCCAGGTCTTTCCAACAGCCGACGCGGCCCGCCGGTGGGTCTTGGACAGAGCACTGTCAGGCGCCGCCCCCACGGAATACTTGCTCGCGTTGGCCAAGAGGCACGTGCTCGGCGACCGCAACGCGGGGGACGTCTGTCTGGGCCCGGGCCTGTTCGCTTGGAGCAATGTCGCGGTGTATTTCGGATCGTCGATGAGCGAGGAGAACGCCCGCCAGGTCTCCCGGCACCTGAGCGCCGCCATGCTGGCGCTCGTGCCGGCCCCCGTCCTGCCCAAGCCGATCAAGACGCCGGCCGGCGGGGCGGAACTGAAGCGGCAGATCGAGCTGTTGAAGTCTGCCCGGTGGCGCGAACGCCAGGCGGCGGCAGAGCGCCTGGGAGCGTTGGGCCCCAAGGCGGCTGAAGCGGTGCCAGCCTTGATCCAGGCTCAGAAGGACAAGTCCGGTCACGTGCGGTCAGCGGCCCTCAAGGCGTTGCATGCGATTGCGCCGGGAGCGGTAGCGCAACTCGTCGCTGAACTCAAAGGGCATGACGTCAACACGCTGAGCCTGGTGCTCTGGCTTCTGGAGCAAGAGGGGCCGCGAGCCAGGTCTGCCGTGCCCGAGTTGATCCGCGCCCTGGGTCACAAGAACCCGCGCGTCCGCCGACAGGTTCCGAAGACACTGGCGGCAATTGGCGAGGCGGCCCAGCCGGCGATTCCCGATCTGGTGCTGGCGCTGAAGGACGAAGACAGCGACGTGCGGGCCGCGGCAGAGAAGGCGTTGGAGCAGATCGGCAAGCCGGCGGCCCTGTCAATGCCGCGGCTTGTCGCGGCGCTTAAAGATGCCGACGAGCGCGTGCGCCTTGGAGCCGCCCGGACGTTGGGCCGGCTGGGCCCGGGCGCCAAGTCGGCCACGCCCGCGCTCATCGCCGTGATCCGAGGCAAGCCCGGTCGGGCGGGCAAAGCAGCGAGCGATGCGATCCTGAAGATCGGACCGGACGCCGTCCCCCATGTTGTTGACGCTCTGAAGGACAAGGACAGGGCGACGCGGATTGCCGCGGCCCGGGTCGTCACGCGCATCGGCGGCGTGGCGAAAGCTGCCGTTCCCGCGCTCCTGGATGACCTCAAGAGCGCCGTCGGCCATGAGCGGAGGGGCCTGGTCAGCGCCCTCGGCGCGATCGGCCCGGTCAACAGCAAGGTCGTGGCGGCGATGATCGAGGTGCTGCGCAGCCCGGGGCGCAACCGCGAGCCCGGAAGCCGACTGCATTTTGCCAGACCCAGCGGCGTACGCGGCGTGCTGGTCAAGTTTGGTGCACCGGCCGTGTCACATCTGATCAGGCTGGTGCAGGATGAGCGGGCGGACAGCAACCTGCGCCATGAGGCAGCCGACATCCTGGGCTTGATCGGGCTCGCGGCAAAGGACGCCGCGCCCGCGCTACTGGCGCTGTTGGCGGATCAGAAGACCTCCGACGAATACCTCAGAGCCCGGTCCGCGGAGGCCCTGGGCCGGATCGGCCCGGTGAGCAAAGAGGTCATCCCCGCCCTGATCCAGGCGCTGGGCAGCGATCCATCGGGCCGCGTGCGCTCCGACGCGGCGGACGCGTTCGGTGCCATCGGCCCACGCGCCGGGAGTGCCTTGTCCGCGCTGATCAAGGCCCTGGACGACAAGCACGCGGTCGTGCGCTGGCACGCCGCCTCGGCCCTGGTCAGCGTGGCACCCGAGGCGAAGGAGGTACCGCTCGCCCTGATCAAGGTGGTCAAGGACCGCAACGAGACCGCCCGCCAGTATGCGGCCGAGGCCACCGCCAAGCTCGGCCCGAAGGCCAAGCCCGTTGTTCCCGCGTTGATCGAGATGTTCAAGACCGACAAGGACCGGTCCAACCGGAGCGCCGCGGCCAAGGCGCTCGGCGCCATCGGCCCCGGCGCAGCCGCCGCGCTGCCCGCGCTTCGCGCGGCCCTGCAAGACAAGGACCCAGCCGTCCGCGCCGCTGCCGCCGAGGCAATCAAGAAGATCGCCCCGCCGGCCGCGGGCGGCGCGCGGAAGGGGCCATTTGCCGCGGAGGTCGCCCGGCAGGTCGCTCTTCTGCGAGTGGGCAGCGTCCGCCAGCAGATAGACGCGGCTCGCAGACTCCAGTTCCTGGCGGAGCGGGAGGTCCGCGAGACCGGCACACCGCTGACCAAGACGGCGGCGTTCGGTGCGCTCCCGGCGCTGATGCGGGCGTGTGAGACGACGACGGGCGACGGCCCGCTCAACATCCCGCGTTTCATGCACGCCCTGCTGAAGGGCGCCGCCGGGCCCGGAACCGACACGGCCATCGCCTGGGCGGCGCGGATGGTCGAGAAGGACGTGAACGGTCTGCGCTGGGCGGTGGTGGAGATGTTGGGCAAGACCGGCCCGTCCGCGGCAGCGGCGACGCCGGCGCTGGTCACGCTGCTGAATTCCGAGAAGCAATCGTCGGGAGTGGTCGTGCTTCGCGCGCTCGACCGGATCGGGCCCGCGGCGCGCCGGGCCGCGCCCGCCGTCCGGCGATTCATCGCGCGCGTCCAGGACACTCCGAAGAAAGAGCGCGACGGACTGCGCTTCGTGGGCGAGGACCCCGCCGACGTGCGCCTGGCGGGCTACCTGACCCTTCACCGTCTCGGAGCGCTCGAAGCGGCCGACGCCGCTCCCATCGCACGCAACATGGCCGCCGCCTCGTATTCGCACGCTGCCCTGGCCGGGGCCGAGGCGCTGCTCTCTCTGAAGAAGCTCCCCGACGACATCGCGCCCGACCTCGTGCGGGCGCTCGCCGTGACGAGTGGGCCGTCCGGAGGCGGTCATCTTGTGACTCAGGACGCCTTCAAGCTGTTCGTGAGACTCGGGCCGGCCGCGGCCAAGCCGCTAGCGGAAGCACTCCGCCGGCCGGGCCTTCACCGACACGAAGCGATTCGCGCCCTACGGGCGCTCGGCGCGGACGGCGCCCCGGCCCTGCCGACGCTCATCGCCCTGCTGCGCCGCCAGAAGCGCGCCAAGGCGTACCACTACGGCGGTTTCGGCGAGGCGCCGCAGTTGGCCGTGACCGCTGGGGCGGTCGGCAAGCAGGCCGTGGGGCCGTTGGCCGAGCTGGCGGGGGGCAAGGATGAGTTCGTGCGGTGCCTCGCCGTCCTCGGCCTCGGAGCGACCGGCAGCGGAGAGGCGAAGCCGGCGGTGCGTCGGGCGGTGGACGACAAGAGCGCGGCGGTGAGTACCGCGGCGCGCCTGGCGCTCATCCACCTCGGGGAGCCCGTCGCCGGCCACGTGGACGCGCTGGTCTCGGCTCTTGCGGGCAAAGACGAGTTGGCCGCCGGCCTGGCGCAGTCGGCGCTGCACGGCTACTACCCCGGCGGGACGACGACCGTGGGGGCGTTGGAGTCGGTGCGGAAACATCCCGGCCTGGCCAGGCGTGTGTTGCGGCTCGTCCGAGACGGCAAGGGCGCCGTGCGGGCCCGAGCGATCCGGGCCGCGAGCGGGATCGGTCTGACCAAGGAAGCGCTGCCGGTGTTGATTGCCGCACTCGACGACGAAGACGCGACGGTCCGCGCGGCGGCGGCGTGGGCCATCGGCGACCTGGGCAGCCAAGCCGCACCGGCGGTGCCGGCGCTGGCCAAGGCGCTCAGCGACCGCGCGCCGGGCGTCGCCCCGTCGGCGGCGCGGGCGCTGGGCTACATACGTTCCGCCGCACGCGCCGCCGAGAAGGAACTCGTCCAGGCGCTCGGCAGTCCAGACATTTCGATGCAGCGGGGCGCGCGGAACACGCTTCGTGGCCTGGACCTCTACTACAGGCACCTGCCCGCGCTGCTGCAGGAGCTGAAGAGCGGGTCGCGCGAAGGGGTGCGTGACGCCATCAACGCGGTCGGCGATTTGGGCAAGGCGGGCGCGCCGGCCGTTCCGTTTCTCGTCCAGTACCTGGACGACAAGGATGCCGAGGTCGTGGAAGCCGCCGCCCGTTCGCTGGCGCGGTTGAAGCTGAAATCGCCGGACGCCGTGCCGGGCCTGAGGCGGGCATTGCGCTCGAACTACTGGTCGGCGCGGATTGAAGCGATGAACGCGCTGCTCGTCCAGGAGGCCAAGTCGGCGGCGCCGGAGGTCATCGCGAATCTCCGGGACAACTATTGGCCGGTACGGCGCAGCGCGGCGCGGTGGCTCGGCCGGATGCGAGTGACCGAAGCGGCCACGAAGGTCGCGGCGTTGCTGGGCGACAAGGAGCTCAGCACGCGCGTCGAGGCGGCGGTCGCCCTCGGCCGCATGGGCGAGCCCGGCGTCGCCGCCGCGGGTGTGCGCACGATGCTCGAGAAAGCGGCGCACGATGCGAACCCGCTGCTGAGCGCATCGGCCTATTTCGCGCTGGTGCGCGGCGGGACCGACTCGCCGTCGGGTGGCGTGGAGGCCCGGTTCGCCAGGTTCATCGCCGCCCCGAATGTGGCCGTGCGCCTGCACGCCGTCCGCCTTGCCGGCGAGTTCCAGCCGCTGCCGGCGCTGGTGCGCGCGGCTCTCGAAAAGGCGGCCCGCGACCCCGATGACAAGGTTCGCCAAGCGGCGGCGGACGCCCTGAAGCAAGCGGGCCGACCTGCCCCCACGGTTGCGCCACCGCCCAAGGAGAAGGGCACATGAAACATCGCCTGTGGATTGTGAATACCCCTGCGTCCTTGTCGTCGGCACCACGTTCGCGAGTCGATCATCCAGTGAACGGTCAAAGAAGCCGTTCCACGGTCACGGCCCGCAAAACGGGCCACACGCCATACGTTTGTTCCGCCACTCGTTTGCGACGCATTTGCTGGAGGACGGCTCCGATATCCGGACCGTGCAGGAATTGCTGGAACACAAGGACATTGCGACAACGATGGTCTATGCGCACGTCCTGAATTGTGGGCCCGCCGGGGTTAGCAGCGCCGTGGACTCGCTTTGATGCCGAGGGCGTCGTCTTATACTGGTCAATACAGGACGTTGCGCTGAATCACCGCGGTGGTCGGAAGTTCTTGGCCGCCAGTGACTTGATGGCGTTCTCGGCAGGAAATTGCAGCTGTCCTATATGGCGCAAACAGCGTTGTTTGCGGTATTATACAGACTGTATAAACATGGTTCGATGCATAGAAAGGAGAATGGAATGCTTTTCAAGAGCCCACCATGTCTTGCAGTTCTACTACTTGTCGCAATTGGCGCCTTCTGTCTGACCGTGATGACGAGGACTGATGGCGTGGAGGCCGGGGAACCTCGGAAGGAGGCACCTGGCATACCTCTGCAGGCGTATGCCGCAGCCAGGGCTCGGACTGTCAACATTGCTGAGAACATTGCCAAGGATAGATATGA
>CAZDHT010000295.1:3193-6006 GCA_964505325.1 uncultured Planctomycetota bacterium | reverse complement strand
GCCAGTCGGGGATGTCGGACGGATAGCCCGCCGCCCTGCCGCCGGGACCGTACAGGCTGATGCCCTTGACGGTCTGGCCGCGGCCGCGTTTCAGGAACGAGCTGATCTCGGGCATCTGGACGTAGCGGCTGCCCATGCCGGTGATGAACGACATGCTCAGCGGGTTGCAGCCGAGCTGGAAGTCGGCGTTGAGCGATGCGGCGTCGAGGTACTTCTGGTCCTTCGTCAGCGCGTATGCCCGCAGGCACACGTCGGCGTAGTGCCCGCCGCCGACGCAGTTGCCCCAGCCGCCACCCCGATAGTTGCCCATGCGATATGCGGAGCCCTCGGTCGACTTCACGATGCTGTCGGCGCGGCGGATGATGTCTTTGCGGAGCGCCGCCTCGATTGCCGCGTCGGCGCCCTTCTGCTTCGCCGTCACGTAGGGCCAGGTGTAAACGACGATGCCGTTGCCCAGCTTCCAGTCGCCGCGGATCGACTTCGCGTTGTAGAGCTTCCTGAAATCCTCGTTGTACTCCGAGCGGCCGGTGGTGGCGAACAGCTCGGCGGCGGCCCACGCCCACCGTGCCTGCCAGTGCCGCTCGAGCTTGTCCTTGGGGTCAGCCGGGCGATGGGCCTTGCCCCAGGCGTACGCCCGCTCGGCCTTCTTGAGCATCGCCGCGGCGGCCGCCGGCCGGTGCGGCTTCAGCAGCCGCGCGTACTGCGCCGCCACCGCCGCGAAGTCGGTCGCCGACGTGTGCCGCGGTCGGAACACGCCGAACGGGAGCTGGTGGCTCTTGGGAACCTGGCGGGCGGAGTCGCAGTCGTTGCAGCGGCCGTGGAGGATGGCGCCGTCGGGGTATTGGTTGTCGGCGAAGAACTTCAGCCCCCAGGCGGCCTCGGAGAGCACGTCGGGCGCGCCGTCGCCGCTCTCCGGCAGCTTCAGGTCCTTGTCGCGGAACGCGTGTGGGAACAGCTCTACCGCGGTCAGCGTCCGCGCGGTGGCGTTGAGATGGCGGGTGAACACGTCGAAGTCCGCCGCGTCGTGGTAGCCGCCGTAGTACTTGCGGATCGGCTCGTTGGGCCGGTGGGCGTACCGGCCGCCGACGAGGTGACCGTTCTCGTACACCGCCACGTGGCACGGCTTTCGCGGGAAATCGGTCACCGCCTTGGTCAGGTCGCAGCCGCACCGCTGGTGCATGAACGCCCGCATCGTGTGGTAGTAGAGCTCGCGGCCGCCGGCCGAGCCGAGATGGAAGCTGCAGCTTCGGCCGAGGCCGGGGACGCGGATGTGATAGCGGCCCTGCTTCGTCAACGGCGCGAGATCCATCTCACCGACCTTCTCGCCGCTGAGCTTGTCGGCGTCGGCGCGGACGGTGATCCCGCCGGTCAGCGCGACCTTGCCGGCCGCTTCGTCGACGACCTCGAACGTCTTGAACGCGTCAAAGGTGGCGGTGCCGCCGTCCCCGCACCACCAGCCGAGGTATGCGTATCGCCGCCGGGCGGCCGCGGCGTAGGCAACCTGGTTGACCTTGATCGACGGCGTCTGCGTGGTGCGCGGGTCATAGGCGAACGGCACGGCGCCGACGAACGGCTTCTCGAGGCCCGCGACGCTCACGGTGTAGGTCTTGCCGCTCTGCAGCGGCGCGGGCAGGTAAAGGTAGAACGTGTGCCAGTAGATTTTGTTGGCGGGGAACGGCCCAATCCGCCGCGTGTCCACCTTGTACGTCTGCCGGCTGACCCGGGTCGGGTGCTTCGGCTGTGCGTACCGCCGGTCGCCGGCGCATTGGACGCTGAAGCCCGCCGGCTTCTGCTGGGCCGCAGCGGCCTTCGCGCCCATGCCGACCCCCGTGTTGCCCAGAGCGGAGTCGACCACCACGGCCAGGATGTCCGGGCGGATCAGCTCGACCTTGCGGACCCCGCGCACCAGGCCCTGGGTCTTCATCATCGCGAAGACACGGCGGCGTTCCTGATCCATCTTGCGGCCGAAGAAGCCCTTCGGTACGCCCGGCGGCCGCTTGTAGCCGTTCTCCGGCTTGTTCCACAGCTTGGTGTAGTCGGCGTCCGAGATCGTCACGGCGAAGATCACCGGCACGTCGGCGTCGGCGGACTCGAACGTTATGGAGGCGATGGCCTTGCCGGGCTGCGGGTGCACCCATCGCGTCGCCCACACGCCGATCCAGAAGTTCCACTTGCCGGAGTACGAGTTCCGGCCCATGTACACCGGATAGCGGTTGGAGCCTTTGTTGTCCCACCACTGTTTGATGTACCAGTGCTGGATCTCCTGGCCGTGGCGGATGGGGAGCTTGGCGGTCGTGCCGTCGGTGTACTTGAGGATGTAGTTGGCGACCAGGTTGCCGGGCAGCACCTTGGGCCGGTGGGTGCTGTGGTGCATGATGTAGACGTGCTTCCCGCGGACGTTGGGGACGGCGGCGGCGACCGCCCGGGGCAGCGCCGCGTCCCACTTCTTGCCGCGGACCATGATGACGGACCGGCCCCGGTTCTGCTTCGGGTCGATCAGCTTGAACGGCGTCCCCCGCCACGTCGCCACGCCGAACCGCAGCTTGGGGTAGACGTACATGTCGTTGATGCCTTCGTCCGTCCAGCCGCCCTTGCCGTTGGCGGCGATGCCGTCGTCCTCCAGGTCGCGGTTCGCCGCCTGGGTCAGATCCACGAAGAACGGCTCGGCCGCAGTTTGGGCGTGGCAAAGGACGGGGACCGTGAGCAGCGCCATCACCAGGATAACCTTGGTCCGCATCAGACAGTCTCCTCCTGAATCGCAGGGCTCCGGCCGGCTTGCGGGCGGCGGCCCGCTCCGGATGGGAGACAGGATT
>CAZDHT010000295.1:0-3183 GCA_964505325.1 uncultured Planctomycetota bacterium | reverse complement strand
GGGCGGGTCTATGCGCAGCACCGGATACCACACATCGAGCCGGCGCCGGAAGTGCACCACCGCGGTGCCGGTCTCCGTGAAGCCGATTACGGACCGGGGATTGATCGGGATGCCGAGAAGGAAGGCGAGCAGTACGCCGAGCGATCCGCCGTGTCCGACCAGGGCAATGCGGGTGTCATCGTCGGGATCGTCGAGGATGTAGCCGCCGTGGCGTGCGGCGGCGCCGTGCGCGGCCATCAGCTTGAGGAAGCCGGGGATGATGCGGCCGGCCATGTCGCACACGCCCTCGCCGGCGAACGTCTTCCACGTCTGCTCGGGCGGAATCTCGCTGGCGGCCCTCATTATCTCCTCGAACTTCGCGTTGTCGGCGCCCATCAGCTCGGGCGCGGGGCGCCACTCGACCAGCCACGGCAGCGTTCCAACGGTCAGGCCGCGCGGATCCGCCAGTGCCTGCGCCGTCTGGACGGCGCGGCCGAGCGGTGAAGCGTAGACGAGGTCGAAGCGCACGTCCGCCAATGCAGCGGCCAGCGCCGCGGCCTGCCGCTCGCCGGTCTCCGAGAGACAGCCCTCGACGGGCGGCTCGGCATGGAGGTGCGGGTCGCCCGTCATGTTGCCGTGTCGGATCAGATAGAGTTCCATCGTGCTCTCCGGGTGGGGCGCGGTGATTATACCAAATGGGCGAGTAAAGTCCCGGACTAATCGCTCGCCCTACCCGCGTGTACGAACACAGGCGTTGCGGAGCGCCCCATATGTTGCCGCAAAACCACACCCGGGGGCGACCCGGACGCCGCATGTTCACTTTCGGCAACATGCCCGCCGACGCAGCCCGGCGAGCCCATCTCAGGCGCCATGCGTAACTGCTTGACCCGGAACGCTTAACGGACAGCCTGGCCGCCGCATGCGGCTTTACACGTTACTTGGCACGGCATTTGCGTCATGGCTATGGGCTATGGTGCTGTGCGCCCGCGGTTCCGGCGCTCAGCGCGCCCGGGACTGGAGTCACCGCCTCGACGTGCCGCCTGCGCGCGGTCCATGTGGCCGCGCCGTCGGGCTGCGCGCCGTTTCGACTTGACCTCGGAGGAGGACCGCGCACGAAGGCTGCGCCCACAGCCGAGCAGCGCGCGCCTTGGCGCGCTGTGTCGCGACCACATGTCCCACCTGTCGGACCACATGCCAGGACGGTCCGGGCTTGCCGTGCCCGCGCTCACGGGCGGACCATGCGCACGGAGACACGAAGGAGAGGCCCATTCACAGAATTGAGATAGGAAAGGAGGATGCCTATGGACGAGAAGACCTGATGTCGAGAGGGCAGGGTTTCCCGGCGTGGGAAATCCATACGAGGATTCGGAGACTTCGAACGAGGGCCGCTCCGCGTGTGGCGGGGTGCAGGCCCTTGTTTCAGTAAAGGAGGCATGTGATGAAGTACGGTAAGCTGATCGCGGCAATGGTGACGGTGTGTGTGATGGCTCTGGCGGGCGCGGCAAGCGCCGGGGTGATGACCTACGGATGGGACGGTGCCATCGACACGTACCAGAACGGCTGGGCGCAAGGCAGCTGGCGGGTGAGCGTGTACAACGCCGACTTCTATGATGGGGTCAACTGCCTGGCGAACTCCGACAACGGGCAGATTGAGGTCCAGCACGGCACCGGCAGCCCGGGCGTCGATATGAGCGGCGAGGTCGATGCCGCCGGCAAGCTGTGGATCGAGGGGTACGTCAACACGACCACCGACGTCGCCAGCATGCTGAGACTGCACCTGTCGTACACCGGGCACGAGAGCATCCGTTTCGACGACCGCAACACCGCCAAGAAGTACCTGCTCAGCCCGGACGACAATCCGGCCAATGCGGTCGAACTGTCTGCCACGTCCAACGGCATCGACATCGACGCCGACAGCGGCACCTGGCAGTACCTCAAGATCGACCTGACACAGCCCTGTTACACGGGCTGGCCATATGTGGAGCACACCTACGATCCCGCCACTATGCTCCTTCTGCGGTACGTGCTCTACGGCAACACCAACCTGATCGCGGACAAAATCAGCCTGGCCGGCGCCGTGCAAGAGCCGCCGCCCGCGCCCATCGCCGAGCCGGCCTCGGCGCTGATGTTGGGATTGGGTGGAATCGCTACGCTGCTGCGTCGGCGGCGTGGATGAACCAGCGGCGACGGAAAAGGAAAGGAGGTATGAGGAAATGAAGCAAATGAAGAAGGCAATGGTTGTGGCGGCGATGGTGGCGATGTTCGGCGGCAGCGCGTTCGCCGGGCTCACGTGGACCAGCTCCAACGTGCCGGACGCGAACACGATCGCGTTGTACCACTTCGACGAGACCGCCGGCGTCCTGGCCGATAATGCCGAGGGCACGGCGGCGTATGACATCACATTGTCAAACGCCGCCATGATCAGCGGCGGGGCGCCGAGCTGGCTGGCCGCGCCGTCAGGCCGGTACCTGGCCAATGGCGGCGTTGGCGGCGATGGACAAAGCAACAATAAGATCCCGACGAACTGGGCCACCATCAGCGGCATGACCGTCAGCTACTGGATGCGGACGAACGACCAGACCAGTCTGGACAACTACCCCGCGAAGTTCTCGGACGGCGGCGGGTGGAAGAACGAACAGTTCTTCAAATACCACCCGGGGTGGAGCGATCGGTACAACGCCAGGGCGCACAACGTGGACTCGGGCAAATTCTTCTTCACCGGCAACATCAACGTGCATGACGGCCAGTGGCACCACATCGCGGTCACATACGACGCGTCGGACGGCAAGGGGCGGTTCTACATCGACAACGTGCTCCAGCAGGTCGGCCCCGGTCCTGACTTCGACTGGGACGCATCCAGCCCCAGCAACCTGTCGGCGAGCGCCCGGGTGTATGTCTCGCAGATCACCTATTGGGGCGACGTCGACGAGTTGCTCATCCAAGCCGAGGCACTGACCGACTTCTCGAACGGCATCAACGCCCCGTTGCCCGAGCGCCCCATCGCCGAACCGGCGGCCACGCTGTTGATCGGTCTGGGCGGATTGGGCGCGCTGAGACGGCGGCGAAGCTAGGAGGAAAAGCCGCCAGGATCAGCGTCAAGCGGGCGGCAGGTTGATCGTCCAGTCGACCGTCTCCAGCGCCGCCAGCAGTTCGCGGAAGCGGAAGAAGCGCCACGGGACTTGGCCGGGCTTCAGCGGGCTGGGC
>CAZDHT010000294.1:0-6041 GCA_964505325.1 uncultured Planctomycetota bacterium | reverse complement strand
TCGAACTGCGGCTTGAGGCCGAGCGAGACGCGGACGGTCAACGCGTCCTTGTCATCGACGTACCTGCCCTGATCGTCTTTGCCGTCCCAAACGATGGTCTGTTTGAGCGCGTTCTGTTGGAACGGCCCGGGCGCGTTCTTGCCAAGCACCCCGCTCGCCAGATGACGGATGATCTTGCTGTCGGCGTCCTCTATGGCTACCGTCACGTCGCAGTATGCCTTCGACGTGAACGCGATTGTGACCCGGTCGCCGTCGATGGCAACGACTGGCTTCCGCTCGAACTCAAAGACCTGCTCCCGCTTGACCTTGAACTCATCCAGGTCCGAGCCCGCCGCGACAGTGGCGAGGAGCACAACAGCGATCATGAATAGCGTCTTGCCGGTCATTTCTTCGCCTCGGCCACATTCTTCAACGCCACTTTCTCCGTTGCGTGGTAGCCCAGCTTCACGCTCAGGATCCGCGCGTTGCCGGCGTCCGCAATGAACAGACGCCGGTCGGTGTGTGTGGCGACGTAGCACGCGTGGAAGAGCGCCACCTCGTCGCCGCCGATGGAGCGCGGCTTCGGCGGCCCGCCCTTGTTCACAAGCGGCTTGCCATCGTCCACGTTCCCGTACTTCCCCACGCGCAGGATCAGGTTGCCGCTGCTGTCGAGCACCGCCACGCTGTAATGCAGCGTCTCCGGCGCGAACGAACGGTTGAAGTAGTCGAGGTCAAACCGCGAGTTCCAGCAGACACAGCCGCCCGGCGTGCAGAATCCGACGCCGCCGTAGAGCCATTCCGCGCCTTTCAGCCAGCCGGTATTGTACCCGGCCACGTCCATCGGCCGCTTCGGCTGGGTGTCGCGGGTCAATGGCACCGGCACACGGGTGCGGCCGGCAGCCAGGGCTCTGGCCTTGACGGGCGGGACCTTGACGACCGTGCCGGAGGCGTCCCGTTTCAGGCCCGGGTCACAGGGCTTGCCGTTATGAAGTCGGCGCGACGCGAGCAGCATGTAGAGATTGTCGTCGGCGTCGATGCCGACACCGTTCAGGTGTCCCATACCGGGTACGACGTCTCCGAGGAGCAGCTTTCCGTGCTTGTCGAAGATGTGTATCTCGCCCCATCGCATGCGCCCGGGGAAGATTCTCGGCGCGTAGGGCTGGCCCTTGTAGTCGAAGTGCGCCTCGCCCCGGGCCCATTTCGGCTTGTCCCTCATCCCGGCGCTGTTGCACGTGGTCACCACCAGATGGCCCTTCATCGAGATATCGATGCCCCCAAGGTGCCAGAAGTTGAACGACCGATGGCCGGGCGTGACCAGGCCCGCGACCAGGTTGGCGCCGCGCGCGCCCATCCCGTAGCTGTGCCGCTCGCGTTCCTCACCGTAATCCCAGGGGATCTCGCGCCAAGTCGCCGGGTCATATCGGGCCACGATGGTGTCCGTACGCAGATAGACGTTGCCGTTGACGTCGAAACACAGGTCCTCGGCCCCCATCGGCAAGTCAATCAGCCGGGCTTTGCCCGTCGCGGGGTCCAGCTCGACAAGCTGGTTGAAGGCTTTCATCACGCCGCAATCGCCTTCGGCCACGTAGACCCGTCCGTTGGCCGGGCTGGCGTAGAGACGCTGCCGCCAAAGGATCGGAGCTTTCAACCGGGTGACCGATCGCTTTGCCACGTCGCCGAACGACTTCTTGCGCACCAGCTTACCATTCTGTTCCTCGAAGATCTCGACGCAGGTATCGCGCCAGTTCTCCTGGATGCCCCGAAAGCTGCCGTCGTCATTGAAGCCGATTCTTCCCGATGCCCCGTTGACCGCCCAGATCGTGGGCTTGGGCGCCCAGGAGTCCAACTCGACCCGGTGTTGGACCCCGCCCAGCGAGTTCCACGCAGTCTTCGAGTTGTGCCCGCGCAGCGGCAGCGGGCAGCGCGTCTTCACCCGCGGGTCCGCCAGTGGACCGAGATGGATGTAGGTCGGCTTGATCCCTGTCTGGTCCACGGTGATCAACCGGTTCTGCAGCAGCCAGGAGAAAACGAAGATGTCGCCGGTCTTCTGGTGAACGGCCACGCAGGCCGGCTTGCTCACCGGGATCGACTTCAGATGTTTGCCGTCGGCGTCGAACACCTGGACGCGGTCGTTCATGTAGTCCGCGGCGTACACCCGCCCCTTCGCGTCGACCGCGACGGACGACGCGCCACGGAACTGCCCGACGCCGGTGCCGCCGTTCCGTTCGCCCGGGATCAGGCTGCCGACGAACACCTCGGGCGCTTCGTCCCCTTCAAACGCCATGCGGGCCACCCCGTTCAGCCAACTGCGTTGACGCGTGTCCCTCGCGGTGAACTGATAGCCGGCGAGGTAGAGCCACTTGCGGTCGGGACTGAGCGCGACCGACAGGGGGGCCGACAGATCCTCCGGATGCCCCCAGCCCCCCGCATTTTGAGCGATCTTGACCGCGGTCGCCGGTCCGTCCAGTGCCATTCCGCCCGAACTCCCGTCGCGGCCCATGCGATTCAGCGTCCGGTGCACCAGAGCCAGCCGCCCGTCTCGAACGGCCATCGCGTTGACGCCGTAGCCCTCGAACTTGCTGCCGATGTTCCGGTTGCTCCCGCAGGTCAGCAGTGTGGCCTGATGATATCCGCCCTTCAGCGGCAGCCGCTGGCCGTCCTGCACAAACGTGTGCATCTGAAGCCCCGTCACTCGGGCGAGCTTGTCGGCGGGGAAGGGATAGACCGTCCGCGCGTAGTTGCCTTGGTGGTCGAACAGGCGTATGTGGTCGAGGGCGTATCCCTCGCAGATATAGACCCCTTCGGGCGCCGCCCGCAGAACGGGGTACATGAAGCCAACACGCTTGTATGGAGACCAGAACAGCGTCCGCTCGAATCGCGCCCGCAATCCCAGCGACACGCGGACGGTCAGCGCGTCCTTGTCGTCGACGTACTTGCCCTGGTCATCCTTGCCATCCCAGACGATGGTCTGCTCGAGCGCGTTCTTCTGGAACGGCGATGGCGCGTTCACCCCGAGCACCCCACTCGCGAGGTGCCGAATGATCTTCCCTTCCTCGTTCTCGATGGCGGCCGTTGCGTCGCAGTAGCCCTTCGATGCGAACGAGATGGTAACCTTGTCGCCGTCGCGCGACACCTTCGGCTTCTGCGCGAACCCGAAGACCTGCTCCCGCTTGACCTTGAACTCATCCAAGTCGGAGGCCGACGCGCTCACAGCCAGCGCCGCGAGCAAAACACTGATCACCGATAACTGATCACTTCTTCTCGGCCACATTCTTCAGCGTCACTTTCTCGGTCGCGTGGTAGCCCAGCTTCACGCTCAGGATGCGGTAGTTTCCGTAGTCTGCGATGAACAGGCGCCGGTCGGTGTGGGTGGCGACGTAGGCCGGCTTGGCCAGCGCCACCTCGTCGCCGTCGACAGAGCGCGGGTTTGCGGGCCCGCCGTCCTTGACCAAGGGAACGCCGTCGTCCACATTGCCGTACTTGCCGATCCGCATGATCAGGTTGCCGTTCGTGTCCAGAACGGCGACGCGGGACCGGGCCAACTCGGTGACGAACGAGCGGGCAAAGAGGTCCAGGGCCGGGCGCGCGTTCCAGCAGGAGCAGTTGGGCGCCCAATGGGGGATGAAGCCGTCGCACCCCACCCCGCCGTACATCCATTCCGCGCCTTCCGCCCACGCGGCCCCGTTGCCGGCCGCAAACGCGTCCGGCGGGCGCTTGGGCGCCGCGTCCGGGTGCAGAGCGATGTCGGTCTTGTTTCGGCAGAGAACCTTGCCCTGCTTCGGCTTGAACTTGACCAGCGTCTCGCTGCTGATGGGGAGTACCTCCTTGGAGGGGTCCTGCCCCGGCAGCAGCCGCCGGGCCGCCCACAGCGCGTAGATGTTGTCGCCCTTGTCAATGGCGAGGCCGTCGGTCATCGTCAGCCCCGGCACGGCATCCTCACAGACGACCTTGCCGTGCTTGTCCCAAATGTGAATCTCCCCATACCGCGCCCGGCCCGGATAGATCGGCGGCGTGTACGGTTTCCCGACCTGCGCCTTCGCGGCGTCGAAGCCGTCCGTCCGCAGTTGCAGTCTCCTGGCGTTGTAGCAGGAGACCACGACGCGGCCCGTGGGCGACACGCCGAACCCGCCCAGGTGAAAGCAGCCGGGCTTGCCGACGGTGGGCAGGTAGATGAAGGCGCGCCCGGTGCCGCCGTCCCCGTTGAAGCCAGGGTGGACCATTTCCTCGCCGTAGTCATACGGCACCTCGCGCCAGGTGGCCGAATCGTAGCGGCCCACCGCGATGTCCGTGCGCAGATAGATCAGCCCGTTGAGATCGAAGGCGATCTCTTCCGTAGCGAAGGGAAGCCGCCGGGTCGTGGTCTTGCCGGTGTTCGGGTCGATCTTGAGCAATCCGAAGGTGGCCTTGCCCACGCCGGTGTCGCCTTCCATCACGTAGAGCATCCCGTCCCTGGGATTGACGTAGAGCCGCTGCCGCTCGTGCGCCGGGCAGGCAGGCGGGTCGATCCGGCCGACCGCCTCGGCGACGTCCTTGGCGAAATTCGCCGTCTCCACGAGCTTGCCGTCCTTCTCGACGTACAGCCGGTAGTGCGATTCGGACCACTTGGACGCTTGCCACATGCTGGAGGCGAAGGTCCGGCGAAGCTGCATCAGTTTCTCCGTGGTGTCGCCGCTGCCGGGAACCACCCACAGCGTAGGCGGGTCGGTGTGGAAGTCCATGAAGATCTCGTGGGTCGCCCACGTGCGGTTCATGAAAACGCCTTCGCTATACCTCGCAAAAGGCAGCGGATAGGTGGCCGTCGGCTTGGGATCGTCCACGGGCCCCAGATGGGTGAACGAAGTCTTCAACCTGATGTCGGGCGTGTGCGGCAGGAGCACAAGCCAGGAGGCAACGTAAATGTGCCCGGTCTGGGGGGACACAAACACCCGCACCGGCTTGGTCGCCGGAATGCTCTTGAAGAACTTCGCGTCCGGCGTGAAGACCTGGACCCGGTCGTTATTGTAGTCCGCGACATAGATCCGCCCCTGCCGATCCAGCGCGATGGATGTCGGATTGCGGAAATGCTCGTGGTCCGTTCCGGGTTTCAGTGTCTCTCCGATGAACGGCTCCGGCGGCGTGTCGCCTGTGTATTCCATCCGAGCGATGCAATACCCCATGGCCAAGTAGAGCCACTTGCCGTCGGGCGAGAACACCCCGCTGCTCGGGCCCACCCGGGTCGGTTTGCCTTGCCTGTTCCGGCGCCCCGGCAACGTCGTTTCCGGGCCTTGCAGAGACAGGCCGCCCGTCGTCCCGTCGGTCGCCACGCGATTCAGGCGTCGCATAGCCAGGGCCAGGTATCCCGGCTTGCCCGGCCCGGGGCCGGGCGTCCACGCGATCACCGACGCCGCCCTTCCGTACTTCGTGGGGTTGATTCGGGCGGTCCCCGTCCCTGCGTTGTCGCCCGACGTGAGCAGGGTGTGAAAGAAAATGCCCTGCCACTCCGGTATCATCAGGCCGTCCATCGGCGATTCCAGCCACTTGAGACCCACCACCCTGGACAGCGCAGCCTGCATCGACTTCGGCGAACCCGATCTCGCCTCCGCCGAGGAATAGTCCGCCGGGAACGGATAGACCGTGCGAACGTAGTTCCCTTGATGGTCGAACAGACGGATATGGTCCACCCCGCCGCCCTCGTGCACATAGACCCCCTCCGGGGCCGCAGCGAAGTTCGGCCGGTTGCCAGGCGCGATCCGCTTTTTCGGGCTCCAGAACAGGGTTCTTTCAAACCGAGGCTTCAGGCCAAGCGATACGCGCACCGCCAGCGAGTCCTTGTCGTCCACATACTGGCCCTGATCGTTCTTGCCGTCCCAGACGATGGTCTGCTTGAGCGCGTTCTTCTGAAACGGCGATGGCGCGTTCACCCCGAGCACCCCACTCGCGAGGTGACGAATGATCTTCCCTTCCTCGTTCTCGATGGCGGCCGTTGCGTCGCAGTAGCCCTTCGATGCGAACGAGATGGTAACCCTGTCGCCGTCGCGCGACACCTTCGGCTTCTGGGTGAATTTGTAGACCGCCTGTCGCTT
>CAZDHT010000293.1:3256-6049 GCA_964505325.1 uncultured Planctomycetota bacterium | reverse complement strand
GACCATCATGAAATTCGAAGCTAAGGACCAGCCGAAGATCGGGCTCGACGAGTTTATGAGCCTCGCCGAGACGTGGGGCTACAGCGCGGAGACGCGCCGGCGGATCAAGAAGATCCTGGCGAAGGACAAGGGCGGGAGGGACCCGCACCTGACGCGGTACTACAACCCGCGTCCGTCGCGGGTCGATCGGCTCGAGGCGCTCGCCCGCAAGACGTTCGGCAGCAAGTACGCGCTGGCGGTGAACTCGGGCACGTCGGCGCTGAGCACGGCCTATGTCGCCTGCGGCATCGGCCCGGGCGACGAGGTGATCGTCCCGGCCTTCACGTTCTTCGCGACCACCGCCGCGGTCATCACCTCGAAGGCAATCCCCGTCATCGCCGAGGTCGACGATTCCCTGACCCTCGACCCGGCCGACGTTGAGCGGAAGATCACCCCGCGCACCAAGGCCATCGTGCCCGTCCACATGCTCGGCTTCTGCTCGGACATGGGCCGGATCATGAAGATCGCCCGCAAGCACAAACTGCTCGTGATCGAGGACAACGCGCAGGCGTGCGGCGGCACGTACCAGGGGCGGTTTCTCGGCACCATCGGCACGATGGGCTGCTTCAGCATCAGCACGTACAAGATCACCGGCGGCGGCGAGGCCGGCCTCGTCCTGACCGACGATGAGTGGCTCTACGTCCGCGCCCAGAACCAGCACGACACCGCGGCGTGCTGGCGGCCCGACCGGTACGCCAAGGAGCGGCGGAAGGGCGAGCTGTTCTGCGGACACAACTTCCGGATGTCCGAGCTCGAGGGCTCTGTCAACCTCGTCCAGCTCAAGAAAACCAAGGCCCAGGCGCGGCGCTACAGCCGGAACATGCAACGGATCGTCGGCCGGCTGGACGAGTTCGCCGACACGCGCCTCCGCCGCAGCAACGACATCGAGGGCGACGTCGGCTACAACCTCGCGCTGTTTGCGAAGGATCCGCAGGCGGCGCTGGAGCTGGACGCGGCGCTCCAGGCGGAGGGCGTGCCCTCGCGGACCCGTGGCCCCGGCTCCGCCCGCGACTGGCACATCTACAACTACTGGGAGCACATCCTCGAACAGAAAACCGCCACGCCCGAGGGCTGTCCGTTCACGTGCCCCTACTACAAGGGCAAGCTCCCGGACTATTCGCCGGACATGTGCCCGAACACGCTGGACCGGATGGCGCGGGTGGTGTTCGTTCGCGTGGACCAGTGGTGGACGGCGAAGGACTGCCGCGCCGTGGCGGCGGCCATCAACAAGGTGTGCCGCGTGCTCGGATAGAGGGATACGAATGACCACCTACATCGCGGCGTATGACGTGGAGGGCAAGGGCTGCTTGGATGCCCTTCGGAAGATCCTCCCGCTGCACGAGCGGTTCGAGATGCCGCTGACGCTGTTCATCGTCGCGCGCCTGCTGGACGAACAGGGCGACCCGTACCGCGAGCTGCTCGGCGATCATCCGCTGGTCGAGGTCGCCAG
The DNA here is from genome assembly GCA_964505325.1 of uncultured Planctomycetota bacterium. Classification (GTDB taxonomy): domain Bacteria; phylum Planctomycetota; class PUPC01; order PUPC01; family PUPC01; genus CAZDHT01. Next base: position 4,560 of record CAZDHT010000293.1, on the reverse strand, counting down.
CCATTCCTACACGCACATGCTGCTCGGCGATCATCCGGTCTGCGGCAAGGCAGGCCCGCCGGAGAAATACGAACGGGAGATCGTCGAGAGCAAGCAGCGCATCGAAGACGTCTTCGGCCGGGCCGTCGGGGGTTTTCGCGCCCCGGTTAGTTTCGAGGACGGGCTCCGCGGCGCCCCCGATCTGCTCCGGCTCTGCGACCAGGCGAGGTACCGTTACGTGAGCTGCCTGGCGTGGGGACCGGGATGCACGCTGCCGGCGCTGATCCGCGAGCCGTTCACCTACGCCGACGACGGCTACCCCAACCTGTGGGAGGTCCCGCCCTGCGGCTGGCACGACAACGTGCTGAAGAAGGGAAACAGCAATCTGGACCCCGTCCCGCTCCAACCGTCACCGCATCCGTATCCCGAGATCGAGGTCCACGGCTACATCGAGACCCCCGAGGAAGAGGCGGAACTCGACCGCAAGCTCATCGACCGCTCCATCGAGGCGGGCGCGTCCCACTGCTCGCTGGTCTGGCATCCGTGGAGCCTCGACAGGTTCGATCCCGAGATGCGGATGCTCGAGCTCGTGCTGGCGCATATCCGCGAGCGCGGTCTGCCGGTCACCACGTTCGCTGACTACGTCGCCGCCTTGTGAGGAGGGGGCCGATGGCGCTCGAACCGGACCACACGGAGCCCCCGCAGCCAGCCGTTCAGATTCACACCTACTCGTCTTCCGGCGCGGCAGGCGGCTTGAACGCGACGGCGCCTTTCTCGGCGCTGACCTCTCGGTTGAGCGACAGGCCGATGTATTTGAGGGCGACGCCGGCCGGCACCTTCTGAATGCGCACGGTCACCAGCTCCTTTTTCGGCGTCCCGCCTACGACGACGACGTTCACCTTGAGTTGGTTCCGCAGCAGCACGGCCGCATCCGCGAGCGGCGTGGTCACGAAGTCGAAGCTGACCTCGCGCTCGAGCACCCGCAAAAGCGCCTCGTCCTTCGGCCGCGGCACCGGAATCGTTTTGCATCGCTTGATGAACGCGCCGGTGCCGAAGCATACGACCTGGTCGACCACGCTGCACGTGGCGCCTGTCGACTGGGCGATCCACGCCAGGGCTTTACGGCACCGCACTTTCTCCAGTCGGAGCGTCAGGCGGGGGTCCTTCCGGCGGAACTCCGGGCCGACCACGATGTTGAGGGCGAGCAGGTCCCTCAGAAAGCCGATCGCGGCCGACACGCGCTGGTCCACGAAGTTGAACGTGACAGGCACCTTCAGCTTCTCCAGCTTCTCGGTTGTGGTCTTGGGAGCGTCTTCTTCGGCCCG
>CAZDHT010000293.1:0-3156 GCA_964505325.1 uncultured Planctomycetota bacterium | reverse complement strand
CAGACAGTCTTGCGTGACGGAATCGAGAAGCGGGCAACGGCCCGGCGCGAGTTCAGGTCCGTGGCCGGCGAGATCGCGGGCCCGTGCCCGGTGGCGGAGGTCGGGCGAGCCGGCGCGGGGTGAATGTGTTCGTCTGAACGTCCAGGCGAACACATCCGCGAAGTTCTAGCAGAGGGTGCGTGGCGGCGTTTCAGGGAAGTGTCCGTCTGTCCGGACAGACGGACACTTGACCCGCGCGGTCCCAGCACTCTCCGCGGGCGGGCACGGACCAGAATGGTCCGGTCACTCAGACGACCTGTTCGAGGAACCGGCGTGAGCGGGCATCAAGCACCCGCCAGTCGATCACACGATAGCGGTTCCCGTCCACGTCCGAAAGGATCAGCTCCCCGTTGCCCAGGTTTTCCAGCGCGTCACGCAAGCCCTTGCAGACGAAGTGGCGTTCCCCGTGGTCGGTGTCCACGTCGCAGTAGACGGCGCCGAACTCCTGCTTCATCCGCCGGATGCGACGGATGATCGGTGTGAAGTAGTGCCTTCGCAGGCTTTCGTCCGCGAGTGCCTTCGAGCCCTCGTCCAGTGCCGCCAGATCGACAACGATCCCGATCACATGGTCCTTCCCGTTGAGGAGGCCGATGTAGTGGTCGGGATCGAACAGCGGGAATGCTCGCACCACCTTCACGTCCAGGTACGAGCGATCATCCTGGATGGTGAGCCGGAGTCGGCCGGAATCGTCGCGGAAGAGCCGCAGCGTCTCCGGGTCGAGAAACTCGTAGTCCGGCTCCCGTTCGGCGCTCACGGAGATCTCGGCGGGCCTGTGTGGCATCTCGCGCGCTCCTACCCGTCCACCCCTTTGATGGCGGACAGCCTTGACTGCATCTCGACCAGTTTCTGGTACACGCCCTTCTGGGCGAGCAGTTCGTCGTGGGTGCCCAGCTCCGCCGTCTTTCCGTCCTCGATCACCAGCAGACGGTTGGCGTTCCGCAACGTGGACAGCCGATGCGCGATGGCAAACGTCGTCCGCCCCTTGACCAGATGCGCCAACGCCTCCTGGATCAGCTCCTCCGTCTGCGTGTCCACCGACGACGTCGCCTCGTCAAGGATGAGGACCTTCGGATCGTGCAGGATGGCGCGGGCGATGGCGATGCGTTGCTTCTCGCCGCCGGAGAGCCGGGCGCCGCGCTCGCCCACGCGCGTGTCATATCCGTCCGGGAAGCGCATGATGAATCCGTGCGCGTTGGCGGCGATGGCGGCGCGGATGATCTGCTCCTTGGTCGCGTCCGGCGCCGCGTAGCTGATGTTGGCGGCGATGGTCCCGTTGAACAGGAACGATTCCTGCGGCACGATGCCGATATGGCGGCGCAAGTCTCGCAGCTTGATCTTCCGCACATCCACGCCGTCCAGGAGGATAGCCCCCTCGTCCACGTCGTAAAAGCGGCAGATGAGGTTGGTCACGGTCGTTTTCCCGACGCCGGACCGGCCGACCAGGCCGATCATCTCACCGGGCTCGACGTCGACGGTCAGCCCTTTGAGCACATCCTTGTCCTTGACGTAGCCGAAGTGGACATTGTCGAACGTCAAGGCGCCGCGGGGATCGGTCAGCGGCTCGGCGTCGGGGTCCTCGAAGATCTCCTGATCGGCGTCGGTGATTTCGAACAGGCGCTGCGCGGCGGTAAACGCGCGGTTCACGAAGTCGCTGAACCGCGTGAGCATCTGGATGGGGCCGTAGAACATGCCGAGGTATCCGAGGAACGCCATCAACTCGCCGAGGCTCAGGCGGTGGCGCATCACCCCCAGCCCGCCGAAGTACCACACGAAGAACGTGCCCAGGGTGGTCACGAACGCGATGATCGGGAAGGCGGTGGCGGACGTGCTCTGTGCGACGGCGGTGGCGTGGCCGACCTCGCGGCTGCGGACGCCGAACCGGCGAATCTCGGCCGGCTCCTGGGTGAACGCCTTGACCACGCGGATGCCCGATATCGAGTCGGTGGCCCGGGCGCTCATCTTCGCTCGCCGCTGCCACAACCGGTGGTACAGGCCGTGCAACCGGCGGTAGACGGTGGTCGTGAGGAAGATCACGGCCGGCGCCGGCACGATCACCAGCAGCGCCAGCGTCCAGTCGAGCACGAACAACATCACGCAGATGCCGACCAACTGCAGCATGTTGGGGATGAAATACGTGCTGAGGTCCGTGAACACGAAGTTCAGCATCTGCGTGTCGCGGGTGAGGCGGGACATCAGCGAGCCGGTCTGGGTCTTGTCGATCCGCCGCAGGCTGAGGCACTGGATGGCCTGGTAGACATCGAAACGGACGGCGTGCATGATGCGGGCGCTCATCCAGGCGGCGACCCGGCCCCGCCACACCGTCAGCGCCGTTCCCGCGGCCGCCAGCACGACCAGGCTGCCGACCAGCGTCAGCAGCAGCCCGGCCCCGCCGCTCCCCAGCAGCACGCTGTCGACCAGGATCTTCGTGAGGTAGGGCGGCGCCAGGCCCGTCACCGTGGGGAGCATGATGAGCACGGTGATCAAAAGCACTTGGCGCAAGTGCGGGTGCATGTACTTCCAGAACCGCGCCAGCACCTTCCGCTTCTTCAGGCACGCCGGGCAGAAGCTCCCGCGCTCCGGCAGCAGACGCCCGCACTGCTGGCAGTGTCGCTCTTCTTCGTCCCCCAGGTCGAACTCCGGCGGCTTGTCATTCTTGCGGGCGTCGTTGAGCGACTTGGCGATCCGGGAGAACCTGTGGGACAGCGAGTTGGTGCAGCGCAGCAGCTCGACCCTGCGATGGTCCGTCTCCGCCTCCAACGCCATCTGCCCGACGAGATGCGAGGCCTTGACCCTCTTCACGTCCGCCAGCTTCAGTTCGGTGTCGGGACCGTCGCTTTTGCCGTCATCGGAGAAAGTCATCAGCCGCTGGTCGCTCACCGCCAGCCAGCGTCGGCCGAAGGACCCGTCCGCGCGGATGTCCGTGTCCGTGACGAGGATCAGCTCCTCGTCCGCTGGCAGGTGCTTTTTTATCTGTTCCGTGATGTCCATCGTCCCGCGCTCGCAGGTGCAGGGGATGAAGAGAGCATACACCGTGTCGGCGCGGAAATCAATCCGCCCGCGGCGTGTCGATACTCCAAGCGGGGGCGTTTTTTGGCGCGCGGCATCAGGCCGAGCGCC
>CAZDHT010000292.1:0-6151 GCA_964505325.1 uncultured Planctomycetota bacterium | reverse complement strand
TGGCTCTTTCGTGGCATCCTTCGCGAGACTCACAGACACCACGTTCTTGCTCAGGCGCTTCGTCTCCAGGTTGTGGCTCGGGGAGTACACCGTCGAGATGGGCTGCTTCGATTTGACGCGCACCGAGATCTTCCACGGGACGGAGTACGAGACGGACTCGGTCCGAGGCAGGATGTAGTCGATGCGGTTGCCGTCCGCAGCGAGCAGGTTCTCGTACGTCAGCCGCACTTTCTGTTTGCCGCCGGCATCCACCGGAAAGACGCTCGACCGGATGAGGTTGTACCCGCTGAATTCGAGCAGGGCCGGATCCCGGAGCTTCGCGACGATCGAATTGTACATCTTCTTGGCTTCGTCCTTGGGCAGGAGCTCCGCCTTGGGCTCCTTGGCCGAGCCTTGGAACGTGAACCCGCGCACCACGGCGCCGTCCGGCACGGGGACCATCAGCTCCGCTTCCAGGCGGGACCGGGTCGGGTTCTGCAGGCTGATCTCCATCGTCGTGGTGGCAACCTGCTCCAGTATTACCACCGTCGCGCTGACCCCGGCGATCTTGACCGATCCCTGGCGGCGGACGGAGAACACCCGCGACTGCGGCACGACCAGATTCGAGGCAAACGGGCGATGGTAGTAATGATGGTGATGGACCACTTGCCCATGAGCCAGTCCACCGTCGACGGCAAACACGGCGAACATCAGACCGATTGCCAACCGGCTTCTCCAATGTCTCATCGTCCTGTTCCTCCAAACAGAAGTACGGAAATTCCTTCACCTATAGGATACGCCATGAACGGCCCCATGGTTGTAAAGGGTTTGTAACGAGCGTGCCCGGGAGGACTCCCGTCAGCCTTCGGCCGCTGTGCCTTCGGCGGCCGGCTGCGGCGAGGCTGCGTCTCCCACCGGGTCCAGGTCCCCGGCGCATTCGGGATAGTGCGTCAGGACGTCGCGCAGGATGGTCCGATTGTGTCTCCGCCAGGCGCAGACCGGCACGAACCGCGCCTCGCCGGTCTCGGGCTCGAAGTAGGCGTGCACGGTAGGGCACCGTTCGAGGCGCTCCGTCTCGATCACATAGTCATCCTCCAGCGGCAAGATGATGACCTGGAGGAGACCCTGCACGTGGGTGTGGCGTTCCAGCACCTTGAGCGCCTTGCGTCCGAATACCAGCTCGGCCGGCACCATCAGCGCGTGGAAGAGCTTGGCCGGACCCCAGCCTTTGAACAGCCGGCGCAGCCTGAGCCGCCGCATGAAGTAGAACAGGATCCGGGCTAAGCCGGCCAGCCGCAGCACGGGGTTTTTCAGGCGCACCACGTTCAGCGCCCGCCCGGTGAGCGATTTCTCCCACCTCTTCTCTTTCTCGATCAGCCGGTTCTCCAGCTCCATCAGCCCCCGGCCGAAATCGATCAGCCGCACCTTGAGCAAGTGGATCACCGGGACCCACTTCTCGCCGTCCGACACGAGGTAGTACATGCTCTCGCAGTTCGGATGGGCCGCACCATACGGCAGCGGGTCGCGGCCGATGTACTTCCGTACCACGGAGAACTGGGCCACGAAGCCGAGGGGAAGAAACTCGATCTTGTGATCCGGAAACGCCTCATCCACCAGTGCCTCACAGCCCTCCGTGGTCAGGCGCTCGGGCGAGTAGTCCCATTTCTCCCGGTCCCACATGTGGGCGAGCGGCATGAAATAGAGGCAGTTGACGTAATCACGCCGGTCGTGGCAGAACCGGAGCAGTTCGGGGACCTCTTCGGCATTCAGGCCGCGGGCAATGCACGAGATCATCGTCATCTTCCGCCCGCGCCGGAGGCGCCACATCTTCCCGACGTTCTCGATCCCCTTCTGCTTCAGCGCCAGGTACTTCTCGCTGCCGCGGAGCGTGCGATACGTCTCCGGGTTGTCGCCATCGTAGGAGAACAGGATGTGTGCCCGGCTCTTCAGGAGCTTGCGGCAGTACTCCTCGTCCGCCAGGCGAATCCCGTTGGTGAACACGCGTGGCCTCAAGCCGTGGGACCGGGCAAGGTCGATGATCTCAAACAGGTCGTCGCGCACGGTGGGCTCGCCGCCGAACAGGCAGATGGTCGGCTTCGGCTTGTACTCCGCCAGCCGCCCGAACACCCCGTCGAAATACTCCAGGGGCGGGTTGAACTTGAAGCCCATGCCCGGCACGTTGGCGCAGCAGATGGGGCAGTTCATGTTGCAGAAGTTGGTGACGTCCACGAACGCGAACCGTAGCTTGCGGCCGTGCCGGCACACGTCGCAGTTGACCTCGCAGCCCTGGTAGTCGTAGCCTGGGTCCAGGCTGCGCTTGTCGTTGTAGCGGGCGGCATCGGAAGCAATCATCGTCTCGGTCGTGCCGCACTCCGGGCATTCTTTCTGGAGATAGATCTTCCCGTCCCGCTCGACCTGTGTCGCCGGCGCCAGCTTCAGGCACGAGTTGCAGAACGACTTGTTCAACCTCCCTGTCCCTCCATGCAGAAGCTGGTCAGCCATCTAGACGGCTGACCAGCAACGGCTCCGGCCAATGTGGTGGAGACGATGGGGTTCGAACCCACGACCTCCAGAGTGCGATTCTGGCGCTCTCCCAACTGAGCTACGTCCCCACATCGACCGTAAGCCTACCACATTCTACGGATTGCGTCAAGTACGCGGTGGAACTCGGTCGGCGGAAGTGGTTGGCGAAGCGAAGCTACTTCGCCGGCTCCCCGAGTTCCTTCGGTGGCTTGAAGTCGACGACGAGGTGGAAGGTTTCGTCTCTCTCGATCTTGACCTCGTGTGTCTCTTTCACCGGTTCGATCAGGGGGTGCCAGACTCTCACTTTCCAGGTGCCGGGCGGGAGCTTGTCGATGGTGTTCTTGCCGCTGCCGGACGGGAATGAGGGGTTGCGCGCGCCCGACACGGCGACGTACGGATTGTCCACCACGATCACGTAGCCGACGTGCCACGGATGGCGCAGGCAGCACATCACGTAGACGCCCCTCTGACGGAACGTTGGCGACGGCGCGGGGATGGGCCGCGGCTGGGTGGCGCTGCCCGGGTTCGCCCTGTGTATCCACCCGGCGTACATGCCTTCGCGCACGAAGGGGAGCGCCCGCGCCTTGAACGGCTTGCCCAGCGGCTCGCCGGTCTGATGGTCCGTGATCGCGATCTCGCAGGGGAAGTGGTCGTCGGAGGCGAATATGACCTTCTCGTGCGGAGGGCTGAACACCAGGTTGTATCCGCCGTGGTTGCCCCGCCCGCGGATGTAGTGTGCCCCTTTGTGCGAGACGAAGGCGCCGGCGCGGCCGAGCTCCTCGCGGGCGCCGGCCTTGATCCCCTCGACGATGATGGCGACGCCGTTGACGCCCAGCGGCCCGCCGCCCCGGCGCGGATACGCCAGCCAGTTCAAGGGGGTTTCGACAATAGGTGTGTTCCAGTTCTTGTAGTACTCGAGCTCGTTCTTGATGTCATATCCCACCTGATGGATCCCATCGTAGATCACCTTGTACGGCTCCACCGTCATGGGGTTCTTGATGGCCATCGGGCCCTTGAAGTCGATGGGCTTTCGCGGCGGCAGTGAGACGCGCACGGACGGGATTCGGCAGATGATGCGCAGGATGCCCGAGTCCATCGTCTCATCCTGCTTGTACCGGTCGGGCCGGCGTCGCGGGCCGCTATCGACCAGCACCGTGTCGGAGGCGCTGTCGCTCTCGTCCACGCCGGGGATAGCCGGTGGCGAGGTGGCCCGCGCCGGCGCCGAGGTCTGAGGCGGCCTCGCCGGCGGCGTCTGCTCCTCGCCACAACCGGCGCAGGTCAGCAGGATCGCCAGAATCGCTGCGAGCAAGCTCCGCGGTCGCGTCATCGTCGCCTTTCCCGGATGCTACCGCTTGACCGTCACCACGTCGGCCAGCGGCGCGCCGACGGGGAGGCGGATGTAGGTGATGCGGTTGCGCTCGCCCTTGCCGTTGGCCAGGTCGACGTAGCCAAAGACGACCTCGTGGCCCGGCTCGACTTCGAGTGAGCCCTGGACCTGGCGGCCGGCGCCGGGCTGGGTGTTGACGTACCCCCGGAAGATGCCCGAGTTGGCCTTCGTCTCCTTGAGGATGAAGACCTCGACGTCCCGCGCCCCGCCGTTCACCTCCGCGCTCACCAGCACCGAGTCCTTCCGCGACAGGCTCACGTTGCGGTCGGGGTCGACGACCGTGAGCAGGTACGAATGTCCGGGGATCACGATGCGGGCCAGCGGGTAGGTACCGCTGACGTCGGCGTCCTGGACGAGGAAGCGGGCGTCGGTGCCGAGGAGGAGCAGGTCGCCCCACCGGTTGGGATGGTTGCCGCCACGGTTGCCCTGCTGAACGGCGTCGCCGCTCGCCCAGAATCGCAAGGTGCCGCGCTTCCCGCGGCCGCCGCGGCCCTGGTAACCCGCGCCGACCGCGCAGTCGAACCCGATGTACCATCCGGGCGAGAAGACGGGCACCTTGAACAGCTTGCGCGGGATGAATATCTCGGTGGTGTAGCCGTCCTTGGTGGCCTTGGTGATCCGGTAGGGGCCGTATTCGTCCGGCCCGCCCGGGGGCTGCTCGTCGAAGTTCTTGCAGGTGGACTTCACGCCGCGCCATTCCTTGGTGTCGGCCTCGCGGTGCGAGGTGATCTTCCGCTCCATGCCGGGCACGTCCGGCAGCACGTCGGTCCCGCGGGGCAGGATGACAAACTCCTGGGTGTGGGCCTCGCCGCGGCGGGTCTGCCGCGCGTCGAGCGTGTCGAACAACAGGCGGAGATGGTCGCCGCGCATCGGCCACTCCGCCGCGCGGTCGCGGTGGTACTGCGACATGTTCTTCCGTATCTTGACCAGCGTGGGGTAGTAGAACTCCTCGTCGGGCTGCTTGATCTGGTAGCCGAGGAAGAAGCCCTGGTAGCACCACGCCGCGTAGAGGACGATGGGCTCCTCGCCCCGGGTGCCGCGCAAGACCAGCGGGCGGATCTCGCCCCAGTCGGTCAGGTCGCCGTCCAGCCGGGGGAACTTGTGTAGGAAGGGGATGGCCTCGAAGCGCGGCGAGCTGCCCGAGAAGTATGGCCGCTTGAGCTTCTCCTGCTGCGCGAAGACGCCCTTCCTTCCGGTCTTCGCGGGCGCGGGGGGGATACGCGGGAGCGACGCGCGCAGGGCGCCGTCGGGCCGCATTTGGTAGCGGAAGCCGGGGGCCATCGTGGTCTCGACCGGCTCCAGGCTGGCGCCGTGGCCCTTGGAGGCGCCGAAGAACAGCGCCACCAGCGGCGCCTGGGTGTCGGGCAAGCCGTCCTTGGTCAGCGCGGTGAGGTCCTGTCCGCGTCCCTGCATCGCGGCCATCCGCGCGTTCAGCTTCTCCTCGACCTTGTCCGCGTAGTCGACGCCCTCGACGAACACGTACATCTGCTTGAGCAGCAGCCCTCCGGTCAGCACCTGCGTGAGGATCTCGTCCTTGACGCTCTCGATGGCTTCCTCGAAATACTCCTGGTTCAGTTCGCGGCGTTTGTCCGCATATGCCTTGAGTTGCGGATATTTCTCGAGGAGCGGCTCCAGCTTCTTCCGCTCCTTCTCGACGTCGTCGGCGGTGGGCACGGCGGTCGGCTCTCCGGCCGCCGTCTTGTAGATGCCGGGCGAGCCCGTCCACACCAGCCGGCGGAACTTCTTCCGCGAGACCATCCGCATCACGTCGCGGCGGAGGAGCGGGACGACCTTCTCGGTGAACTCCTTCATCGCCTCGTCGACGCCGGCCTTGTGGACGATGATGCCCTTGCTGAACTGGCCTTTGGCGATCTTGCGGAGCAGGGGCCGGAGCGTGTCGACCATCTCGTCCGTCCAGTACTTGAACATCCGGTCCTGCATCTCGCCGGTCAGCGTCTCGACGCGGACGCCGTGGTTGATGGCGTGCAGTGGCCTGGAGTCCCAACATCGCAGCCGGGCCGCCTCCTTGCAGATGGCGTCGATCTCGGCGTAGCAGGCATCGCGCAGCTTCGTCATCTCGGCGACTCCGGCGCCCGCCTCGGCCCGCTCGCGGTACTGCTCCGCCCGCTTCAACAGCGCGTCCCACCGGTCGTCGAGCGCCTCCGCGATCTTGGTCATCTCGTCTTCTTTGTGCGGCCAGAACTCGCTGAGGATGCCGTCGGAGAGGTGTGTCTCGAACACCTTGCCCTGGGCCTCGTGCTT
>CAZDHT010000291.1:0-6152 GCA_964505325.1 uncultured Planctomycetota bacterium | reverse complement strand
ACCGCTCGAACGACGGCAGGAACTGGGCGAGGAAGTCTCGATAGGTCTTCGACGTAGCGCCGGTGCCGGGGCGCCAGAGGAGGCAGTCCTTCCCGTCGCGCTTTTCGTAGATGCGAATAGCGTGCTTCGCCCCCCACTGCGTGAAGAGATGCGTCCACTCGAACCGACGAATGCCGCATCTGCGGGCGAGACCGACCCACCGCTTGACCTGCGCCCAGTCGAACGTGTATGTCCCGCTCGGAGAGCGCCGGACCCGGAGGAGCTGCGTCGGCCGCTTCACGCCGTCCAGCGGCGGCGTGAACATCGGGACGTAGATCACGTCGCACCCGTGCTCGGCGTAGTCCCGCATGTACTGCTCGCAGATCGGCCAGAACTTCTGCTCGAACGGTTCGACCTTGTACCAGTCACACAACGCGTCGGCGTAGAACCAGTGCGTCACTCGGAAGTCTTTGCGCTCCGCGAGCACAATGGGCGAGACGTGAATCGTTGCGTCGAGCGAGGCCGGCGTCTCGCCCGACGCGCCGAGCCGGACGTTCACGACCTTCGGCCCCGGCTTGACGTCGCGGGCAACGCGAACGGTCAGCCAGAACGCCGTGATCTCGCCCGGCGCGACCAGGGCCGTCGTCTCGGGGAACAACGGGTCCGGCACATACCCGGGCACCAGCCCGAACCCGTCCAGCTCGTCGGCCGGCGTGGCGCTGTTGTGATGAGGCATCGGCACACAGCCGACCCGCCGCACCTCGACCGAGAGCCCCGCCGGAGCGGCTGCCGTGGCGGATACTTCGACCGGCTCTCTGCGCGTCACCCACACGCACGCTTGAAAGGAGACCCGTTCACCCCGCGCCGCGGGAACGACCAGCGATCGTTTCCCGCCGGGCGTGCCGAGCGGAAACTGTCGCTTCAGGGAACTGCTGAGCCACGCCTTCGCCTTCATTCGAACTCCTCCCGGCCGGATGCATTAGACCTTGCACGATAGCATAGCGCCCGTACCCAGGTTTTCCAGTCTGGTCTGAGCACGCCGTTCCGAGAGCGCCGCCGACCGGGAAAGCGGGGACAGATAATTTTTTCGCCGGGCCAAGCCGCTCCGCGCAATGCTTGTCCGTTGTCCGGCGAAAGAAAGTTATCTGTCCCCGGTTTCCACGCTCCAGGGATTGCATGGTGCAGGAAAAACCTTACAATAGGGTTATAAGGTTGAGGTGCGCGAATGCGAAGAGCGTTGGGAAAAATCGTCGTCATCATTTCCGCCGCGGCAGCTTGCGCCGCGACGGCGGCCTGCGCCACGGCGGCAGCCGGCGCCACGGCGGCAGCCGGCGCCGCGCCGGCAATAGCGCCCGACGAGATGAACTTCGTCACGCCGAAGGTGCAAGAGGCCGTCCGCAAAGCACTTAGCTACCTCAAGCGCACGCAGAACCCCGGCGGATCCTGGGGATCCTCGTCCTATGGCCGGCACCCTGCGATCACCGCGCTGGCGACGATGGCGATGATGGCGCAGGGCAACCTGCCCGGACGCGGCAAGTACGGCAAGAACGTCGAGCGTGGAATCAAGTTCCTGATGAAGCAGGTCGACCCCAAGACGGGCTACATCGGCGGAGGCGGCCATGGCCAGATGTACGGTCACGGTTTCGCCACGCTCTGCCTGGCGGAAGCGTACGGCATAACGCCGAGCAGTCAGCTCCGGGAGAAGCTCCGGCTGGCGATCCGCTGCATCATCCGAAGCCAGAAGCCCGACGGCGGGTGGCGCTACGATCCCAGCCCGTATGGCGCCTCCGACCTCTCGCTGACCATCTGCCAGATGATGGCGCTGCGTGCGGCCAACAACGCCGGAATCAAAGTCGGCAAGAAGACCATCGCCCGCGCGATCAAATACACCAAGCAAAGCTCCAACGCCGACGGCGGATTCCGGTACATGCTCTATTCCGGCGGGTCATCCTTCGCTCTGACGGGCGCGGGGGTGACCACGCTGTACGGCGCGGGTGAGTACGACTGCAAGGAGGCCAAGAAGGGGCTCGAGTACCTCAAGAAGTACCTGGCGACCCATCGCGGGCAGGGCCGGTACTCGCATTACTTCTACGGCCACTACTACGCCGCCCAGGCGATGTACCAGGCCGGCGGGAAGTACTGGGCGTTCTGGTACCCGCGGGTACGCGATGATCTGTTGAGGGCGCAGCTCGGCAACGGCAGTTGGCCGTCGCAGGTGGGCAACGTGTACGGCGCCGCGATGGGCGCGCTCGTTCTTCAGGTGCCGTTCAACTATCTTCCCATTTTCCAGAGGTAACTCGGGACGAGCGGCGGCAACTGAACCAGAGCGGATTGTCTGCAACATGAGACCCGTGACATGCGTCTAAAGCATGAAGGGCCGGTATATCGCGCGTGAGGTGCTGCAAAGGATGATCCCCCATCGCATCAAGGGCAAGATCAGTTCGCTTCGGAGCCTGCTGCGGCGGTTCATCCTGGTGGCAGGGTCTTCGCGCGTCATCCTGATCGCGGTGGGACTGGCGGCCCTCTGCCTGCTGACGGACTGGGCCTTCCACCTGGCCCCCGGCTGGCGCCTGGCCATGTCCCTCGGCTCAGTGGCCGGGATCGTCATCGCCATCTACTGGTTCCTGATCAGGCCGACGCTGGTCCCCATGCCCGACGACCAACTCGCGCTCCTGTTCGAGCGCCGCTTCCCCGAGCTGTCAGACGTCCTGGTCAGCGCCGTCCAGCTTTCCGCAGGCGAGAACCTGGCCTCGGCGGACATGATAGAGGCCGTCGTGAGGGACGCCGAATCTGCTTCCGAGCACATCGAGCCGAAGCAGGTGCCCCGGCTGAAGAAGCTTAAGCGGCTGGCGCTGGCGGCAGCGGCGGCGCTGGTCGCCGCCATCGTGTTCTGCATCGCTGCACCCGATTCGGCGGGGATATTCGCCCTGCGCTTCCTTCAGCCCTTCGACCCCTCGCACCAGTGGCCGCGCCACACCGAGCTGGCCATCGAAGTGGCCGGCTCGAACGCGGCCCGGGTGTCCGTGCCGAAAGGCGAGCAGGTGGAGGTGAAGGTTACCGCGCGGAACGCGCGCGGCTCGCCGATGTGGAAGGCGCCGCGAACCGTCCGGCTCGACTACGAGTACGAGTCCGGTGACAGAGACTCCATCCACATGCGCCGAATCAAAGGCGCCGTGTACCAGGCCTACTTCAACCGCGTGGCCGAGAACGTGGTCGTGAGCGCCTGCTCCGGTGACGTGAGGACGGCCAAGGTGCGCATCGACGTGGTTGAACTGCCCGCCGTGCAAGACCTGCGGCTGTCGTTTGAGTATCCCAAGTACACCGGTCTCCGGCCGGACAAGCCCAAGGACGCCCTCGCGGAGATCAGGGCAATCGCCGGGACCAAGGTCGAGGTCGAGATCCGGGCGAACAAGGAGCTAAGGGCCGACGGCGCGAACATCCGAATCGACCCGACCGGGTACGTCGCGATGCGCCGGAAGGACGGCGGCGGCACGAGCGCTTCCATACACGAGGGCGAGTTCGTCCTGAACCAGAAGATGAAATGGTTCCGCATCGAGCTGGTCGACGTCGCCGGCCTCAAGAACAGGAACCCCCGGACCTTCCAGTTGCAGGCGGTCGAAGACAAAGCTCCGAACGTGAAGATCCTCAAGCCCGGCGGCCACACCCGGTGCACGAAGCACGCCGTGGTCCCGCTTCAGATCAGATTCAGGGACGACCTCGCCATTCGCAGTGCGTGGCTGCGCTACGCGCTGGGGCCGAAGGAAAAGCCAAGCCTGAAGCCGTTCAAGCTCGAGACGGACCGGGCCAAGGAGGTCACGAAGGAACTGCGGTGGGATATCTCCGAGCTCGGCGTGAAGGCCGGCCAGACTATCTCATATCGCGCCGAGGCGGATGACTTCCGCGACGTCTTCCCGCGCGGCTCCACCCAGACCCGCCAGATCGGCAGGTCCGAAGAGTTCTACATCAAAATCGTCTCCGCGGCGGACCTCGCGAGCGAGCTGGACCGTCAGCTCTTCGCCCTGAGAGGCCGCCTGAAAAAGGCCAAGCTGCGTCAGGAAGATGACCGCCGCAAGATCACCGAACTCCTCCGGAAGATCGCCGAAGGCCAGCCGATGAGCAACGACGACCGCAGCATGGCCGCCGACACCGAGAACGTCCAGCGCGAACTCGCCCGCTCGGTCCAGCGCATCGCAAAAGAAATCGGAGACGTGCGCGACCGGATGCAGAACAACCGCATCGGGAGCTTTGCGGACCGGCGCCGGCTGGACGACACGAAAAAGACGCTGGAAGAGATCGCCGGGGCAGACATGCCCCGCGCCGCGGGATTCATCAAGGATGCACGAAAGAGCCTGGCCAGCAAAGACGGCCGGGACAACCTGGCCTCCGCGTCCACCATTCAGTCCGATGTCATCAAGAAGATGGACAAGGTGCTCGCCAGCATGAGCCACAACGAGGACATCGACAACCTGGTGCGTGCGGCGCGGGAGCTTCTCCGGAAGCAGCGGACCATCAAGAAAGACACCGGTGAGTTCGCCAAGCGGCCCGACGTGCTGTACGCGCCGCTCAAGGAGCTGAAACCGACCGACCGGGCCGCGCTGAACCTCCTCGTCCGCCGCCAGAGGGGCGCACGAGACGACATGCGGAACCTCGAGCAGGACATGCTGAACGTGTTCGAGCGGCTCAAAGAGAGCGACCCGAAGCGCGCGGAGCTCGTCCGGCAGGCGCAGGTCCAGGCCAGCCGCGACCAGATCCGCCCGATGATGGAGGAGGCCGCCGCCAAGCTCGAGGGCAACCGGCTCGGTCTTGCCGCGACCCATCAGCAAACGGCGATCCAGGGGCTCGAACGCCTGCTGGAGATGCTCGAGAACGCGCGCGAGGAGTCCGGCAGCGACCAGGTCCTCGCCCAGGTGATCAGCGACGTGAAGAACGCGTTGGAAGCCGTCCAGCGGCTTCGAAAGCAGCAGGAAGGGCACGCCGGCGACGCCCACGAGATCAACAAGAACGCCGCCCAGGCAAGACGGCTCAAGCAGCTCAGGCGAAAGCTCGACCAGCTGCGCAAGGAGCAGGACAAAGCGAACGCGGAGGCAAAAGACAAGTCCCGGCTCAAGAACTTGGCCGAGCAGGAGGACAAGCTTGCCGGCGAAGCCGCCAACGTCAAGAAGGAGCTGGGCAAGGAGGCGAAGGACGCCGCCGGACGACGCGCCCCGCAGGCCGGCGACATCGGCAAGGCGTCGGGCGCCGTCGGCGATGCCAAGTCGAAGATGGACTCCGCCAAGGGCAGCATGCAGAAGGGCGATGCCGCCAAGGCGGGTCAGTCCGGCAAGCAGGCCAGCGACAAGCTTGGCGAGGCCGACAAGCACATCGCCAAGGCGCTGGAGGCCATCGAGAAGAAGCGGCTGGCCGACACCAAGGAGACGGCCCTCAAGCAAGGCGAGACCGAGAAGCAGGCCGAGAAGGTCTCCCGGCAGCTCAAACAGCTTTCCAAGGAGAACGAGAACACGTCGAAGGAGGCGTCGAACGGCCTCGACAAGGCCGGCGGCAAGGTCGGCCAGGCGGGTCAGTCCATGAGCAAGGCCCACTCCAGCCTGGACCGTAATGATACGATCCAAGGTGAGCAAGACGCCAAGGAGGCCCTGGACAAGCTGGCCGAGGCGCAGCGGATGCTCGAGAAGCTCCGCGATGACCTTGAGAGAAAGCAGAAGGAGCAGAAGCTGCTGGACCTGATCGTGGAGCTCCAGCCGATGCTGGACAAGCAGATCGCAATCAACGACGAGACGCGGCGCATCGATTCCGCCACGGCGGAGAAGAAGCTGGACGAGCCGTCGCGGCCGCACAAGGTGCGGCTGGGGCAGCTTGCGGGCGACGAAAGCTCCCTCGCCAACAAGGCCGCGGAACTGCTCAGGAAGGTGGAAGGCGAGGATGCTCCCGTCTTCGTCTGGGGATTCCGCAAGATCATCAGGGATATGAACGAGGTCAAGGACCGGCTGGTCGCCCTCAAGACCGATTCCTACACGCAGGACGTCCAGAAGGACATCGCCGACACGCTGGCCATGCTGATCGACGCCCTGAAGCGCGAGCAGCGGCGCACCCAACAAGGCGGAGGTGGCGGTGGCGGCGGTGGCGGCGGCAAGCCGATGCTCGTGCCGCCCGCGGCGCAGCTCAAGCTGCTGAAG
>CAZDHT010000290.1:0-6198 GCA_964505325.1 uncultured Planctomycetota bacterium | reverse complement strand
GCCCCTGCTGCCCCTGCTTCGCAGGTGCGAAGAATCCCCTATTCCTCAGAGCTGCGTTCGGAACCGGGAGGGACGCCCGCGCACCGCTCGGGGTCAACCTGTTTGACGGATGGGCGCCATGTCCGAGGCGTCAGCGCGGAACGCTTGAGCGGGACTTGTGGGCGTGGTACAATAAGGCCGGCTGCCCTGAAGACTCCGAGGCCGCGATTCGGGAGTGGGCTCCCAGTCGACGGAGTTCCGCTGGTCACACCTGTCGTGAGAGGCGAGCATACGGCCCGTCGGTAGAGGGAGCGCCCATGAGACTCACGGTGATGTGTGCGGCAGTCCTGGGGCTCGCCGGCGCCGGCGCGCCCGAGGAGGCGACGTTCACCGCCGATCCCACCGCCAGGACCGAGGGCGGGAAGGCTGTTATCACCTTCACGGTCTCGAAGCCCACCGACGTGGCGGTGTCGATCCTGGGCGCCAAGGGGGCGGTCATCCGTCACTTGGCGGCCGGCGTGCTGGGCGGGAACGCCCCCACGCCCCTGAACAAGAACTCGCTGGCCCAAGAGATCATCTGGGACGGCAGGGACGATCTTGGCCAGCCGGCCGCCGGGGCCAGTGTCAGGGTTCGTCTTGGCCTGAGGATCGGCGCGGTGAGCGAGACCGCAACCGGGTTCAAGCTGCTGCGCAACGTCAAGTCCAAGGACGCGCCGGCCGCCCAGATCGATGCCAAGAAGATGTTCAGAGTGCTCTCGGAGGACTACTCCGGGAACTGGTCCCTGCGGCTCGCGGGCGACCCCGACACGGGCGCCATCTACTACCGGCGCAACCATTGGGACCAGTGGTACCGAGGCCTGCCGGGCCGCCAACCCGCGAAGCTTGAAGGACTGCAATACGTCACGGGGGACATCGCCTTTGGCAGCGACGGGCTGATCTATCCGATCCACTGGGGGTGGGTGACGCGCAGGCTGAACCGCGCGTGGAAACCGGCTCCGTTCCCGGCGATCGGCACGCACGGAATCAGGGCTCCCGCGCGCAACAGTACGGCACTTGACGCCGAGGGATTCGGGGACAGTCTGGGGCCGGACACGCCCTGCCTGGGCCTCGACGGCAAGCTCTACCGCTTCGCCTCTCACCCGGAGACCGGCTACGCGCGGGTGCACGTCTGGGGCCGGGACGGCAAGCTCGAGAGAAACGGCGTCTTCCCCTTCTCCCGCATCCGTCACGGCAGCGTCATTCGCGTGGACCGCGAGGGTTGCCTGTACGTGGCCCTCAACGGCCTGCCCGAGGGGTGGAAGGCCCCGGCCGCGCTCGGGCACGGTTACTACCGGCACTTCTCGGGGACCCTGATCAAGCTGCGCCTGAAGGGCCACTGGACGAAGAAGGGCGCCAAGCCCGACCCCCAAGCCGGCAAAGTGCCCGCCGATGCCGGGAAGCGGGCCGCCGGGGTCGTCCTGGACACCTGGACCACGACCTGGTCGGGCAACCCCCGCTGGGGGTACGTCTACTCCGGCCAGCGCGGCAGGCCCACGATACGGCCGGCCAAGGCCTTCGTGCACGACGTCGAGTGGGCGGTACCGGGCATATCCTGGATCTCGCCCCCGGGCAACTGCACCTGCAACGGCCCCTGGTTCGACATGGACCGCTTCGGGCGGCTCTACGTGCCCGACCCCGCGCTCAGCCGGGTGCGCATTCTCGACGCCCAGGGCAACCAGATCGCCGAACTGGCCGGCAAGTCCGGGGAGCTGTTCATCGCCCGGCCGATACGGGTGGCCGCCGCCAGGGACCTCTTCGCCTTCTGGGACGCGGCCAACCTGCGCGTCTTGTCCGCGAAGCTACAATACGCGGTCACCGAGACCTGTCAGCTAGAGCAGCAGGAAGATAAACGATGATCAAAGTGGTGCTGGCGACGAGCCTCGCCGTCCTGGTCTTGTTGCCGGCCACCGCAGCCGGGGCCGAGCCCACTTTCGCGGAGGCCCCGTCGGCGAAGCTGGAGGGAAAGAATGTGCGCATCAGCTTCGCGGCCGCTGCGCCCTGCGACGTTGAGGTTACAATACTCGACGTCAAGGGCAATGAAGTGCGCCACCTGGCCGCCGGTCTGCTCGGAGCCAAGGAGGTCGCCCCGCCGCTCGCTCCGAAATCGCTGTCTCAGTCGATTCTCTGGGACCGCACCGGCGACCGCGGAAAACCGGTGGCAGGGACCGGCTTCAAGGTTCGCATACGGCTGGGCCTGAAGGCCAAAGGCGCCAGGACCGTTCTCAAGGCCCTGACCCCCGTCAAGCCCTGGCGGATCGGCAAGGTCATCACCGATCCCGACCCCGCCGAGCCGGGCAAGCCCGGCCTCGACCCGGCGCAGGCCAAGACCAAGGAGGGCAAGCTGGCCTTCACCAGCCAGTTGTACGACTGGTATGTGTACGTGGACAAGGAGGACGACCGGATCTATGCCAGCTATCTCGCATACCCATCGAGCATCGGGAGTGTTTACCGGTACAGGGACAGCACCGGCAAGGTCGATCTCATCGACGGCGAGATCCGCAAGCTCAGGCGCCCCGGCGAAAAGTTCGCCGTGGCCCTGAACGGGGACATCCTGTTCAATCCCTACCGCCGGTTCACCCGGGACTTCAAGCCGATCCCCGTCCCCGAGGGGGTCAACACCCACGAGAAGGCACTGCGCTTCGACATCTCCCTGTGGCGCTACCAGCGGAGCCGGCCATTCCATGAACAGTGGGGCTCTGGAAACGATGCCTTCGAGGGGCTGGACGGCAGATACTACATACACTGCGCGCGCAGCATTCCTTTCTTTCGCCTGTTCATCTGGGACACCTGGGAAAGAAAACGTGCTCTGATCGAAGGTTATCAGCCCTGGGTTGACTTTGGTCATGGTGAGCGTGCACATATTGCCTGCATCCGGGTTGACACGAAAGGTAATATATACTTGGCCCGTGCCGATGGCCCCAAAGGTGCGGAGATGCCCAAACAGCGCTACCCGAAGTCCTGGAAGTACGGCTACGGCTACGGGTCGATACTCCGGATCACCCCCCGTGATCGCTGGATCAGGGACATCCGCCTGCCCATGGGCGCGGCACCGGAGGATCCCGAAGAGAGGGGAAAGGGCGCCCTCTGGGGGCCCAATTACAGGATCTTTATCCCTCGCATCGACAAGTGTTACGTCGGGGTGATGTCCTACCTGGTCAGCGGCTGCTGCTGCAAGTCCCCGCTCTTCGACATCGACGAGCACGGCCGACTCTACGTGCCGGACGCCGATAAGGAAGCGCTCGTCATCCTCGACAACGCCGGCAATGAAGTGCTTCGCCTGCAGAAACAGGTGAAAGCTGAAACCGCCAAGGGCAAGAAGATCAACCTGGCCTGGCCGCGTCGCGTGGTCTGCTCGCGAAAGGCCATATACTACACTGACGGCATCAACAAGAGGGTGGTGCGCATCGGACTGGGCTACGCCGCCGAGGCTACCTGCAAGCTGCATTAGGCAGCAGGAAAGACAGAGACTATGAGAATGCTTTGCACAGCAATCATCGGGGCGGTTCTGGCCGGCACGGCTGCAGGCGCAGGGGAGGTGAGCTTCAAGACGAAGCCCGAGGCCGTCCGGGACGGGAACAACGTCACGATCACCTTCGGCGTCAGCGCGCCGACGGACGTGGAAGTCGCGATTCTCGACGGCAAGGGAATCGTCGTCCGCCACCTGGCCGCCGGGCTGCTGGGCAAGAACGCTCCGAAGCCGCTTGAGAAGAACGCGCTGGCCCAGAGCCTGGCGTGGGACTTTAAGGACGACTATGGCAAGAAGCTTCCCGCCGGCGAGTACAAGGTCCGGGTCAGCCTGGGGCTCAAGCCGGAGTTCGACAGAATCCTGGGCAGCGACCCCAACACGCTGGACGTCGTCCGCGGGCTGGCCGTGGGCCCGGGCGGGGAGCTGTTCGTGCTCAACCTGGGTCGGCACTTGCATATAAACTTCGGCTCGACCGTCTGCAACGTTTTCGACCGGGGGGCCAAATACAAGCGGACGATCATGCCCTATCAGGCGAAGTGCTTCCCGGACAAGGTCAAGGAGTTTGGGATCCTCGATCTCGGCGAGAAGGGGCGCTACCCCTGGATACACGCCAACCAATTGAAGACCATCTACCCGTTCACCGGGCCGCCGGCGCACCAGCAGCCCGTAGTCCTGCCAGACGGCCGGTTCATCCTGAACATGAAGGTCAGGGGCAAGGGGGCCGTGCTGGTGGCCGTCGACGCCCAGGACGGAGGCGCACCGAAAGCAGGGGCTTTCGGCCCCGCACTCGGCAAGGAGATGACCGGCTTCGCCTGCCTGACCGCCGCGCCTGACGGGAAGGCGATCTACATCTCCGGAGCGGCCTCGCAGAAGCGCTGGAAACCTGTGCGCTGGAAACACGCGGTCTATCGCGCCAAGTGGGGCGACAAGGCCATCGCGCCGTTCATCGGCAAGCCCGAGGAGGCCGGCGAGGGTGACAAGGGCCTGAACGAACCGCAGGGCATCGCCTTGGACAAAGACGGCAACATCTACGTGGCCGACCGTGGCAACAATCGCGTGGCGATTTTCAGCCCCGAGGGGAAGTTCCTGAGCGACCTACCCGTCGAGAGACCCTACATGCTCGGAGTGCACCGCGGGAGCGGGGCGGTCTACGTCCTGGGCGGCGGCGACCCGCCGGACCAGATCTTCAAGTTCAAGAGCCGCAAGGATCCCCAGCCGGTCTACAGCCGGAAGATCCCCCGCATCATGCGGGCCCTCAAGGGCAAGAAGAGGATAGACGCCTATCCGGTCTTTACGCTGGACGACTCAGGCCAGGAGCCGGTTCTCTGGGTGGGCTCCACCACCGCTTGGGAGAGCTTTGGGCTGTTCCGCTTCGTTGAGAAGAACGGCAAGCTGGGCGCGCCGGAAGAGAAAGGCAAAGGCCCGGGATTCAGAGCTTGCAGGGAAATCCAGGTGGACAGGAAACGCGAGGAGGTCTACTTCCATCAGGGCGGCGACGTGGCCGACCGCGGCGGGTGTTTTGTCAAGATCGACGGCATTGACGGCAAAGTGCTGAAGTCTCTCCGCATGCCAGGCCCGGGTTGGGCCAAGATAGGTGCGCACTTCGCACTCGGCCGTGACGGCTACGTGTACGTCGTTCACGGCTCGAAGCGCATCCTCAGATACGATCGCAACCTGAAGCCCGCGACCTACCCGGGCACCGACTCCAACGCCAGCGATCCGCTTCCCGGACACAGGTACTCGCTGCACATCATGGGTCGAGGCTTGGCCGTGAGCCATGACGGAACGATCTATGTGTTGCACGAAAATGTGCCCAAGGTGCATCAGCGTTATGGCATCTCGGTGTGGGGGCCGGACGGGAAAATGCGCAAGGAAAACCTCGTCGGCTCGCTCAGCCCGGGAGCGCTTTCGCTGCGCCTGGACCCGGCCGGCAACCTCTACGTCGGCGACCCCGTGAAGCCCGCCGGACAGGTCATCCCGCCCGATTTTCAGGGAAAGGTAAATGCAGCCAAGTTGAACCCTCACCACGGAAAGACTCCTAACCATCACTATCCCATCATGTATGGCAGCATCCTCAAGTTCCCCCCGAGCGGTGGTGCGGGGGTCGGGCCGAAGGTTGGAGGGCGAAAGGGCCTGCTCGCCTATGACGTGCCGGTGGGGATCAAGGGCGACCTTTGGCAGTATTTCGGCGTCTGCCATGTCCCGGCCCAGCACGGTGCCGGATACAATCACTACGTGACCCACGCGTGCGCCTGCGAGGGCATGCGTTTTGACGTGGACGATTACGGGCGGGTGTTCTCGCCGGACGCGGGCCGCTTTCGCGTGGTGGTCCTGGACACGAACGGAAACGAGCTCTGCACGTTTGGCGCCTACGGCAACCAGGACTCCGCCGGGCCGGGCAGCGCCGTGCCCAAGCCGGAGATCCCCTTGGCCTGGCCTGCCGCCGTGGGGGTCTCAGACCGGGCCGCCTACGTCTCCGACGTGCTGAGCCGGCGCATCGTGAGGGTCAGGCTCGGCTATCAGCGGACGGCGACGTGCGCGGTTGCGGCGCCGTGAGTCACCAGATGGAGGTAGTCATGCGATCCGTGGCGACGCTCGTGGCAGCGGCATTGGCTCTGACGGTCTTCCCCGCGGCTGGCGGCCGCTGTGCGGGCATTCCCGAGACCGCCAGGGCTCTCCTCGAGCAGAAGAAGGCGCCGCCCCTGCCCAAGCCG
>CAZDHT010000289.1:0-6282 GCA_964505325.1 uncultured Planctomycetota bacterium | reverse complement strand
ATGAGCGTCCAGGTGAGGTTGTGTGCGAGGACGGTGGCGGCGACCTCGGAGCGAAATTGGCAGGCAAGAATGCCTGCCCCACCGTTCTGTTAGAGCTCCTGCGTAGCTCTGCGATCTCTGCGATCTCCGCGGTGAGGCATCCGGGTCAATCGCCGCCGACCGTCGCGGCCACCTTGGCTCCGTCCTCGAGGTCCTGCGGGGGATTCGGTATGACGAGATCCCCCGCCTGAAGGCCGGCCGTGATCTCCACCTGTTCGTCGTTCCGCAGGCCGATCTTGACCGGGGTGCGACGCGCCATGCCGTCACGGACGACGAACACGTGCCACTGGTCCGACATCTTGAACAGCGCGCGTTCAGGAATGAGAAGCGCGTTCTTCCTCCTGCCGGTGATGATTTTAATGTCAAGGCGAACACCCGGCCGGAGCCGCGGTGCGCCGTCGTCGAACGCGACGATCACTTTCACCCGCTGTTGCTCGATGCCGAGCGACGAGATTTTCTCGAAGCCGGACGGGTAGATCCGCACCACCTTCCCGGTGACCGGCTTCTCGCCCACCGCGGGCCCGAAGGTCTCGACGGGCTGCCCGACCTTGACGCGGCCGACTTCCTCCGACAAGATGTCAGACTCAATGCGCAGGCTGTTGAGGTCGCCGATCTTCAGGAGCGGCGTGCCGGCCGTCAGCACCTGCTCGCTTTCCTGATACTTCTCCAACACCGGCCCGGAGACCGGCGCCTTGATCACCGACTTCCTGAGCTCATCGCGCACCACGGCCTTGTCCGCGGCGATCTGTTCGATCCTCGCCTGATGTGCGGCGCGCTGGAACTCGTTGTCATCCTTCGAGTCGCGCAGTCGCCTGAGTTTCACTTCGGCCTGCTCGAGCAGCTTCCGGGCAGCCCCCTCGTTCAGGAGCGCTTCATCGCATTTCGTCTTGAGCATCAGGTATCGCCGCTCGGCCTCGATGAAGTCGGCCTCGGGAATCGATCCCTTGGCGAGAAGTGTCTCCTTGCGTTTGAACAGCTTCTCTTCCTGCCGGTAGTTGATCTGCGTCGCTTCGAGTGACTTCTTGGCCGACTGGTGGCGCAGCTTTGCCTCCTGAACGGCGAGCTCGGCCGCCTTGATGTCATCGGCTTTCGGCTTGGCCTCGTCCACCCCGACGATTAGCGCCCGGATCTCCCGCTCGCGCGCCTCGAGCCGCTTCAACTGCTCGTCCCGCTCGAAGGTGTCCAAGCGCGCGATCTCGCTCCCTTTCTCCACCTGGGCGCCCTCTTTCAGGTCAATCCGCAGCAGGCGCCCGGTCACCGGCATGGCGATCACATAGTCATCATCCAGCCGCGTCTCCGCCTCCTCCGTGATGAACGCCTCGGCGGTCCCGCGCACACAGCGGACCACCTCGACCTCCAGCGGCTGGGGCCGCGCCGCGAGGAAGACGATCGCTGCGACCCCTACAACAACCACCGTCCAGAACAGGATCCGCTTCATGGCTTATTCCCTTCGCTTAAGGACCTCGACCATGTCCAGTTGCCCGATCCTTCGCCGCGAGGCTAGATTCGCAACCAGGACGAACGCCGCGATGCTCAGCGCAGTGAGAACGAACGTGCCGCGGGTGATGTGGAACGGAAGGCGATAGATATCCGTCTCGTATGCGACGACCATCCACCGGCACAACAAAATCCCCAGGGGGATGCCCAGAGCCAGGCCGAGGGACGCCAACAGCACATTCTGACCGAACACAATGCGGCGAATCTCGCCCAGGGTGAAACCGAGGACACGCAGCGACGCGAGCTCGCGCGTGCGCTCGGTCAGCGAGATGGCAGTGGTGTTGTAGATAATGGCGAACGCGATGACACCGGCGAAGAGACTCAGGAATATGTTGCTGATCGCCATCGATTGCGCCAGCGTATCTTCGAGCTGCTGTCGCGAATCCTCCTTGATCTCGACGGACGCCACCCCCGGCACTTCCTTGAGATGGCGGCTCAGCGCTTGGCTGCCCCCCGACTCGACTCGCAGGAGCACGGAGTTGACCGCGAACGGCTCGTCCAGGATGCGGCTGAGGGCGCGGATGTTCATGTACGCCCCCATGCCGAGATATTGCTGCGCCACGGCGCGGACGCGGACGGTCGCCTCGCCGCCGACCCTGCCGAGGAGCGGCTTCATAGTGAGCGCGTCGCCCGGGCGGAGGCGGAACGTCTTTGCGATGTGGTCCGTGAGAACGAGGCCGCTCTCCCCGACCTCGACGGGGCGCCCGTCGACGGTCTCCAGGCCCAGCATGCGGTCGCCCGGCCGCACGCCCGTGACCACCACGTCCTTCTTTCGCCAGCCCGCCCGGAGGGTGAAGGGATACTCCAGGAGCGGCTCGGCGCCGCGCACGTGTGGGAACCGTCTCGCGTCCAGGTACGCGCCCTTGCCGCGTTCGGTGTGGAACGCCACGCGGACGTCCTGCTTCTGAAGGGTGTTGAACTGATAGTCGATCAGGTAGTCCATGCAGTCGCCGCTGAAGTGGCCCATCATCAGAATCGCGGCGGAGCACGTCACGCCGAACACGGTGAGGGCGGAGCGTACCTTGCAGCGGAACATGTCCCGCAGAATCATCTTGCCGATGAATCCGATGTTGCGCCAGAGAACGGCGAAGCGTTCCAGCCACAGCCGGTGCCCGCCCCGGGGCACCGCGGGGCGCATGGCCAGAGCTGGATCGACCCGCACCACCCGGACCACCGCCCACAGGGCTCCGAGGGCTCCGGCCAGCGCGCTGATGCCCAGTGCGATGGCCAGGACGTCCGGATAGAACCGATGGCGAAGCAGCGGGAACTGAAAGAACTCGACGTACAGCTTCATCAGGCCGCGCCCCAGCCACTGCCCGGCCAGGAACCCGAGCAGGCCCCCCGCCAGCGAGAGCACCAGCGCGAACTTGAGGTAGTGGCCACCGATGGCCAAGTTCGAGTACCCGTACGCCTTGAACACGCCGATCCCGGTGCGTTCGCGCTGCACGACCCGGTCGAGCATCACCATCAGGATCATCGCCGCAATGCCGAGGAAGATGGTCGGCGTGATGCGGGCGGAGATGCCCAGGCCCTTGATCTCGTCGCTCAGGTAGCGGTTGCTCAACTGGTCCTTGCGGTGGATGGCGGTCAGCGCGCCGTAGGGCTCGAGCACGTCCTCGATGCGCTCGAGGACGGCGTCTGCGTCGGCGCGAGGGTCGAGGAGCCCGACAACCTCGCTGCACGCTTCCCGCATGCCGAGCGCCATCTCGGCGAAGTCCTCGGTCACCCACAGGATTGCGAAGCGCTCCGGATTCGGCAGGAACTCGCGCGCGCTCCGAATCATGTAGACGTACTCCGGGCTCAACGCTGTGCCGATGATGCGGAGCGGCTGCTTTCGGTCGTTCATCGTCGCCCAGATGCGGTCGCCGATCTCGAGCCGGTTCTTGCGCGCGAAGCGGTCGCTCAGGATGACCTCGTTGCCGACGCCGGCGGAGAAGTAGCGCCCGGACACGAGGTGAACGTCGTTGATGGCCGTCCCCCGAGCCTGTGGCAGCGAGATGACGCGGCCCGTGCACGGGTCTGGGTTGGTGGCCACGTCCAGGTTCACGTCCTCAACAATCCGCCCTTCGGCGCGCAGCACGCCTGGAAGCGCCTCCACTTTGTGCACTACGCGGCTGGGCGCTTTCTCGAGCGGGACCCAGAAGTCGGCGAAGCGATAGGCCTCGTAGTACGTGTCGCGGGTCAGTTTCAGGCTGCGGTAGGCCGAGAGCACGCAGACGAAGCTCGCCACGCCGCACAGGATGACCATCGTGACCGCGACGGCCTGTCCCTTCGACGTCCAGAGATCGCGCAGCAGCTTTCGGTCGAGGACCTTCATCACCACTCCAGTTGGTCGGGCGCGATGGGATGCGGGTTCTCCCGCACCTCGCGGACCCGGCCGTCCATCAGTCTCACGACCAGGTCCGCCATTCCAGCGATGGCTGCGTTGTGGGTGATCGTGACGACCGTGGTACCCGTTTTGCGATTCACGTCCTGAAGGACTTCGAGCACGATCTTGCCGGTGGCGTAGTCGAGCGCGCCGGTCGGCTCGTCGCAGAACAGCACGTCCGGCCGCTTGGCCAACGCCCGGGCGATGGCGACCCGCTGCTGTTCGCCGCCCGAAAGCTGCGAGGGAAAGTGCGTGCGCCTTTCCTCGAGACCGACCAGTGCCAGCGACTCCGCGGCGTCCATCGGCTCGGCACTGATCTGCGTGGCCATCTCGACGTTCTCTTCGGCGGTCAGGCTGGGGATGAGATTGTAAAATTGAAAGACAAAGCCGACGTGATTGCGTCGGTACTGCGTCAGCCGCCGTTCGCCGTAGCCGGAGAGATCCTCGCCGCGGAAGAACACCCGCCCCCCGGTGGGCGTGTCGATCCCGCCGATGATGTTGAGCAGCGTGCTCTTGCCGGAGCCGGACGGGCCGAGGATCACCACGAATTGCCCCTCGGGCAGTTCGAGGTCGACTTCCCGCAGCGCCACGACCGTGACCTCGCCCACCTGGTACGCCTTCCTCAGGCCTTCCACCCGAAACAGGGGCTCGCCGTTCGTGTCCGTCATCGTCCGCCTCCTTATGCCGATCAGCTTGCGCCCTTGAGCGCCTGCATGAACTTCTCGCCAATGATCCGAATCGAGCCCCTGGGCGCCCCGAGCACCCGCTCGATCGCGTCCTGGTAAAGCGCGAGCTTCTGCTCGAGGACCTCCAGGTTCTCCGGGTGCTGCTGCATGCCCAAGAGCAGCCTGGCGACCATGTCAGTGAATCCCATGGCAACGCGATAGACCATTTCGCCTGCGCCTTCCGCGTGCGCCGTATCCAGCACGCCCTCCTCGACACCTTTCACGACGATGCGGGAAAGCAGCGGCGCGACCATCGCCGCGTTCCGCTCCATCATCTTGTGCCGCAGCACCAGGTTCTCGTCGCGGTACATGGCGCGCATGATCGCCATCATCAGCGGCATGTTCTCCGCCTTCCAGCCGCGAATCACGCCGAAGAACTTGTTCAGCCGTTCCAGGGCGGTCAGGCCCTCCTCCTCGACCACCGGCTGCACGAGGGCCATCCCCTCCTTCGTCAGTTGCTCCACGAGGGAATCGAGCAGGTTTTCCTTGGACTTGAAGTAATGATAGAAGGCTCCTTTCGACACGCCGACTTTCTCGATGATGGCGTTGACCGAAGTGTGTTCGTAGCCGAGATCCAAGAAGAGCGTGCGGGCGGCCCCCAGCAGTTCCGCCTTTCGCTCGTTATACTCCTTCACGATTCTGGCCATTGCCCGTTCCCCTGTTCAACTGATCTGGCCTTCCATACCGACCGTCGGTACATACCGACCGTCGGTCTGTCAACAGCATACCCTCTTCTGACCGTGATGTCAAGCCGTTTTCTCCCAGGAGTTTCCCCACGACATCGTGCGCTTCCGCAGCCGACCATTCATTCGCTCTGCATCCACCGCCAGTGGTGCAATCTACTGCGTCGGAACGGCCATTTCACGGAGATTCCCCCAAAATGCTTCGCAGGTCAGACGCATGTGATTGAAAAACAACCGGTTCCAGATGGTGAGAGAAGCAACCTACGCACTGGGTAACAGCTAATAGAGGCGGCTTGTCAAGAGACAATATTCTCCTGGCCCGCCAGTGGGCGGGTAGACATGTCGCTGCAAGCTCGCCGATACGCCCTTCGTGCCGTGCGAGTTGCCGGTCGAAGTACCGCTCGATCCGGGGGTACCATTGCACCGCCTGCACCGCCGCCTGAGTGAAGGCCGACTTCAGATACGCATTGCCCTGCTTGCTGCCCCGGCCCCGGCTCTCGCGGGCCCCCGACTGAGCTACGCCCGGCACCAGGCGGCAGTACGAACTGCACTGGCGGACGTTCTTGAACCGGGTCACGTCCCCCAATTCGTAGTACACGGTGATCGTCAGAATCTCGCCCAGCCCGGGCACATCCAACAGCCGGCGGAAGGGCGTGTTGTCCTTCACCGTCGCCAGGATCCGCCTCTCCAGCTCGCTGATCTGGTGGCTGTAGAGTTCGATCCGCTCGCAACTCTGCCGCGCTTCGACTCGCACCAGCGGGTGCTCCAGGTACGCCGTCACCTCCTCCTCCGCCAGCGTCTTGATCTTGTTGCGGCTGTGGTCCAACACTCCGTGCTGATACAGCACCCGCCGTATCGTCACGTACTCGCCGCCGCGCAAATGCACCAGCCGCTGCCGCCGGCGCGTCAGGTCCCGCACCGGCCGCGTGGCCTTCGGGTAGATGTACGCCTGCGGGATCAGGCCCGCCCG
>CAZDHT010000288.1:0-6296 GCA_964505325.1 uncultured Planctomycetota bacterium | reverse complement strand
CCGGCGCCGGTCAGGATGAAGACCTCGTGCTCCCAGTCGTGCGCGTGGAACGGCGTCTGCCCGCCGGCCGCGATCTCGAAGTGCCGCATCGCGAAGTTCGGAGCGCCCGTCTCGTCGTCGATGAGCCAGCGGATCTTCACACCCTCCGCCGGCGGCGGAACGTCCGCCCCGGGAACGTCGGTGAAATGCTGCTTCTTCATACGCCGTCATCCTTCGTCTTGATCTTGATCGTCTGCAGATCGGAGGCGAGCTTCCGTACCTCGCCGGCGAGTCGCTGCGCCTCGCCACGGATGCGTCCGATCTCTTTGTTCATCTGGGCCAGCGCCGAAGCGCTCACCGCCTGCTTGTGATCCGCCAGCTCTTTCTTCAGCTTCCCCAGCGCGGTCAGCGCGCCGGCTGCGGCCTGGGACGCCGTCCGGGCGTCGGTCTCGGCCCGGCCGACGTTTTCGCGGAGCTTCTGGAGGCTGGCCCGCGTCGCTCGCATCGCGTCCGCCGCTCCGTCCAGGGCGCCCAGCTTCTTCTTCAGATCATCCAGGCTGGCGCCCAAGGCTTTCAGCTTGGCTTCCAACTCGCCGACGGACTTCGCGAGATCGGCCGACTTCACCGCCGCGGCCGCCACCTGCGAGCTCACCGCCTCGAGCGACCCGGCCAGCTTCGTCATCAGCTTGGTCGCCTCTCGGAGCCGCTCCTGGTGCTTGAGCATCTCCGCCCTGCCCGAGTCGATCTGCTTGATCTGCTTCTTGACGTCCTCGACCACCGACTTCCTGAGCGAGTAATTGGCGATCAACTGAAAGCCGGTGAACGCAAGCAGCACGACCAGCACGGCGGCAACTGTCTTGAGACTGTTCATGCTTCTCCCAGTTGACAGCTTGTGCTCGATGTCTCGGCGCGGTGCAAGTCGAGGCCTCATTATACCCGCACGCCGCAGTTTGCTCAACCTTCTTTGGCACGCGTGAGGATCGAGACGGTCCCAGCTGATAAGATTTCTGTCGCACCTGGGCCAGAAATCTTATCACGTGTTCCGCGCCTTCCTGGCTCCTGCTGGGTCAGTAGTGTACGCGGCCGATCTTGAGGCGCAGGGCGCGCTGGACGCCACTGGTGAGCACGGCCATGGCGATGGAGTAGAATTTGCTCTCGGCGGAATCGGCCCGCGACGTCAGCACCACCGGAGCCGAGGCACCGATCACGCCGCCTGCCACCTTCGCACCGGACGCATAGACAAACGACTTCACCAGCATGTTGCCTGCCTCAATGCACGGCACGAGCAAGATGTCGGCAATGCCGGCGACGGGCCCGCCGATCTTCTTGTGCGCCGCCGCCTCGGGCGACATTGCGTTGTCAAACGCGAACGGGCCGTCGACGATGCAGCCCTCGGGGAACTGGCCGCGGTCGCACATCTTGTGCAGGCAGGTCGCATCGACCGTCGCCTGCATCTTCGGACTGAGCAGCTCGACGGCGGCCAGGCAGCCGACGCGCGGCTCCGGAACGCCCAGGATGTGCGCCAGATGCACGGCGTTGAGGATGATCTCGGCCTTGGCCTCCAGGTCGGGCGCGATGTTCATCGCCGCGTCGGTTACCATAATGAGCCGGTCGTACTCGTCCATCTCGGCAACGAAGCAGTGGCTCATACGCAGGCCGGTGCGCAGGCCGACCTGCTTGTCCAGCACGGCGCGGAGAAAGTCGTCAGTGTGGATGTGTCCTTTCATCAGGACGTCAGCCTTGCCGGAACTGACGAGTTCGGCGGCGCGGAGTGCGGCGACCTCCGGCGCGGGCTCGTCGACGACTTCGTCCTCTCCCAGCGCCAGGCCGGCCTGTTCCGCCAGCGCGCGGATCTTCTTCTCGTCGCCGACCAGTACAGGCTCGGCCACGTTGTCATCGGCGGCGCGTTTCACCGCCTCAACCACCGTGCGATCCCCCGCCGTTGCAACCGCCACGCGCTTGATCGGATACTCCTTCAACTCATCGACTATCTCTGCCAGTTTCTTCATCATCCGCTCCGTGTTCTGTGTGGACCGCCGCTTCTGAATCGCTCTTCGTGAGCGCCTATTGTGCACCGACCCAGGCGCGATGCAACTGGTTTTTGGACGAAGATGGTGCTTGCCGCCGCTCGGCCGGGATGGCGGACACGGAAACGTTCACTTGCGCTCTTGGATCTTCCTGAGCGCCCGTTCCGCCTCCTCGCGCACGGCGTGGAACGGATCGTTCTTCGCCAGATCCTTGAGGGCCCCCTCGGCCTCGGGCCCGCCGAGGATGCCGAGCGCGTGGGCGATGTGGAAGCGGTAGTCGAACCGGCACCGCTTGAGCGGCTTGATGAGATGCGGCACGACGCTCGCGTCGCCGATCGCGGCGAGCACGTCGGGGATGTAGCGCGTGCCGGGCGAGCCCTTGGGCGCGCCCTCCCACTTCGCCAGCAATGGCTTGACCATTTTCTTGTGCGGGTTGCGCGCCAGGGCCTTGCAGATGAAGAGCGTCAGGTCGATGTTCGCCTTGGGCAGCGCGGCGAGCAGGCCGTCGATCGCCTTGGGGTAGTCGCCGAGGTCTTCGGCGGTGACCCACTGTTTTCCGGGCCTCCGGTCGGCGATGCCGCCGCGCAGGACTTTGATCATCTCGCTCATCTTCGCGTCGTCGTCGAGCGCGCCCGGGCTGCCCTGCGGGAAGAAGCCGTTCGTTTGGCGCACGTCGGTCTCGGGCTTCCTGCACATCCGCCGACGGGTCATGTCGGCCGGGTGTGGCGAACTGATGGCGGATTTCCTCTGCGCCTCGGCCGCGGTGAGGTCGGGCTTTGACGGCGGATTGCCATAGGCCGACACCAGCCCCATTCCGATTCGCGTCATCTGGAGCGCGCCATCGTTCCAGTTCTTGTCGTAGTTCTTGAGCACCCGCTCGGGCACGTTCGGCACGTCGATCTTGAAGTAGTACGGGAACGTCTGGATGTTGCGCTGCACCCGGTGTGGTTTGCCATTGACGCTGTAGTTGATGTCCAGCGCCAGCAGCAGGCCCGCCGTGATCCGGTCGGCGGTGACCCGGATCACGTTCTCGCCCGGCCGCAGATGGGGCATGGTCCGCTTGTTGAGCATCCGGACGGCCGTGATCTTCAATCCCCTTACACCGACCGAGCGCACGTCCTGGACGGCGCGAAGCTCGGCCTTCACGTAGAACGTGTAGGACGTGTAGACGTTGGGCCGCTCCTTCTTCCACGCGTCGACGCCGATGTCCACCATCACCTTCTCCTCGCCGACCGTCTTCTTCTCGAGGATCGGGGTCCACGTCTCCCCGTTCGTTGAGATCAGGAGGCGGCAAACGTCGTCGGCGCGGCCCTTGAGCAGGGTCGCCTCAACCTTGGCGTCGGCCACCACGTACGGCGGGGCCATGCGATAGATGAAGACACCCGCCTGGCCGGGCTTCTTCGGATGCAGTGCGTCGCCGGCATAGGCCGTGTTTTGCGAGCCGGGGTACAGGTTCAGGCCGCTCGCCGATAGCGTCTGCACCTCCTCGCCGACCGCGGCGTAGATGCCGTCGGTCTTGCCGGGCTTCCAGGCGTAGTAGCGGCTCTGGAACGCCTCGAGCTTGTCGCGGCCGCTGGGGACGATGTGCCCGGCATTGTCCCACTTCCGCTCGATGGTTTCGCCGACGCGGAGCGACGTCCGCAGGCTGTGGATATTCCGCGGCTGCATGATGTGGCGATGAACCTTGACCCGCATGATGGGGTTCGTCCACGTGCCCACCCACTGGTTCTTCTCGTCCCACCAGTAGAAGCGGCCCTGCGGGTCGAGGTCGTGGAAGCGGTAGTTGCCGTCGCGGTCCTTGTATCGGAGCGACGCAATCGTGTGGCCCCAGTGGCACTGGTCGAGGGCCATGTAGCCGGCCGCGCGCCACAGGGGGACCATCGCCCAGCTCTGGCCGTCACACTGGTGGTGGCCGTAGACGGTGAAGATTTTGTGCGGGTCGGTGCACGGCCGGCGCGGGTTGTCGATCTCGTACGCATAGCTGCCGCCGGTAGCGCTGACCAGGATGCGGAACCACTTCCACAGCGCGAGCGCCTTGTCCTGATCGCTCTTGTTCTGCACGCCCTCCAGTCGGAAGATGTCGCGGATGGCCGACTCGAGCGTGGCGCAGTCGGGCCAGCGGTTGAACGCCACGTTGACGTTCACCAGCGCTTCGTCGGAGTGGACGGTGGTGTCATAGATGTGTTCCCGGAGATAGCCGGCGGGATCGGCCGGGGTCTCGGCCGCAAGACAACCCGAGCTGAACAGCACACAGCACAAGAGCGCCAAGCCTGCCTTCGCCGACATCACACGATCCTCCTTGACCGGCTGCCGATCTGCACGATGGTGCATCTTCCCTCTCGTGATTATAGCCCGTCGCCAATCCGTCGGCAATACGCGAACTCACAGGCCAGAGAACAGAAACGGCAGCGTGAGGTGGAAGGAGGAAGGGCCGGGTACGCTTGAAAAGCTCGGGCGGACGGGGTATCATCTCGGTTGAACAGCCGGCATTACGCGGGCTGGTGAATGGGAGCAGTGAGATGAAATGTCCACGCGACGGCACGACACTGGCACCGGTCCAGATTCTGGGGCTCGAACTGGACAAGTGCCACAAGTGTGACGGGATCTGGTTCGACCGCGGCGAGCTGGAACGCGTCCGGGATGCGGACTTCGAGGGCATCGAGGAGGTGATCGAGAGGAAGTACGGCGATCCACAGTTCGAGGAGGGAACCGTCGACGCCTACATGCGCTGCCCGCGATGCGGAGACGCCCGGTTGATGCGCCACCACTACACCTACGTGAACCCCGTCTCCGTCGACCGGTGCGAGCGATGCATGGGAATCTGGCTGGACAATAGCGAGCTGAACGCGATCATCGGCGAGAAGAAGCAGCTCGAGCAGGCGGAAGATCCCGGCAAGATCAAGGGGTTCCTGCGCGCCGTCGCCAGGCTCACCAGGCGCGACAAGGGGTAGCGCCGGACACGGCGGAAAGTGGGGACAGCCCCGCCTGCGTCGGGCAGGCAGCAAGTGCCAGTCCCATCCTCGGCGGCTCCAGACTCAATGTTGAAGTGAGACTACTCCTTCTCGATCTTCAGCAGCCGAATGTCGAAGATGAGCACGACGCTCGGGCCGATCTCCTGGCCGGCGCCCCCCTCCCCATACGCGAGCGCCGAGGGGACGAAGAAGCGATAGATGCTTCCCACCTTCATGAGCTGCAGCGCCTCGGTCCAGCCGGCGAGCATCCGGCCCGCCACCGGCATGATCTCCGGCCGGCCCCGCTTGTATGAGCTATCGAATTCGCTGCCGTCGATCAGCGTGCCGCGGTAGTGGACGCGCACCCGATCCGTCGCCTTCGGCATCGGGCCGTCGCCTTGCTGGAGCACGACGTATTGCAGGCCGCTCGCGGTGGTGACCACCCCCTTCTTCTTCTTGTTCTTCGCCAGGAACGCCTCGCCCTCGGTCTTGTTCTTCTCCGCCAGCTCCTTGTGCTTGCGCATCTGTTCGTCCTGCATCTGCTTGAAGACCTCGGCCATCTGCTCCCGCGTGAGGAGCGGCGCCTTGCCCTTGAGCGCGTCCTGCACGCCGCGCATCAGGGCAGGGATGTCGATCTCGACCCGCGCCTTCTTCAACGAGGTACCGACGTCCAGGCCCAGCGCGTAGCTGAACTTCTCGGCGAGGGTCTTCAATTCACCGGCGCCCGGCTCCGGCTTTGGCTTCTCCTTTTCGGCGGCCGGCGCCGATGACGGAAGACACAGGACCAGCGCGGCGATCAGCGTGAGGCCTCGTTTCATCCTCTGTTCCTCTCGTTCACGTTTCGCTCGATTGGCAGGTCGGAGCACAACGCCGCGCCGTGCCGACCATGTGCCGGTTCCGAAGTCAGTCTATTGTCCACCCGTCCCGCGCGCATGCAATCGCTTTTCCGGAAAAGAAAGGGGTCTCATCCGCCCTTTTCATGGACGAGAAGGTACCACATGGTCTTGTACTTCGGTGCGGCGTTAAGAACGCGCGTCCCCTCCTCGCGGCCGGCCGACAGGTCGACCTCCGCCGTCCGCTTCCCATCCGGCCCCAGCGCCCAGCACCGCCACCGCCCGGCCCGAAGCGCCGGAAGCGGGATGACCGCAGCCACCGGCTCGATCCGCACCGGCGCTCTGCCCCATTTCCTGCCGACCGTGCGCCGGTCCTTCGAGAACCCCATCCCGGTGTTCTCGCAGCGCCCGCAGGCGCTCACCAGAAGCTTGCTCGTCCTCTCGAAGGGCTCAGCGTCGAGCGACGTCAGCGTGATGGCGCCGAACGCGGGTTCCTTCAGCATAAC
>CAZDHT010000287.1:0-6334 GCA_964505325.1 uncultured Planctomycetota bacterium | reverse complement strand
TGACGCCTCTTGCACCCCAGACACCGGCAGGAGCCGGAATGCACGAATCTGACCTGCCTCGCCCGTTAGTCCACGCCCCCTGACGAGCCGGCCCCGCCCCGGGGCTGGTCGCGCTATTGAGGATGAATAAGGAAGCCGTTTTTGATAATGCTTCTCGCTGTTGATTTGGCTCAGCGCGGGGGAATCCCAGCGCCTGTCACGCGGGCTTGGTGTGGCAGGCATTCCTGCCTGCGCAGCGGCGCATAGGGATGTCCGCCTCACCGGGCTTCAATGGAGCATATCAGGGAAGAAGAAGGGTGCAGGGGCGGAATCCCGGAAAGGCCGCGGACAGCGCAGGGCCCATCAAGTACCATCCTGGCCGCGAACGCGCCCGCCCGCTCTCCTCGCCAGACCGGGATCCACGTGGGAGGACGGCATTCGGTGCCCCCGCGTGATTACGAACGTCTCCTTTTCAGACCCAGCAACGCCAAGCCGACCGGCCGACGGCCTCTGCCGTCGGCTTGGAAGAATGGCGGCCGGGCCGCCATTCTTCAGGCTCGTCGGTCTAGCGTCTCTTTCTCTTCAGTGCGACCAACATGAGCCCGACGAGCCCCAGCCCGGCCGGCTCGGGGATGATGTCGGGCCGCAGCCGCAAGGCGATGGGGCCGCTGGACAGCTCGAGGTTCTCGAGCTCAAGCGGCGCCGGCCCTCCGGGTACGGTCGGGAGCAGTTGGACCGTGTTCAGCCCGGCCAGGATGACGTCCCACGAAACCGGAATATCCACGCTCTCACCGGCCAGCATATCCGGCAGGGCCATCGAGAAGCCGTTCAACACCAGGTCCCACTCGCCCGCCACGACCGGCCCTGTCGGCACGACGTTGAAATAGGGCTCGGGGTCTTCGTCGGCCTTCTCGTTCATCCATTCGAGCCCGGTGACCCAGCCGTCGTGCAGGTCGATGGTCGTGCCCCATCCGGCGACCGGATCGGCGAGGATACCCATGCCGCCCATCAGGTCGTTCCAGAACTCGTCGGCGTCGAATTCCGTGTCGCCGTGGTCACCGAAATAGAGGACGAGCTGTCCGCCCTGCAGGCCGTCGCAGGCGTCATGGATCATGTCCTTCAGGTCCTGCGTCGACCGCGAGCCGGTCGCGCTCGTATAGATGGTGGAGTCGGGATCGCCGTGGTACTGATCGCTGAAGGCGTCTTCCACATTCGAGACGTCGTTCTCGATGGACGTCATGTTGGGGTTGCCGGCGAAGACGACGACCTGTGCCTGCGAGCCCCACGTGATGCCGGACCCGTTGTTGCCGGAGGCCTGCTGCGGGTGCTCCGGCTCACCGTCGGCCATCGGGTTTCCGGGGGCGGCGGCATCGGCGGCATTGGTCGCGCCGATGTCGCCGGCGACGGTGCCCGTGCCGCCCATGTTGTCGCCGAACGCGTCGGTCCAGAAGCTGCCGGCTCCGCCGTTGCCCTCGCCCGTCCACGCGGGTTCATTGGGGTTGGCGGCCGAGCCGGCCACCCAGGGGATCCCGGTCGGGCCGAGGGCCCGCTCGATGTCATCCAGGAATCCGCCGCCGTAGCATTGCTGGAAGAAGACCTTGACGTCGCTGACGTTCTTGCCCGCGACTTGGCCGGCGATATAGTCCGCCAGTTCATCGTCGCGGATCGAGCCGTCGGACGTCACGATCGTCGAGTGCTCGCCCGGGAACTGCTTCGGCGCAGCGGTGTCCGCCGCCCAGGCGGCTCCGAGGCCCAATACCACAACGACCGTCAGAGCCACAATCACCTTCTTCATCTTCTCCTCCTCCAGTAAGAGCCACGTCCTGGTCCTGGGCCTTCACGGCCCCCTCTTGCGTCTTGCGATCATCATCATCAGCCCGATCATCCGCCTTTGTCCAGACGAGGCGGGACTTCGGCGTGACAAGGCGCCAGCCGGGCAGGGTCTGCGCCGGCATGGCCGGTCACGCACCTACGCACGCCGGCGTTTCCAGGCCAGCAGCGCCAGCCCCATCAGCGCCAGGCCCGCCGGCTCGGGGATGATCATCCCGTCGCCCTGGGCGCAGTAGACCGCCAGGTCCCAGTCCTTGACATCGTTGTCGGCTTTGTCGCCGAGCAGCCGGTACCTGTCGTCCGGAAAGACGATCTTCTCCCACGCCGGCTGGTCGTTCAGGATCCAGTAGTAGCTCAATTGGCCCTCGTCTGTGGAGTGCGTGACGACGGGGTTCTTGTACTCGTTCCCCTGGTCGTCGACGACGTAGATGTCGTCCTCGGGCCGGGGGAGCGGCGCCCCCGCTGGGTCCGTGTACGCCCAGTCCAGCTCCCAGTCGGCGTCCACGTAGTCGATGAGCAGCCAGATCTCCTTCTGTTTGCCGGAGATCTCCTGGTTCTGGACGGTGATGGTGTTTTCGTCGTTGGTGCCTGCCCCGCCCCACTGGGGGGTGCCGAAGACACCCGCTTGTGTCCCGGCCACGCGGAAGCCGGGGTCCCAGTTGCCGTCCTTGTCGGTGTCCTGCATGAAGAAAGCGGCGTCGTAGTTCTCCATGGCGTAAGTGGGCTTCTTCAGGCCCGGGCACAGGACGACGTAGGTCTGGGCGATCCGCTCGTGCCACGGACCCCCGGGCGCGTTCACGGCCAAGTCCCAGGCGGGGGTGTCCGCCAGGTGGAGGAAATCGTTGAAGTACACGTCGTCGTCCACACCGCCGCCGGGAAGATTGCCCACGTCGGCGTCGGAGTCGTGCCAGATGGACTGGGTGTTCTGGCCGCCGGGCGGCGCGGCGTTGTCTGGGTTTCCGCCCACCAGGGTCATGCAGTGGGGCGGGACGTCAAAGCCGACCACCACGTACTGGCCCCGGCCCAACTGGTTCAGCACGAGGTTGTACTCGGCCACCCCCAGCGGAGGGGCGAACTGGGTCTTCACCGTCACGTCCGTGTAGTTCGAAGCGCCCGGCTGATAGTCCACGCCCGCGGCGGGGTTCAGGGCATAGGTGTAGAGCCAGTAGTTGATGGCGTTGTGCGCGCAGCCAAAGTTCACAATGCCCAGGTCGGCATTCAGTTGCGCGTAGATGTTCTCGGCCTTGAGCTGTTTGGTGTTGACGCCGGTCGGGTCGCGCCCCCATCCCGCAGCGGCCAGGACATTGGAGGCCGCGGCCTGCCAGCAGGAGTTGTCCCCGGGACGCGCCGGGTTCGGGTTGTTTCCTTTGCCCGGCTTGTCCACGTCCGGGATCTGCGCGCTCTTGTCCACCACCCACGCGGCCTGGGCGGCGCCACAAGCGAAAATCAATAACACGAGACTGACTGCAACGAGTTTCCTCATCGTACTCCTCCTTTACGTGAAGGGACCTTCTCTTCACCACGATTCCCTCGCCGGAAGCCGGCACCGTTCGAACCTCTCATATGCGTCTCCTTATGACAGTCTATCTGAAAGCGGTCCGCCTCTTCGTGGCACGGGCTTCCAGCCCGTGAACACCCACGGCCAGGCCTGCCGTGCCACGTTTTGAAACAGCCCCTAAACAAACTTCCGATGCCCCGTCTTTGACCGTCACAACACAGCAGGGGCACGGCACGCAGCGCCCCTATGTGATTACGAACGTCTCCTTTTCAGACCCAACACCGCCAGCCCGACCAGCCCGAGCCCCGCCGGCTCGGGAATGGGCGCGGCCACCGGGCCCTGGAGCGTGAACACGTGCACGCGCGCATCGTGGCCGCTTTGCTCCAGCACATAGAGCTGGTTGGTGGGCCAGTCCACGGCGAGATAGGCGACCTTACTTCCACCGGCCAGCCAGCCGGCGCCGCCGGCAATGGCCGGGCCGATGTCGAGCGGCGGCTGCGACGGCGTAGCACCGGCGCCGGAGGTCGACGGATCGTAGACGTCGATCAGGAAGCTGTCGCCGGTGTGCCCGCCTTCTTGCCACATCAGATAGTACTCGGCGTCAGACGTATCTCGCACGTAATTCACCTGCCAATTGGCGGGCCAGGAGCCCGTGTCGAAGCGGTACAACTCCGTGCTGACCATGTTGCCTCCGTCACCGTTGCGGACCGAGTTGTAGACGGCAATCGTATAGGCGGGACCGTTGTATAACTGCCGGCACATGACGAACGTGGCGCCGTCGAGGCTGCCGTCGGTGGGCAGGTTGGCGCCCGCGCCGTCGCCCAGCCGCTGCGCGCCACGCCGTGCGTAGCCGCCGGCCCAGCCGCTCTCCTGGATCTTGTAGTTGGGGCTCAGGCTGCTTGCGCCCATCATGTGCGCGCCGGGATCGCTGTACATCGCGCTGGTAGAGGTGCTAACTGTCGAGAGGCTGTCCCAGATGTTGCCGGCGGTATCGACGTTCTGGAGCGCCATGCTCTTCCAGTACTGCGTGCCACCGCTGCTCGTGGGGATCTCGACAGCCGTCGGCGCGGCGGCAAGCTGCGCCGCCGTCAGAGAGAGACCCGGCAGCGACCCGTACTCGAACGTATGGCCCTGCCAGCCGTAATAGACCAGCAGCGTCGGGCCGGTCACCGAGGATCCAGGCAGCCGAGGCGTCCCGTGCGGAACGTACGCCGCGCCTTGGGCGTAATACTCGTTGATCGACGGCCGAGGAAGCTTCATCGAGCCCTCGTAGTTCAGCGATAGGTCCGCTATGGCCGCCGTGCTCAGCGCCAGCAGAACCGCCATCACCACTGCCACTCTCAACATTGCCTTACCCATTTCCGATCTCCTTCCCAAAAGGGCCTTTGCCATTTCAAACACCTCCACACTCGACATCCGCTTACTCATTTCCGATCTCCTTTCCAAAAGGGCCTTTGCCATTCCAAACACCTCCTGAGCCCGCCCGGCCGCTCTCGCCGCCGGACGGCCGTTCGCCTTCGGCGAACGGCTTGGAAGAATGGCGGCAAAGCCGCCATTCTTCAGGTTCAGCTAACTTCGCCTTTTGCGAATCGCGAGCAGCGCCAGGCCGACCAGCCCCAGGCCTGCCGGCTCGGGGATGGGGGGTGTCACCGGGCCCTCGAATGTGAAGACGTGGATGCGGGCATCCTTCGAGTCGTACTCAAGAACGTAGAGCTGATGGGTGTCCCAGTCCACAGCGGTGCTGGTGACGCCGCCATAGTTGCCGTCAGTGAGCCAGCCGGCCCCCGCGGCAATGTCCGCGCCGATATTGACGGCGAAATCCTCGCGCTTCACGTCGCCCGTGGTGCTCGCCGGGAAGACGTAGATGTCGAAGTTGCCGTCGCCGTCGGGCACGATGCCCGCCTCACTTCTGTAGTCGGTGTTGATCATAACGACATATTCCCCGCCGGCCGTATCGCGGATGTAGTCCACGTCCACCTTCCCGTCGAGGTAGTTCTCCTGGTAGACGGTGAACATCAGGCTCCCGGTGACCGTGGTGCCGCTGGTGCGGACGTTGTCGGAAACGTAGTTCATGTAGCCTGGCCCGTTGCTCAGGTTCCCGGCGGTGATGAAGTGGGCGTCGATGGCCGTCCCGTCGGTCGGGAGATTCCCGCCGGCCCCGTCACCCAGCCGGAGGAGGCCGCCGTTCTGGTAGTTGCTGCCGCCGGGGCCCACGTACCAGCCGGTCTCGATGGCGGCCTGGGCGCCCGCGGTGTTGGTGCCTAACACGAACGTGCCCGGGTCGCTGAGGATGTTCGGGTCTGGGAGGCCCGAGGGGCCGCCGTTCCAGAAGTCGCCATCCGAGTCCACACACGAGGGCGACCCTCCCTTATACTCGGTCCCGCCGCTGGTGTTCGGCACGCCGGCCGCAGTTCCAGCCGCCGCGAGCTCCGCCGGGGTCTTCGCCAAGGTGGGGAACTGATTGTACTCCACTACGTGGCCCTGGTGACTGTACCGCACGACGATCGACGGGCCCGGCACCGGATCATTCGGGTTCGCCGCGTCCCACGCCGGGCGCGGCGTGCCGCTGGGGACGAACGCCAGGTTGCTGCCATAGTAATCCGTGTATCCGAAAGCAGCTTGCGTGCGGGGCAGATTGAACGACCCCTCGTAGTTCAACGCAAGATCCGCCATCGCCGCGGCGCTCAACGCCAGCAGAGCCATCATCACCACTGCCACTCTCAACATTGTCTTACCCATTTCCGGCCTCCTTTCTTCAGTTCCGTTGACCATTTCAAACACGTCCTGAGCCCGCCCGGCA
This sequence comes from uncultured Planctomycetota bacterium, assembly GCA_964505325.1. Lineage (GTDB taxonomy): Bacteria > Planctomycetota > PUPC01 > PUPC01 > PUPC01 > CAZDHT01. The sequence goes on along the minus strand of CAZDHT010000287.1, from coordinate 227 downwards.
GCTTCGGCCGCCGGACGGGAATCGTTAGTCAGCTTCTCCTTCTACGAAGCGCCAGGAGCGCCAGGCCGACCAGGCCCAGCCCCGTAGGCTCGGGGACGGGCGGCACAACGTCCTCAAGGGTGAAGACGTGAATGCGCGCCTGACGGTTGCCGCTGCTACCCCACACGCCAGCGTCCATCACGTAGAGCTTGCTGTTGTCCCAGTCGACCGTGACGTGGACGACGGAA
>CAZDHT010000286.1:0-6347 GCA_964505325.1 uncultured Planctomycetota bacterium | reverse complement strand
CCGGGCATGGCGTTCTAACGTCGCGGCGTTACCGCGCCCGCGACGGCGCGCGCGGGGTTTCAGGCAACCTCGTCATCTATTGGGCAGAGCAGAGCGCGGGCGCACACGAGATCCTGATGAAGACCATGTCAATGCCGTGCGCCAGGGGAATTGACGATAGGGCCCACCCCCCGGGCGGCGAGGCAGGCAACGTGTGCTATAGACACGCCGGCGTGCAATTTGGCTTCATCCGCAACAATATCCTGATTCTGATCAACATGGATCCCGACCGCCAGAGAGTGGAAGAAGACCTGCTCACGTTTGCCAGGGCCCTTGACAAGGCGATCATAGCCAATCCGTTGGTCGCGAAGCCATCTGACGAGGAGCTCCGTTGGTGTCAGACCGTGCAGTTGAAACCCAGCCGTGTTCAAGTTGGCGAGAAGGTGCGCGTTACTGCTGGCAAGGTTCCCGCCGGCACTACTTGGGCCGTGGCTCAGCGACGTGGGCCTTTCACGTTCAGGGCGCAGTCTGCTGTGGGCGCCTCAGGCGGATATGTCGGTGTGACTCGCCAGAGCGGGGCTCATCATCTCGCCGCGGTCCTGCTACGGGATGGCACTGGCGAGGTCCGGGCGAAGCGCGAGTTGCGTGTGAACGTGATCGACGCGCCAGAAAAGTAGTCTCCCTGCAAATGGCGGGGTAGAAGTGCGGCGTGTGGCGGGGCCCTGACGGTTGAGTTCGCCGTGGAGCATGATCGCACGTAAGACGTGTAATGACCTGGGTCTTACCGGAGGAGTTGCACGATGTCAGATAGACCGTTTCTCTCGTTTCTCGCTTGGCCGCTCGTGGCGCTGGCAGGTCTTGTCGCGACCGGGGCGACGTTGGGCGCGGAAGCTCCGCGCGCGCCCGAGCGCTGGGACCTCCGCATGATCGCGGAAGGCAGGATCTGGCCGAACCTGCTTGTCGGATACGCCTACGCAGACCGGAAGAAGCACTGGCCTGAGACAAAGGGCGCGTTGAGCAAAATCATCAAGGACTTCCCGGACAGCCGATGGGCCGACGATGCCGCCCTCGTACTTGCCGGGGGGATGGCATCCCTTGAGAACAACTGGCGGGGCGCGTGTAAGCAACTGGCGGCGCTGGCCCAAGCCAGCGGGGAACACGGCACCGTCGTCGAGGGATGGTCTGCTGACATGGGTTTCCGCTTTGACCGAACGTGGCTGATGTCGCAGGGCGGGCTGGTGTTCCTGAATAAGGACGGCACCATCAGGCATTCCAAGCCGTGGGGCCGCCATGGCCCGCTGTCCTCAGAAGAACAGGAAGTGCTTGCGCTCTTCCACCACCTCGATCGCTGGCCCAGGAGGACAGCAGACGTCGCCCGTTTGACAATCGCGCAGATCCGCAACCGTCATGGCGACGTGAAGGGCGCCGTGGCGGCCCTCGAAGAACTCCTGTCAAGAATGCGAGACCTCGTGCAAACCGCTCAAGCTGACCGCGAGGCCGCCTCGCGCCAGCACGGCCGCTTGATCAAAGGCGTTTGGCGCCCAGAGTACGCAGCGTGTCTCCACCTCATCTGGCTTTACGAGCAACAAGGCCACCACGACCGGAGTATCGCCTTGGGTCGACTGTTTGCCCACGCCAGTAGCCGCGATGGCTGGTACCCGTGGCACATCAATCGGACTGTTGGTGATATCTGTGCCAAGTACAAGCGCTGGAAGGAGGCCGAGGAGCAGTACACTGTGGCCCTGGCAGGCGCCAAAATGTGGATCGCGGACCTCAAGGAACGGCCAAAACCGCCCCCGCCCGCCGTGGTCCAGCGCTGGGAGCGGAGGGCGAAGGAGATGGAGCGGAAACTGAAGGCTGTCATGGAACACCGGCGCGCTCCCCAGTTGCGGCGGTGACCATCAAGCCCCGGCTGACCGTGACGCCAAATAGGATCGCCAGCGCCACGCCCAACCCCGTTGCGGGCAGCCCGGTCGATGTGGAGTAAGATATTCAAAGATATTCAAAAGATATTCAAGATATTCAGATATTCAAGGGCGAATTCACATGGTAAGTGCAACGGTGCGCTCCCGATATTCAGGACAGTCGCCGTTTTCTCGTCTCTGGCCATTGGGGGCAGAGCAGTCGACCCCGCGTGTTCTTTGCGAGCGGCCGCGGTTGCTCCGGGAGGTCCGGGGGAGCACTACCCGGTTGTTGCCTTCGTTGCCGCCGCCTGTGTGCCGCAGCCCGTGGGGAGTATACCACACGAAAGGCCTGCATGCACACCCGTCAGCGAGCGGGCCGCCGACCGGGGCCATTCAGTTCTCGGTGGGCAGGGCCGAGGTCAACCCGTCCGCCGAAGCCCTGCGAAGGCGGATGCCCTCGGCTACAAATGACCCGGGTTCCGCCCCTTCAGGGGCTGTAGTAGGGGCGGTTCGCGAACCGCCCCTACAGTGGCAAGCGAGGATTGAATGACCCTGCCGACCGGCGCTCTCACCGTGGCTGATACGTCTCCCGGCTCCCATCGGCCTCCGCCAAGCTCTGGCGGCTGCCGCGCTGGGTAATGTGGTGTGGGCCACCCGGCATCACCACTCGTGCCATTCGTGCCATACACCACAACCATACCCCCCGTTCCCCCGCCGTGTCAGGGAAATTAGTATGATGTCCCCAATGGCGGTGACATAAGCTCTTTCCCGGGGCGCTTGAACAACTTACAACGCCAAACTTGGCAAAAGACCCTGCATCATCGGAGCTCCTAGAGAGCGAAACACGCCGCGCAGCCGCTTCTCACGGGCGCTCCCGCGTAGCCCCTGGGATGGCCGTGCGGTAATTTGCAGCAATGGCCGCTGCAAGTCGTTCTGCTGTCAAAGGTTACCCCTTATTTCACGGCCATTGTATGATGTCCCCGGGAACATGTCCCCCGAAACACGAGGATGTGATCCTAGACTTCCGCGCGGCGGCTGTGGTGGAACACCTCCTCGCCGCCTGACAATGACCGGCGGCCGGCGTGCCAAGCCGCCTGAGAGTACCCAGAATGTTGCCCCACGCCAGCATGCCCGCAATCCGCGTTGCTCTGATGCAACATGCCCGCATGTCTCGATGAATCCCATACTTATGAAGACCTCGGTTCACTGCCAGCAGTTGGGCTGTCGATTCTTGGCAACACGCTCAGGCGTATGCACGGGCCGCCGCGCAGAAATACGAAGGGTCCGGCTGAGCGTAAGTAACTGCCATGTATGGAGTTGCCCCGCCCGCCTCAGAGATTTGTCAATTTGTGCGCCGCGTTCGGCACGCCGTTTGCTCTAAGCACCCTTGATTGGACAACCTGAGATGTTCTCAGCCGGTGGGTATCAGGGTGCGTAGGCCCGACTTCACTGCAACTGAGGAGTCTCTTTTTGGGAGCCAGGAGAATGAAGAAGCAGGCAATGGTGTGGATGGTAGGGATCGCCGTGGTCACGTGCGGCGTCGCGTTCGGCGGTGTCGTGACGCAGCCCTTCTTCCCGACCAAGGACACGGGCATTCCGGGCCACTCGAGCGAGAACAACTGCAACATGGGCGCCGACAACGCGGACCGCACGATCAAGGACTATCAGCACACCGGCGCCTACGACTTCAACCTCGGCGCGGTGGCAACGTGGCTGACCAGCAACACCTCGGTCGATCCCACCTCGCTCGCCTCGATCACCCAGGCCGTCAACGATGGCAGCCTCAAGGCCGAGTTCTCCGTGTGCCAGGTGGGCACCGGGTACAACGGCCTGTCCGCCCAGGTCCGCACCATCGACTGCGGCGTGGACTGGACGGAGGGCGACGCGAACAGCAACTGGGACAACTTCAAGTGGACCTCCGGGACGGTAGCGGCCACCTGGACCAACCCGAACCAGGTGCACCCCGACCAAGGTCTCCCGCTCGGCGCCGGCTGGGGCACCGCCCAGAACGCCAGCTTCACCGACGCGTCGTACACCCTCAATTCGCAGACGATGACCTGGGGGGCGGTGGCCGACTCGTACGCAACCGCCGAGTTGGACCCGGGCGTCCTGCACGCGATGCTGAACGACGTGAACAACCGCGGGCTGTACATCTTCAGCTCGTGGGACATGGGCACCAGCAACAACTCGAGCTACTTCCGCGAACAGGGCGGCACCAGCCGCGACCCCAAGCTCGTGCTGACGTACGAGGAGCCGGAGGCGGGCATCATTCCCGAGCCGGCCGGCCTCCTCGGCCTGCTCGGCCTGGCGCTGCTGGGCCTGCGGAAGAAGCGGGACTAGACGACGCTCCCCGACCACTTCCGGGCCCGTGCGGGCGACCCCGCACGGGCCCTTTTCTTATGGATCATCTTGCCAACGCGCTCACCGTCCCCGCACACTCGCCGCGAGCTGTCTGATGCGCGTGGCGCAAGTCCCGGGACATCATACTAATTAAACTCTCCGCAACGGCTTGCGGCCGCGTCTGCGGGGCTGCAAAGCGCGGTCGAGCGCTTTCTCGAGCTTCACAACAAAGCGCTTCGGACCAAGCGGCCGGCCGGTGCGCTCGTGACGCCGCAACAACTCCACCTCGGCGGGGCCGGAGCGCTGCAACAAGAACTCCCGCCAGTCGTCCACGCGCCGCACCAGCGGCCGCACCTTGACCAGCACGTCGTTCTCGCCCGCCAGGTGCGCGGCCGCACTCGACCAGGGCCAGCGCCACGGGCGCCGGCACAGCTTCGCCCGCACCGGGGCCCACTCGACGCAGCGCGCCGCCGCCAGCGCGTGCGGCGGGTCCATCGGGAACGAGGCGAACCGCCCCTGCCACAGGTACCCCCGCCACCCCTCGCGGGTGTTGACCCCCGCGGTGTAGCGCCGGTGCGCCTCGCCGATGGCGCGACGCAGCGCGTCCTCGGTCGGCGGCACCGCCAGCAGGTGCACGCGGGCGGGCATCAGGCAATAGGCCCAGACCTTCACGCCCAGCCGCGCGCACGATTCGGCCATCAGGTCGAGATACGCCGCGTAGTCCTCGTCGCCGAAGAACGCGTTCTGCCCCCGGTTGCCCTGTTGGGTGATGAGGTGGGGGACGCCCGGCATCACCACTCGTGCGATTCGCGCCATACGCCATAACCATACACTCATTCCCCCGCCGTGTCAGGGAAATTAGTATGATGTCCCCGGCAACTGTGCGGGCGACATCCTGACAGGGAGAAACGAGAAGGGCCTTCATCGCGGCGCCCCGCCCCCACACTCCATCCGACCGGTGATGACGCGCATCGTTGCCCGCTACGACGGGTTGCAGCTCTTGACGATGAAGCCGCCCGACTTCTCGTCGCGTTCCAACTCGAGAAGTCCGCGCGCCTTCGCCTCCTCCAGGAGTTGCCTGAAGGAGCGGAAGTCGTAGTAGGATTCGCTGAACCCGGGCTTGCGGCGCTTCAGGGTCTGCTTGATCATCGAGCCCCAGATCTTCTCCCCCTCGCCGCGTTCCTGGACCAGGGCCTCGTAGGTCTCGACGATCAGGTCCACGGCTTCCTGCCTCTTGTCCCCGGGGGGTGCGGTCGCCTTCTTGGCCGCCCTGCCCCGCGCCGGCTTGCGCCCGGCGGCTTTGCCGCGCGTCTTCGGCCGGGCCGGCTGACGGCGGACCAGGTCGTCGTAATAGATGAACTCGTCGCAGTTCGCGATCAGCAGGTCCGATGTCGAATTCTTCACCCCCACGCCAATGACGGTCTTGTCGTTCTCCCGGAGCTTGCTGACCAGCGGCGAGAAATCAGAGTCGCCGCTGATGATCACGAACGTATCCACATGCTCCTTGGTGTAGCACAGGTCGAGTGCGTCGACCACCATGCGGACGTCAGCGGAGTTCTTGCCGGCCTGGCGCACGTGCGGGATTTCGATCAACTCGAAGGACGCCTCGTGCATCGGGGCCTTGAATCCCTTGTAGCGGCTCCAGTCGCAGTAGGCTTTCTTCACCACAATGTTACCCTTGAGCAGAAGCCGCGCAAATACCTTGCGGATGTCGAACTGGGCGTAGTTGGCATCCGCAACGCCCAAAGCGATGTTCTCGAAGTCGCAAAAAACGGCCATGTTCTTCGTCTCAGCCCGATGGGTCATGGGCGCACCTCCGCCAGCAGATGGTTCTTGTCTTCACGCATTCCGTAGGACATTCAGGACAGTCACTGTTTTTTCGTCTCTTGATATTCGGGACAGTCACCATTTTCTCGTCTCTGGCCATTGGGGATAGAGTACTCAACTCCGCGTGTTCTTTGCGTGCGGCCGCGCTTGCTGCGGCAGTTTCGGGGGGGCAGCACCCGGTTGTTGCCTTCGTTGCCGCCGCCTGTGTGCCGCTGCCTGTAGAGATTATACCACAAGAAAGGCCCGCATGCACCCCCCATGCACACCCCATGCACACCCCATGCACACCCCATGCAC
>CAZDHT010000285.1:0-6387 GCA_964505325.1 uncultured Planctomycetota bacterium | reverse complement strand
GACCGACCGAAACACCATGCTCAAGTTCCTCCGCGAGGAGATCGACTGCGTGGTCATCAGCCTCGGCCCGCAGATTGAGGCGTCGGTGCTGGCCACGTTCTACGCCAAGGAGGCGGGAGTCCAGCAGATCATCGTCAAGGCGAACTCGCGTGACCACGCCCAAATCCTCGAATTGGTCGGCGCCACCCAGGTCGTCACGCCCTCCGAATCCCAGGCGCGGCGGGTCGTGACCAGCCTGGTGCGCCCGAACGTGGTGGATTACCTCCCGCTCGCCGACGGGTTCAGCGTCTCGGAGATCCGAGCCCCAAAAGCGTTTGTCAACTCGACGTTGCGGCAGCTCGACCTGCGCAAGAAGATGCGGCTGGACGTCATTGCGATCCGGCACGGCGCCAACGCACCCGATGAGAGCGGCGAACTCGAAGTAATCCCCTCGCCCGACCGTCTGATTCAGGACCGCGACGCGCTGCTCATCATCGGCCGTGACATCGATATCGCCAAGATCAAAGACTAGCATGCATATCTTCCCCGCCATTGACCTGAAGCAGGACCCGGATGGCCGCTGCCGGTGCGTGCGGCTGGAGCAGGGCAGGGCGGACGCCGAGACCGAGTTCTCCGACAACCCGCCCGCCGTCGCCCGGCGCTGGCGGGACTGCGGCGCACGGTGGCTCCACATCGTCGATCTCGACGGCGCGTTCGCCGGGTACCCCGCCAACTCCGACACCGTCTCGGCGATCGCGAATGTCGTCGGAATCGACATCCAGGTCGGCGGCGGCATCCGAGACGCCGACGCCGCGGCTCTGCTGCTGGAGGATATCGTCGTGAGCCGCGTGGTCGTGGGCACGCGCGCCCTGAGGGACCCGCGATGGCTCGCGGCGCTGTGCAAGACGTATCCCGGGCAGATAGTCGCCGGTATAGACGCGCGAGACGGGCGCGTCGCGGTCGAGGGATGGACCCGGGACTCGGGCGTCGACGCGGTGGAAGCGGCGCGCCGGTTCGCCGACTGCGGCGTCGCCGCCATCGTCTTCACCGACATCGCCACGGACGGCATGCTGACCGGGCCGAACGTGCCGGCGACTGAACGTTTGCTGGAGTCGGTCAGTGTGCCGGTGATCGCCTCCGGCGGCGTGTCGACGCTGGACGACGTGCGCCGGCTGGCCTCGCTGCCGCTGGAGGGCGTCATCATCGGCAAGGCCCTGTATACCGGCGCGGTAGACCTGCGTGAGGCGATCAACCTGGCCTTGAACCCGGGCCCGTGATTCCATACAATGCCCGTTGCTTTGTCGACCTGACGCTGTACATCGTCGCCGTGGACTGCGAGGGCCCAGATGCGGGTACAATGCACCGAGTGTGGCGCGCAGGGGAACGTCCGAAGCGAGGACCCCAACCAGTTGTTCAAATGCCCCAAGTGCGGCGGGGCGATGCGCGCCATCCCGTCCGGCCCCGCCCGGCGGCCGAGCGACTCGGTGGCGGCGAGGAGCCGTATTGCGGATCGGCGCCGGCGGCGAAGGAGGGTGCCGGTCTTCGCCGTCGTGCTGGGGGTGTTTGTGCTCCTCATCGGGGCGGTCGGCGGCTACTACGTTTACATGCTCGGCCGGCAGCCCGGCCCGGGCGCAAAGGCGCTCGGTCTGCTGCCTTCCTCGACGCTGGCGGCGGCGTCCGTAGAGAAGTTCGATCAGCTCGAGCCCGAACTGTCGCAGTTCTCGGGAGCCAGCCCTCTGAAGCTCCGCGGGTTGATGAGTAGATACCGAAAAGACCTGGAAGTGTTTCTGTCCGAGGCCCTCGGCATCTCCCTGGCAAAAGCCTCCAACGTCTTGCGCACCGTGACCGCGATGGGGATCGGGTTGGTCCCGGTCAAGGACTCCGCGCCCTCGCAAGTCCTCCTCCTCGTCCTCAAGGACACGTCGGCTCTGGCCGGCCTGCTGAACAAGGACATCCCCCGCGCGGGAGACGTGGGCAGCGTGCGAATCTACAGGGGCGACATGTTCCTGGCCGTGCTCGACAACACCGCGGCGCTGTGCAGGCGGCGCGAGCCGATTGAGGCTATGGCCGAGAGCCATGCCGGCCGTGGGGCGAAGTCGCTCGAGCGGAATCAGGCCTTTCTGAAGGTCCGCTCGAAGTACTGCCGGAAGGGCCGCGCCTGGTTCTACGTGTCCGGCGCGATCACGAAACAGTTCGAGCAGTTGGTCCGGCAGGCCGGCGGACTCGCGGCACCGGCGGGGACGGCCTTCGGCCTCGCCCCGTCCGTGAAGCACGTGGCGGGCTTCCTCAAGCTGGACGATCCTCGCCTGATCATCCGCGCCGACGTGGCGCTGCCAGACGACCGCAGCTACTACAATCAGATCCGCCTCGCTCCCCGGCGGCTGATGACCCCGGAGTTCATGCCCGCCGACGCGCAGTTCGCCGTGGCGCTGGCGCTGGATGACCCGCCGCAAACGTACAGCGGCGCGGTCGAGGCGTTGAACCCTCACTTCAAGAGGCTCTTCGACAACAAGCTGAGCACCATCATTCGAGGATTCGAACGCCGCGGCGGGGACCGGATCTCCATCGAGCAGGAAGTGATGCCGCTGCTCGCGGGAGAACTGGGCTTCTTCGTCTCGATGGGGAAGCCGCCGGTCGGGGCGCTGGTCGTCCCGGTCGAGGATCCCAAGGCGGCGCAGCCGGTCGTGCAGCGCCTGGTGAAGAAAGTAACCGGCTCGGAACCCAAGCTCAGCACGAAGGGCGGCCTCAGGGCCTGGGTCACCACGCGGGGAATGCCGATTGCGTTCGGGTTTGTCGAGAACGCGCTGGTCGTCAGCATGGGCCCGCAGGGGCTCGCGGCGGTGAAGAAAGCCCACGAATCAGAGCAGGCGTTGGCGAACGAGGCCGCGTTCCGCAAGGCGATGTCTGGGCTGCCCACGAAGTCGACGCTGCTGTTCGCGGCTCGGGAAGGCGCCGAGCAGCAGCGGCGCCGACACGCTTCCGAGGCGGCGGTCGCGGCCGTCAGCATCTCGATGGAAAAGGCGAAGGTGTCTTTCGCCACGTCGCTTCCCAACCTGGCCCAGGCGCTGATGGCGTGGGCGCCCAGCCGCGCGGGCGCCTCGCAAACGAGCTCGACGCAGGATCCGAGTTCGCCCCAGGAGATCGAGCGGCAAAGCCGTAAGAACATCCAAGAGCTGGCCGCCCTGTGCAAGCGGTTCATGCAGGAGAAAGGCAAGGGCGTCCATTATCCCCGCTCCTTCGCCGATCTGATCACCACCCCCGGGTACTTCACCAGAAAGAACCTGCACTTGCTCGTGCGCCCGGGCGACAAGCATCCCGTCTCCCGCCTGGTGGACATGCCGCGGACCAGTTATGAGATGGCGTTCGACGCGGTGAAGGCCCACCGGTTCACCGCGGACACACCCGGGGAACTGCCCATGATGTGGGAAATCGCCGCCGCGCACCGAGGCAAACGCTTTGTCGTTCACTTCGACGGCACTGTCAAGCTTGAACGGACCAAAGTGACCGACCTGATCAAGCGACTCAAGGCGGGCCTGCCCGCCGATAACAAATGACCAGCCCCGCCGAAGACCTCGCCGCCAGCGACAAGCAGCACTTCTGGCATCCGTTCACCCAGATGAAGGACTGGCTCGACGAACAGCCGCTCATCATCGAACGCGGCCAGGGGGCGAAGCTCTACGACCTCGAGGGCAACGAGTACATCGACGGCGTCGCCTCGCTCTGGTGCAACATCCACGGCCACCGCAAACGCGAAATAGACGACGCGGTCCGTGACCAGCTCGGCCGCATCGCCCATTCCACCGCGCTTGGCCTCAGCGCGCCGCCGGCGATCCGCCTTGCCGAGCGCCTGGCCCGGCTCGCGCCCGAGCCGCTCACCAAGGTGTTCTACTCCGACAGCGGCTCCGAGGCGATGGAGATCGCGCTCAAGATCGCGTTCCAGTACTGGCACCAGCGCGAGGGGGCCGGCCGGCGCACCAAGTTTGTCGCGCTCGACCTCGCCTACCACGGCGACACCATCGGAGCCGTCAGCCTGGGCGGCATCCCCCTCTTTCACGGGGTCTACGGCCCGCTCCTTTTCGATACCCTGCGCGCCCCAACGCCGTACACGTACCGTTCCCCCTACGGCGAGGACCCGGAAACGTGCTCGGCGGCGTGCCTCGACAGGATGAACGCGGTCCTGCGGGAGCACGCGGACGAGGTCATCGCGGTCGTGATGGAGCCGCTGGTCCAGGGCGCGGGCGGAATAATCGTCCATCCGAGCGGATACCTCCGTGGCGTGCGGGAGCTGTGCGACCGGCACGGTGTGCTGCTCATCCTCGACGAAGTGGCCGTCGGCTTCGGCCGCACGGGCAAGATGTTCGCCTGCGAGCACGAAGGCGTCGCCCCGGACATCATGGCCGTCGCCAAGGGCCTGACCGGCGGGTACCTGCCGCTCGCCGCGACGCTGACGACCGGCGAAGTCCACGACGCGTTCCTCGGCGAGTACGAGCAGTTCAAGAGCTTCTTCCACGGCCACACGTACACGGGCAACGCGCTGGCCTGCGCCGCCGCGCTTGCGTCGCTCGACGTGTTCGAGAAGGAGAAGACGCTCGAGCAGATCCAGCCGAGCATCCGGCAACTGGCGCGGCGGCTGGAGGAGTTCCGGGCGCTCGAACACGTCGGCGACGTCCGGCAGCGCGGCCTGATCGCCGGCATCGAACTGGTCAAGAACCGCGGCACCAAGGCGGAGTATGAGCCAGCGGAGAAGGTCGGCATCCGGGTGACGCGCGCGGCGCGGAAACGCGGCCTGATCACCCGGCCGCTCGGCAACGTGATCGTCATCATGCCGCCGCTCTGCATATCCGCCGAAGATTTGGACAGGATGCTCGATATCCTGTTCGAGTCAATCCGTGGCAGCACTTCCAGCCGAGTGAAGCGGGAAAGCGGGGACAGATAACTTTTTTCGCCGGGGCAACCCGCTCCGCGCAAGGCTTGTCCGTTGTCCGGCGAAAGAAAGTTATCTGTCCCCGGTTTCCCCGCCGTCGGCGTCGGCCTGCCGGGCGGAAGGCTGCCGGCGCATTACCCGCCGGTGCACCCATACGTATCCGATCACCAGGACGGCGCAACCGAGCAGGATCCACGGAAGGTTCGCCCGCACCATGGCCGTCCCCTGGCTGACCAGCTCGGCGTAGGACAGCTTCCGCGTCCCGTGGCCGAGGGTGAAGCCGACGGCCGTCAGGAGCAGCACCCAGAACCCGGCGCCAGCCCCGGTCAGGATCGAGAACCTGCGGAAGGGCATGCGGGCCACGCCCGCCGGCAGCGAGATGAGCTGCCGGATCACGGGGATCAGCCGGCAGACGAACGTCGTGATGTCCCCGTATTCCAGGAACACCTGCTCCGCCCGTTCCAGCTTGTGGGGCGGCAGCAGCACGTACTTGCCCCAGCGATGCAGGAACGGCCGCCCCAGCCTGAGCGCCAGGAAGTAGTTGATGTACGCGCCCAGCAGCGACCCGATCACGCCACAAGCCACGGCGACCGCCGCCGCCGGCCACATCGTCCCCGCCGGGAAGAACTCGCCCCGCGCCGCCAGGAACCCCGCCGGGATCATCACCGCCTCGCTGGGGAACGGGATGAAGGAGCTCTCGATGGTCATAAAGAACAGCACCAGCAGCGGGCCCCAGTTCTTGGCGGACTCCGCCGCCCACTCCAGATGTGGGATCAGCCATTCCGTCAACGTCGCGCTCCTTCCACGGCCTGTCCCTGGGACCTCTGATGCGAAGGTGGGGCGGTCATTCTTGTCCGCCATTGGGCAGGCAAGAATGCCTGCCCCACCAGAGCCAGGTCAGCAGCCTCAACAGTATAGTCTCGGCAGCCCGGCCGTCAATTGAGCGCGGAAGCGCACGCCGGGGCGACTGCTGGCTGGCCACGCTTTGCTGGACCCGGATCATCGAGGAACCGACGCTCTTCGTGTGTCCGGGCACGGACGATTTCGGGGTAATCACTGAGAAGCAACCGGTCGACCTGCGCTCCGCCGACACCATCGCTCCCGACGCGATCAGTTACGCCGGACTGTGCTCTGGGCTGGCCGGCAGGTTCGCGCGCCGGAGCACGCGCAACTTCTGCTGCACCGGGGTGTCGACGGCATCCGCGCTCGCGTGCGACGACAATGAGGGACCCAATAACCACGAGGACGGGCTCAACGTCGTCTACTTCGACTCGCACGTCGAGTTCCGGCAGAGCGAAGACGGCGCCGTTTACGCGGAGATCGGCAAGCGGGGCGCCGACCCGCCGGAATTCCAGTGGCTCGACAGCGGGGAGAGCGCCCTCGCCGCCGCCGGCGGCGCGCCCACGCCGCGGGCCCGGGCGATCCCAGCCCTGGAGATCCTGGCCATCCTGTTCGTCATCGGCGCGGCGGCCTTTGTGTTACGG
>CAZDHT010000284.1:645-6465 GCA_964505325.1 uncultured Planctomycetota bacterium | reverse complement strand
CCGGTCGATTCTCTCGCCCGAATGCGAGGACCTGCGGGCGGACTTTCCCGAGGCGCTGTACCCGCTCCGGTGCCTGCGGAACAACGCCCGCAAGCAGATCGGCCAGCACATCGACGGCGAGCCGACGTACTGCACCTGGGCCGCGGACAAGCTGGTGTTCCCGACGATCACCGGCGATCGGCTGCCGGAGCAGTTACGCGACCTGGAGCAGTCGCCGTCGAGCAGTTCGATCATCACCGTCACGTCGCTCGACTCGAACATGCGCGGGCAGCAGCACACGCGGATGGACGGCAGCATTGTCCGGCCGTCGCTGGTGCTCCTCGACGACCCGCAGACGCGGGAGTCGGCGCGGTCGCCGTCGCAGACGAAGTATCGCCTCGACCTGCTCCAGGGCGACGTGCTGGGGATGGCGGGGCCGGGCGAGAAGATCGCCGCGTTCCTCGCCTGCACCAAGATGTACGAGGACGACCTCGCCGACCAGGTGCTCAACCGGCAGAAGTGTCCGCAGTGGCAGGGCGAATGCACCAGGCTGATCTACGCTTGGCCGAAGAACGAGAAGCTTTGGGACCAGTACCGCGTGATCCGCGAGGAGAGCTTGCGGCAGGGGCACGGGGGGAAGGAAGCGACGAAGTTCTACCGGGAACATCGGGCGGAGATGGACGAGGGGGCGCGGGCGGCGTGGTCCGCGCGGTTCAACGAGGACGAGGTCTCCGCGATCCAGCACGCGGTCAATCTGAGGTGCGACATGGGCGAGGAAGCGTTCGAGGCGGAGTACCAGAACGAGCCGGCGTCGAAGCAGGAGTCCGAGGCCGTGATGCTGACGCCGCAGCAGGTGAGCGAGCGGTTCAACGGCCGCAAGCGCGGCGAGGTGCCCCTGGCCTGCACCAAGCTGACCGCGTTCGTCGACGTCCACAAGGAACTCCTGTTCTACTGCGTCTGCGCCTGGCAGGAGGACTTCACCGGGTTCGTGATCGACTACGGCACGTTCCCCGACCAGGCCCGGTCGTTCTTCACGCTCTCCAACGCGCGGAAGACACTCGGGCGGACGTTCCAGGGCATGGGCGAGGAAGGCGCGATGCAGGCGGGGCTCGAGAAGCTGGTGTCTCACCTGCTCGGGCGTGACTGGCACAAGGCCGGCGGCGGGCTGGCGCGCATCGACCGGCTCCTCGTGGACATGGGCTACAAATCGGGCGTTGTCGCATCGGTGAAACACAAGGCCGGCGGCTCGGCGATGATGCTCTTGAACGGCGTGGGGCTGCGTGCGGGCTCGAAGCCGATCTCGATGTATCAACGCCGGCCGGGATGGACGCTCGGGGCGAACTGGTACGTCCCCAACGTGCGCGGCACGGCCGAGTTCCCGCACGTCTGCGTCGACGTCAACTGGTGGAAGAGCTTCGTCCACGAGCATCTGGCTGTGGCGCCCGGCGACCCCGGTGCGCTCACGCTGTTTGGTTCGACTTCGGACCTTCGGTCCTCGCTCACCACGGGCGGCAAGAAGGCGGTCGCCTGCGGTGAGCGAAGTCGAACCGACCACCACCTGTTCGGTGAGCACGTGTCCGGCTCGGAGACCTACGTCACGACGTTCGGCCACGGGCGGCAAGTGCAAGAATGGCGCCAGCGCCCGGAACGGCCAGATAATCACTGGCCCTTGACACGCGGCTCAGGCAAAGGGTGCCAGTTGCTCAGGGGGGAAATCCCGGATCAGACTCAGGATTGTCTTACGGCGTGTTCGTCCGTTCTTGAATGACCGCTCCCTCTGCCTGGCCTCCGGTGGCGTTTGGAACTCCTCGAAATAGACGAGCCGCACTGGTAACCTCCCCTTTGTGGAGCGTACTTCGCCCTGTTGGTGTTGCCTGAGGCGCCGCCGGAGGTCCCTCGCGCTGCCGTAGTAGTAGCCGCCGTCGCCGCACGCCAGGATGTACGCGTAAGCAGCCATGCGGGCGATCATGACAGCGCGAGCGGCCCCGCGTGTCAAGCCCTTGACACGTTGTGTCAAGGGCAAGGGCTGGCTCGACTGCCTCGCCCTTGACAGACATTGAGTCTGTCAAGGGCTCGTCGGCCTGTCCTTGACGCACCTCGTGTGTCAAGGGCTGCGCGGCGGCGGCGTCCTACGAGAACATCCCGCTGCCCGGCGCCGAGGCGGCGCGGTCGTCACGCGGGCGGAAACGGTACACACAGGCTGATCTGGTGATGAAGCGATGACTGCGAAGACTATGCTTGGGACGAAGGAGCCAACACGCGGCCTGGAATGCCGCCGCTGCGGATGCCGTCACTTCTTCGTCGTCTACACCCGCGCCCATGGCGACCGCATCGTGCGGAGGCGTGAGTGTCGCAACTGTGGCAAGCGAATTATCACGTGGGAAACGGTCGTCGGTTGAGATTCTGTGCTGGTCTGCATGTTGATGTGTGGCAACGCCCCAACAGCCAAAAGGGCATGAATGGTGCGATTTGACAGCACGCTCCTATCAGCATTCACGAAGTGCGGTCGGCCCCGCGTCATCATCAGTCCTGTAACGGTTGACGTTCCATCCGCTTACGTCCGACATTGAAAAATGTTCGCAGAATACCCCCCCCACTGGCACGCCGTTTGCTCTATCGCATAAGCAACAGTGAGAGGCGGTGGCGGAGGACGCCACTCGGATTACCACAACCGGGAGTCCGTCACCCGCCTCGGCGAATAGAAATAGTGGGTTGGTGCGCCTGGCGGGCGAGCAGAACTCGAGCGGTGCGACAGCCTATGCGGAGATGGCCTTCGCTCATTGCGCGCAGGTAGGTCCGCGCGTCACCCCGTCTGCGTCAGGCGGCGCGTGGGGGGCGGAAGTGAGTTCTATGAGTTCTATGAGTTCTATGAGTTCTATGACCGGAAGGTGAACCCTTTTGGGGAGGCGGAATGATGGATGCGAGCGCGTCGCCCCATCCGTAGCGCGGCGGGTGCGCGCCGGAAGTGCGTTGTGTGATCGGAAGGTGAACCCTTTTCAGGAGGCGGGATGTATGGATGCGAGAATGAAGGCGGTGCGGTGGATGGTCGTTTCGCTGGCGGTGGTGGCGTTGGCGGCGGGCGCGACATATGCAGACATCACCATCGACACGGTGACCGTGGGCAATCCAGGCAACGCCGATGACACGGAAGGCGACGGCTACGGCGGCGTGGCGTACACGTACAACGTCGGGAAGACCGAGGTGACGAACGCCCAGTATGCGGCGTTCCTCAACGCCGTGGCGACGGTGGGCGACGCGCACGGCCTTTACAGCACCAACATGGGCGGCGGTTGGAACGACATCGGGGGCATCGCGCGCACGGGTTCCGGCACGGGTGGTGACCCTTGGGTGTACTCGACCCGCGCGAACCGCGCGAACCGCCCGGTGAACTACGTGAGCTTCTGGGACGCCTGCCGGTTCGCCAACTGGCTGCACAATGGCCAGCCCACTGGGACCGAGGGTCTGACCACCACCGAGGACGGCGCCTACTTCCTGAACGGTGTAACGAACCCGACTAACAACGCGATCAGCCGCGAAACCGACTGGAAGTGGGCCGTTACGAGTGAGGACGAGTGGTACAAAGCGGCCTACTACGACGGTGGGACCTCTGCCTACTACAACTATCCAACGGGCAGCGACACCGCGCCGACGGCGGAGGCATCGCCCGGGACGGACCTGACGAACGGTTCCGCGAACTATTATGACGGTGGCTATGTTGACTCGACATACTATACCACCGAGTGCGGTGCCTACACGGCCAAGCCATCGGACAGCCCCTATGGCACATTCGACCAGGGCGGCAACGTCTGGGAATGGAACGAGGCGATCATCGACGCGTCCTTTCGGGGCGTGCGTGGCGGGTCGTTCATCGGCAACGTCGACGACCTGCCCGCGTCGGTTCGGAGCAACAGCTACCCGACGCTTGAGGGCATCATCCTGGGTTTTCGCGTCGCCGAGGTCTTTTCAGCCGAGGCCCAGCCGATACCAGAACCCGGTTCGCTTCTGCTGCTCGGGTTGGGCCTGACGGGTGCGCTGGTGAGACGCAAGGGGCCTCGGCGGTAGCCCTTTGTTTTTTGTCCCTTTTACCCTTCAGTCGCCCGCCGAAGGCGGGCGACTTTTTTTGAAAAAATGGCACGACGCCCAAGGCAACAGTCAAGCGAGCCGCCAATCGTTCTCGTGAAATGGTACGATGCGACGAAGTGGCTGCTCGAACGCATCGACAGCTTCCCGAAGAACCAGCGGTTCATCTTCGGACAACGCATGGCCGACCGGGCGCTGAGCATCCTGGAACTCCTAGTGGAAGCGGCGTACAGCCGCGGCAAGGCAGGCCTGCTGGCGAAGGCGAACCGCGACATCGAGGTGCTGCGCTGGCTGGTGCGGATGGCGACTGACCGGAAGCTGCTGACCGGGCGCCAGTACGACCACTGCTGCACGCTGCTGGCGGAGTGCGGCCGGATGGTCGGCGGGTGGTGGAAGCAGGCCGCCGCGAAGGAGGGAGCGGGCGATGCACCGGGTCAAGGAACTCTTTGAGCAGGTCTGCTCGATGCGGAACCTGCGGCTGGCGGCCCGTGAGGCGCTCCGTGGAAAGCGCTGGCGTCTTCCGGGGGCGACGTTCTTCGGTGAGATGGAGAAGGAGCTGGCGGCGCTGCACGGCGAGCTGTCATCCGGGGCGTACCGCCACGGGCCCTACCACTACTTCTGGATTCATGACCCCAAGGACCGGTTGGTGGCGGCGGCGCCGTTTCGCGACCGTGTCGTCCATCACGCCATCGTGCGGGTGGTCGAGCCGATCTTTGAGAAACACTTCATCGAGGACTCGTTCGCCTGCCGAAAGGGCAAGGGCACGCACGCGGCCATGCGGCGGGCTCTGCACTTCGCTCGGGGGCATCGCTACGCGCTGAAATGTGATGTCTCCAAGTACTTCCCGTCCGTCGACCACGGGGTCCTGACGCGGCTGGTGGAGCGGGTCATCGGCGACGCGCGCCTGCTGGAGCTTCTGGGGCGCGTCCTGGAGAGCCACGCGGACGGCGAACGCCGCGAATGGCCGCCGGGCGCCGGCCTGTTCGACTGCCGGACGGTCCGCCGGGGGCTGCCCATCGGGAACCTGACCAGCCAGTTCCTGGCGAACGTGTACCTGAACCCAATCGATCACTTCGTCAAGCACGACCTGCGCGTGCGAGGGTACGTGCGGTACATGGATGATTTCATTCTCTTCGGCGACGAGCGGCGGGGGCTGGAGGCCTTCGGAGAACGCATCAAGAGAGCGTTGGGTGAACTGCGCCTGCGAATGCATCCGGACAAGTACCAGCTCATGCCGACGGCAGAAGGCGTGGACTTCGCCGGGTATGTTGTGTTCGCCGATGGCCGGGTGCGGGTGCGGTCCGCGACGGTGCGACGGTTCGACCGCCGCTTCCGCCGGATGCGGTGGGAGGTGAACCGGAAGAATCGTCAGCCGGAGGACCTGACGATGCGCGTGCGGGCCTGGGTGGCGCACACCGCCCACGCCCAGAGCGTCGGCCTTCGCCGCGCCGTCTTGACGCGGCCGAGGCGTCGGAACGGGTGACCGGGATGTAACGACGCGTCCTTTCGGGGCGTGCGTGGCGGGTCGTTCAACAACAACAACGACAACCTGCACGCGTCGAATCGGAACAACAACAACCCGACGAATGAGAACAACAACCTGGGTTTTCGCGTCGCCGAAGCCCCTGGAACGCGGGTATGGAGCCTGCCGGCCAGATCCGAACGGGTGGACCAAGCTCGTTCGGCCGTGCCGTGGTCAGGGACCATCCGGTCGTCCGGCGTGCCCGTTCTCTGACGGGCAGGCGAAGAAGAAGTCCCGGC
>CAZDHT010000284.1:0-635 GCA_964505325.1 uncultured Planctomycetota bacterium | reverse complement strand
TAGCGCCAGCGAAAGGCGCGGCCGGGGCGATTATCCAGAGGCCTTCGAGTTACAGATATGTAACGATTTTGCCCTCTCCGGTGAAATCCTTTGCCCTCGCATGAATCCCGTGTGAGAATATCGTAGACAATATGAAGCCGGGCGACGCGTGACGGTTGATCCCCGTCACACGAACGCCAGCGAATTTGAGGCCGTACGGGGCCGTACCCCTGTACGGCCTTTTCTTTTGGCCTGCCCCGAGCAATGTCGAGGGGCGTTGCCCGGCCGACAGAAAGCGAGGCAGTCCGATGCCCGATGACCTGAAGGACGTGATCAGGGACGCGGCACAACGCCTCCGTCAGCGCGCCGCGTCAGGAACAGCCGTGTGAGGAATAGCGGGGTCAGGATGGAGCAGGCCTCCGCGCACCTCCTCGCAAGAATTGGTGTTATAAATGCACACGTGTGCATTTATAACACCAATTCTCTGCGGGCCATTTATGATGTCGCCAAACGATGCTGCCGGGGTTCTCACGTCTCGGCTCCCCTTCGACAAGCTCAGGGTCGCTCTGTTGGCGCCAGCGGCTACGTTGTTTCCTCGCGGACAATCTGGAGCAGGTCGGCGGGGTTGTACGGTTTGGCCACGAGGACGTGTTCTC
>CAZDHT010000283.1:0-6484 GCA_964505325.1 uncultured Planctomycetota bacterium | reverse complement strand
GGGCAAGCTGGTTCTGATCTTCCATCCCGCGGGCGGCGGGAGCGTGCAGATCGACAACCTTCGCCGGGCGAAGCGCGCGCCGGTGGCCAAAGCCGGAGGCAGCAAGTAGGAAGGACCGGACGTTGTCCACAGGCACCACGGATCTGTGGGACCTGAGCGGCAAGCTCGCGCTGGTCACCGGCGGGGGCCGGGGCCTGGGCCGGGCAATGGCGCTGGCACTGGCCGAGCACGGCTGCGACGTGGCACTGGTCGCCCGGTCCGAGGATCAGCTCAAGAAGACCGCAAAGGCGATCACCCAGCTCGGTCGAAACGCCTGCTTTTGTCCGTTCGACCTTGCCGACGTGAAGGGCATTCCCAAGCTGCTGGACGGCATCGGGAAAGAAGCGGGGACGGTGGACATCCTGGTGAACAACGCGGGCATCACGCGGCGCGGCGCCGCGACCGACCTGCCGATGGCGGACTGGGACGCCGTGATGGCGGTGAACGTCCGCGGCCTGTTTGCGCTCTCCCGCGAGGTGGCGAAGCGCTTGATCCGAGCAGGCCGCAGCGGGAAGATCATCAACATCGCGTCGCTGATGAGCCAGGTGTCGCGTCCGGGGACGTCGGCCTACACGGCCAGCAAGGGCGCCGTCGCGCAGTTGACGAAAGCGCTGGCGGTGGAATGGGCGCCACACGGCATCAACGTCAACGCTATCGCGCCGGGCTACTTCAAGACCGAACTGACCGAGCCGCTGTACACCGACCGGAAGTTTGACCGGTGGGTCAGGGACAAGACGCCGATGGGGCGATGGGGGGAACCCGAAGACCTGACCGGGCTGGCTGTTTTTCTCGCGTCGCGCGCCTCGGACTTCATCACCGGCCAGGTCATCTACGCCGACGGCGGCTGGCTGTCGACGGTCTGACGGCCGATCGAGTCGTACAGCTCGGCATATTTCGCGACCATCGTCGCCACGTCGTACCTCTCGCGGGCGCGGGCCCGTGCGCGCTCGACACGTTCGGACGACGGGTTTTCCAGCGCATCCCGGATGGCGTCGGCCAGTTTGGCGGGTTTGCCGGGCGGAACCAGCCGGCCCACGCGGCCGCCGGCCTCCCCCGCGCCGAGCACCTCGGGAATCGAGTCCACCGCCGACGCCACCACCGGCACGCCGGCCGCCATCGCCTCGATCAGCGCCAGCGGCAGCCCCTCGTACATCGAGGGCATCGCAAACACGTCGAACGCGTGTAGCAGGTCGGGCACGTCGTCGCGCCGGCCGATCAGATGGACCCGGTCGTCGCACTTGGCACCCTCGGCCATCCAGCGAAGCATGCCCAGTTCCGGGCCGTCGCCCGCGATGACGAGTTCGACGCCGCCCGCGTCCTTGGCGATGGCGGCAAACGCCCGGATCAGGTGACGATGTCCCTTCTGCTTGTCGAGCCGGCCAACGCTGCCGATGACCTTCGCGCCGGGCTTGATGCCGATTTCCTCCCGCACCTCGTCCGGCGGGCGCGATGCCTCGGCGAACCTGTGCGTGTCGATCCCGTTCGGTATCACGATGAAGCGGTCGCGCGGAATCCGCGTTTTCTTCGACTGGAACTCCCGCACGGACTCGGAGACGCAGACCGTGATCGTGCCGAGCGGGTCCGTGCGCCGTTCCATCCAGAAGCGCCACGGCCGCCATCGCCGCTCGGCGATGTGCACGGTCGCAATGATGTTGGAGATACCGACGCGGTGCCCGATCCGGCGGCCGAGCACGTTGGCGTGGAACATGTGACAGTGCAGGATGTCGGGCCGGACGCCGCGGAGCAGGTTCTCCAGCGCCAGGGCGCGGCGGAGCTGGAGCTTGCCGGTAACGTTCAACGACAGGACGTCGGCGCCGGCGTCCTTCAGCCGGCCGACGTAAACGCCCTGCTCGCCGGAGACGTCCAGAATCGAGCAGACGGACATCTGGTAACGCTGCCGGTCGAGCCGGCTGGCCAGGTCGAGCACAATCTGTTCCGCGCCGCCCTGCCCCAGCCCGGTGATGAGTTGAAGGATTCTCATGCCGGTTACTACTGCCGTCTCTTTTCGCTGAAGAACTCGCTCAGGATCTCGCCGCACTCCTGTTCCAGCACGCCGCGCGTCACGTCGACGGTGTGGTTGAGCCGGGGGTCGCGCGGGATGTCATAGACCGAGCCGACGGCCCCGGCTTTCGGGTCCGCCGCGCCGAACACGAGCCTCGGTATGCGGGCGAGCACGATCGCCCCGGCGCACATCGCACACGGCTCGAGCGTCACGTACATCGTGCAGTTCTCGAGCCGCCAGTTGCCGACGTGCTCCGCGGCCTGGGTGATGGCGATCATCTCGGCGTGGGCGGTCGGGTCCCGCAGCAGTTCGCGCTGGTTGTGGGCGCGGGCGGCCACCTGGCCGTTGTGGACGATCACCGCGCCGACCGGCACCTCGTCCGCGTCGAGCGCCAGGCGCGCCTCGCGCAGCGCCTCGGCCATGTACTCTTCGTCGCTCTTTTGCGTGTGCATTCGCTCAGAAGCTTCGCCGCGCCGCTCCCGGCGTTTGCACCGGGTACACAGGCACGGGACGTTCTCCGGTGAGCATGGTGACGATCCCGCGCTGGACCGGACAGGTCCCGACGAACTGAACGAAGGCGCCGAAGATCAAGAAGCACGCGGTCAGGCCGATCAGCCAGATGCCCAGCACGCGGCCGAGCGCCTTCCGCGTCCCCTCGGACCGGTTTGCCAGGAAGAACACGACGTACGCCAGAACCACCCAGAAGGTTGCCGGAAGCAGAGAAAGCAAGAGGCACATGAGCGACATCTCCTTTCCGGCGATCCCGCTCACCGGCCTCGGTGACGCGGATCGTCCGATTCACTTGCCCCCCTGTCAGGAACTGGCCCGGACATACCGCATGCGCAGGTCGTACAACGCATCCTGCAGCATCTTCGACTCGTCGTCGGTCAGATTGCCCTGGGTCTTGTCGTCGAGCACCTGAAGCATGTCGATGCTGAACTTGGCCGCCTCGAGGTCGCGGGCCCGCTTGCCGTCAACCGGGTTCTGCATCTCCCCCAAGGCGATCAGCGCCTGCGCCATGAACGAGGAAACGATCAACGCAAGCGACGCCGGCGGCGGCTCGCCCTGGGAGCGATTCTCGACCTCCTTGGCGAGCTGTTCCTTCTCTTCGCGGGCCTTCTTTTTCCACTCGTGATCCACTTTCTTCTCGGTCATCGTGCGTCTCCTCGTGTCCCGCGGCCGCGGATGGCCGAGCCCGAGCCGCAGCCCACGCCGTCAAATCGCCGCATCCATCTTACCAATTCACTCCGCCGTGAAAAACGGGTTTGTCTGCTTTTCGCGCCCGATGGTGGTGGCGGGCCCGTGCCCGGGCAGAACGAGCGTGTCGTCGGGGAGGGTCAGAAGCTTTTCCCGTATGGCGGTGCGGAGCGCCTGCTCGTCGCCGCCGGGGAAGTCGGTGCGACCGATGCCCCCCGCGAACAGGGCATCGCCGCTGAACACCAGCCCCGCGACCGAGTCCGTCCCCGACCAGTAGAGCCCGATCCCGCCCTTCGTGTGGCCGGGCAGATGAATCACGGTGAACGTGTTGCCGCCGAGCGAGACGGCGTCCCCCTCGTTCAGGAGGCGGTCCGCCGGGGGTGACTTGACCGCTCCACCGAAAAACATCGAAAGGTTCTTCGCCGGCTTCACCAGCAGCTCGGCGTCTTCGGGGTGGACGCAGACTTGCGCGTCGGGATACAGCTCCTTCAACTGCGCGTTCCCCGCGATGTGGTCGGCGTGACCGTGCGTGTTGACGATGTACTTCGGCCGGCCGCCGGTCATACGGATGGACTCGACCACCAGGTCCCGGTCGTCGCCGGGATCCACGACCATCATTTCGTCGGTCGCCTTGTCCGACGCGATGTAGCAGGTTGTCTGCATCGGCCCGACGGTCAGGACATCCACCTTCAGCGGCCGGTGTCTCTCCTCGATGTCCACACGGTCCTCCTTCAGAGCCGCAGGAGCGCATATTGTCCCGTCTCGGCGCAGAATTGCAACCCTTCTTCGTGCGGCATTGGCGCCGGGGGAGGGGCTCCGCCCGCGCAATCGCGGCGGGCGAGAGGCGAGCAGCAGGCCCGGCTACGGCGTCGGGGTCGGCCTTGTCATCCTGACGGCTCGGCCTTCCACCTTGACGCGCTGCAGGTACATGATCAGCAGGTAGTAGTCGCTGTTGTCCACGGTAACCTGGATGAGCGCGTCGCCGCCGCCGTCTTGCAGCGCGTCCTCCAGAGCGGATGCCGTTCTCGCCTGCGAGAACGGAATCCCCAGCAGGTTGAAGCCCCACGACGTGCCCGACGCCTGGTTCATCGTGACGAACCCGCCGGGCGCGAGCGGCCGGGTCGCCGGCGCGATCCCTGCACTGTGCGTGACACATCCCGCAGCCAAGCACGGCAATACACACACTGCACACAGCAGGACAGCTCTTCGCATACATCTTCCTCCTAACGCGAGCCGGTTCGAATGACTTTCCAAGCCCTACCGAACGTATACGCCGAGCCGGCGCAGGTTGGCCAGAAGACCCCGGTCGCTGGGCCATTCCCTCAGCGCCAGTGCGGTCGGAGAGATGCGCCGCACGATGAGGCCCTTCATCGCCGGCAGTTCCGCGACAACGTTCAACAGCTTCTCGTCGGGGAGCTCCAGCACGACCACGTGCTCGGCCGTCGCCACGCGCACCCGTTCGGCCCAGCCGCGGATCGAGTACTCGACGTTCTGCGGCACGGTGCCCGTGTCCGAATGCTCCAGCAGGACTCGCGACATCTCCTCCGCGGCCAGCCCGCGAACCACGGCCTCCTCGACGCGTTCCCTGGTGATTCGCAGGTGGTACGTCTGCTCGAACTTCTCCCGGCCGGCGAACTGCCCCGCCTCGTAGCGAAGCCGCGTCGTGTCTCCCTCCGGCAGAATAATCACCTCGAAGTCCGGCGTCGCGATCAGCTTGCCCGCCGCCTGTTGCGTCGGCGCGGCGCCCGCCGCGACGGTGCCGAACTCACCGAGCCGTTCTGCCACCACCCGGTCACGCTCTACCGCCAGGTCGAGTATCCCCATCGCGTACGCCTCCATCACCACGGCTTCGCGCACGTCGGCTCCGAGCTGTCTGAGCCCGGGAAACGGTGGCAGGACATAGTGCTCCACCTGGTGCACAGCGTCGGATATCTTCGCGCGAAGGTCGGACGATTCGAGCGTCGCAAGGTAGCGCCGCAGGGTGATGTTCGCGAGCGAGCCGCCGCCACGCCACTCGCCGGGCTTCATCGAGCACA
The DNA here is from genome assembly GCA_964505325.1 of uncultured Planctomycetota bacterium. Classification (GTDB taxonomy): domain Bacteria; phylum Planctomycetota; class PUPC01; order PUPC01; family PUPC01; genus CAZDHT01. The sequence continues at coordinate 1,210 of CAZDHT010000283.1, read as the reverse complement.
GCGCGCTGCGCGCGATCTCGCACAGGCCATCGTGATGGTGTCTCGAGCGCGGCGTCGGGACGGCGAAGCCGATCAATCCAAACAGGTCCGCCGCCTTCTCCTCGTACGAGCGGCGCTCCCATTCCCATGCCGTGCGCCGTACCTCGAGGGCGCTGCCGGCGCGCTCGATCAGCCCCAGCTTCTCCGCGCAGACCAGGCGCAGCTCGAGCAGGTCGTACGCGCCGATTAGCGGCAACTCCCGCCGGTTCAGCTTGGCGATGATCCGGTCCGACGCCGCCGCCGTGAGCGCGCCGGAGGCCTTCAGCTTCGCCCCCGACTCGCGCACCGACGAGATCAGCTCCGACAGGTCCAGCAGGAAGTCCGGGCCGACGGGATCGGGAAGCTTGACCGCATCGCCCGAAGGTGCGGACAGCAACGCCTCGACCACCTCGGCGAACACCGCCAGTACCTTACCATCCAAGTCGATCCCGTAGTCGAGCAGCGAGACGTCACCGATAGTGCCAATCAAGTTGGCCTCCAGTTCGTTTCGCCATTGGGCGAGAACAGGCTCATTCACTTCGGGCAGTTCGACGCGCTGCTCCCCCAGTCGCTCGACGGGCACAATCCCGGCGCAGCCACGCACCGCCGACAGGATCAGCTCGCGCAGCGGCGAGGAAAGCGCGGCCAGCCTCTTCCGGCAACATTCCGAGTCGGCAAGCTGCGACGCGATGGTCTCGACCGGCGTCTGCTCGTCGCAGGGCACCCCGATCTGTCTCAGCCTCTGGGTCAGCTCCTTCTCGGGCAGCGCAGCGAGATAGTCGGCGAGACTCAGAATCTCCTGCCAGAACCGGCCGTCGATCCCCGTGGCCTGCCGAAGCGAATCGACCAGCTCGGCTGGGATGGAGACCCGCGCCGAGCCGTAGGTCTCCCACCTCTTCTCGGGCTCGACGCAGACCAGGCCCATCGCCGCGAGATCCGAGACGACCTCGCGCGTCTCCTGAACGGATTTCGGCCGGGCCGAAGAACTGGCGGCGAGCACCGCGACCGACTGCGATACCTTCTCAGACCGGAGCAGCTTGCGGACGATGCCCCGGCCCGGCGCGTCGGCAATGTCCAGGCAGTGCCGCGCCCGATCCGGACGCATCATCCGCTCGCGGAGAACGCGGAACAGCGCCAGCTTCGAGTTCGAGATCCGCTCCTCCGGCGCCCAGATTGCCGAGAGGTCCTGCAA
>CAZDHT010000282.1:0-6502 GCA_964505325.1 uncultured Planctomycetota bacterium | reverse complement strand
GCGCCTTGAACACCGCGCCCATAGCGCCGCGGCCGATCTCCTCCAGCACCTCGAAGTTGCCGACCATTTTCTTGTCGGCAGAATCCGAACTGCCCGAGCTCTCAGGACTACGGCTCGACACTCCCGGGCCCCTTCCGTTACTGGCGTGATGGCACATATTATTCTCTGCTTCTCACCGCCATGTGCAAGGCTTTTCTGCAGGGTCATTCAATTCTCGACCTCGTCTGCCCGGGGAAGTGGGGGCTGCGCTCAGGGAGCGCGTTTATAAAAGTCACACCTGTGACTTTTATAAACGAGATGCGCCGCGGGGGGTGGGCGAGAGAACGCGGGCGGGCGGCCATCAAGACCCGTTCGGAGAATTGAATGGCCCTGGCTTTTCTGTGGGGTCTCGTGGTGGCGTCAGCTTGAAGTTGGCGCCGGCCTTGGTATACTTCCGGCGCTCGGGCGCCCGCGGGTTGCGGCGCTTCCGGCACCGACGCCAGGAAGAAAGGAAACGAGAATGAAAGAGAGCAGGCATCCGCATCCGCACGTCGACCCGCGTTCGCCACGCCACGAGTCGAAGCCCGGCACCAATCCGCCGGTGTTTGTGTGGAAGCCGCCGGACGTTGCGGCCGGCTCCACGTTTGTGGTTGCGCGGGACGCAGGGCTCACGGATGTGGTTCTGCGTGAGGAAGGACTGGCCGATTCCGCCTATCTGCCCGAGAGAGCTTTTGAGCCGGGCCGGTACTTCTGGAAGTGGTCCGGTGAGGCGGGGGAGGGCGAGGTGTTCAGCTTTGAGATCACGCCGGAGGCCGTGGTGCTGGACGTGCCGCCGGCGGCCGAGTGGCTCCGCCGCTTTCCGTCTGCGCATCCGCGCATCAACATCCGGCCGGAAGAGGCCGCCGCGCTGCGGGAGTCACGCGGCAACGAGCGGGCGGAGCTCTGGCAGGCGCTTCGGGCGGAAGCCGACCGGTTGCTGGCGGAGCCGCACGAGCTGGCCGAGCCGCCGTTCCTGCCTGACAGGGACACGGACTATGAGAAGCGATTCGCCATCTGGCACCGCATTCTGCGGGAGAGCCGGGCGTTCGTCAGTGGGGCGCAGACCCTGGGACTCGCCTATCTCGCCAGCGGAGAGACCAAGTACGCTCGCGCCGCCTGCCGGCGCATGGCCTCCGTATCTTGTTGGGACCCGATGGGCTCGAGCCATATTTCTCACAACGACGAGGCCCACATGTCCGTCATCTGGTGGGGGCCGCAGGCCTGCGATTGGGCGTGGGATCAGTTCACCGACGAGGAACGCGGGCGGGTCATCGAGCAGTTTCGGCGGCGCGGCCAAATCAACTACGAGCACATGCACAGCCGCGGCTGTTACGGCGTGAGGCGGTTCGACTCCCACGCCGGCCGGGAGATCGTCTTCCTGGCGCAGATCGCGCTGGTCTTCCACGAGCACATCCCGGAGGCGGCGGAGTGGCTGGAGTGGCTGCGGCCGGTGCTGTGCGGGATCTGGCCCGTCTGGGCCGGGGACGACGGCGGCTGGGCGGAGGGGCTCTCGTACGGCCTCGCCTATGTGGGGATCATGACGATGTTCGCCAGTGCGCTGAAGCGTGGCGCGGGTGTCGATCTCTATCGGCGGCCGTTCTGGCACAACCACCCGCGGTGGCGGATGCTGTGCATGCCGCCGTACGCCGAATGGATCGGCTTTGGCGACCACAGTGAACGGTGGGCCGGGTCCTGGCAACGGAGCGCCGACCTGGTCGATCTCATCGACCGGGAGACGGGAATGAACGAGTTCTCCGGCTATGTCGCGGCGCTGCGCGAAGAGGCCCGGCTGTGCGAGCCGCGCGCCGGCTTTCGCACGGCGCCGGTCTCGTGCCAGAACTACCTGGCGCCGCCGGCTCGCGGTGGCGCCGGTGCGCCGCGCACGGGCGGCATGCTCCAGGTCTTTCCCGCCGTGGGATGGGCAGCGGTCCGCACCCACCTGGCAGATCCCTCACGCGACATCGCTTTCATCTTCCGCTCGTCCCCGTTGGGCGCCGTCAGCCATTCGCACGCGAACAACAACGATTTCATCATTCACGTTGCCGGCAAGGTGATGGCCATGCCGAGCGGGTACTACGCCGGTTACGGCTCGGACCACCACGCCCACTGGGTCTGGCACACCAAGTCGCACAATTGCGTGACGCTGTCCGATGCCTCACAGCTCATGCGCTCGCACGATTCGACGGGCGCAGTGGTCAACGCGTTCGAGGACGAACGGCTGGTGTACTTCTGTGGCAATGCCGACGCGAGCTATCGCGACCGTGCCGAGCGCTGCCGCCGGCACGTGATCTTCTTGAAGGCACGGCAGTGCTTCGTGATGATCGATGAATTTGTGCGCCGACCGGATGTCGCTTCGTGCCTCCAGTGGAATGTCCACTCCTGGGAGAAGTTCTGCGTCGACGAAGAGAAGCGGGCATTCCTGCTTGAGCGCGAGGGCAGGTCGCTCGAAGGCCACTTCATGTACCACCACAATGCGTTCTTCACGCTGACGGAGGGATGGGATCCGCCGCCGCAGGACCTTGGCCGCGCCGGCCAGCGGGACCAGCAGTACCACCTGCGGTTCACCGTCTCGGGGGTCGACGCCCGGCAGCGGATATTGGGCGTGGTGCTCTGTCCGGGCCACGCGTCGCTCACACGAGCGGCTGTGCAGACCGAGCGCGGCGGCGATACAGAAGTCGCCCGGATCGGCGATGATCTGGTGCTTGTCAACCAGGGAACAGGCGTCGAGTGTGACGGACTCCGCTCCGACGCGCTGGCGCTGCTGGTGGTTGAGGACCGGCGTTATGAGGTGGGAGACGCCGGGATCGCGGCGGCCGAGTAGGCGGCTGACACACTGACGGAGCGGCGCACAGGCGGAGGCGGTGCGCTTCCGAGGGCGCACGTAGAAAGAGACGCAATCATCGGACTGCCCCGGTCGCGGTTCCGCGACCTGACCATATCCCTTTGGTGCACAAACTCTTACATCTTCACGTGGCCGTCGCCCAGCGGAACACGAGTCCATTCTTCTGGACTACGTCCGATGTCCGGCAGGTGCGGACAACGTGCGAGCGTTCGCGGCGCGGGCGCGTAACCACTTGACCAGGCGTGTGTTACGGCGCTGCGCAAGCTGTCTGCATTTCCTTCTCGACCCTGGCACGCCAATTGCTTCTCTTCGGGCGACGTTTGGTCAAGAGCCCGATAAGCGGGCGGCCTTCCCGCGCGTGGCGGGACGGACACCTGTTTGAACCACAGGAAGCCAATGGAAAGGGACAGCTATCACATGGGAGGGAGAAAGGAGCCGAACAGCGCATGTGAATGACGAATTGCTTTAGTTCTTCTTCACTACAATTTCCCGATTGGAGGTGATGTCATGCGAAGAATGATTTTTGTGGTGTTGGTGTCGCTGAGTCTCGTAGGTCCCGCGCTGGCGCTGCCGGGCCTGACCCCTACCGATCCCCCGAGTTGGTGGGATAACGCTGACAAGCAGCGAAGCGACACCGTTACGATCGAGAACACGGCAGGCACCGGCGAGAGCGAGGGGACCTACACGGTGTTTCTCGAGAACCTGGATGACCCTGATCGTGTCAAGGAGGTATACCTGGTCCTGGAGTGGCACACCATCGACGACGCCAACGGGAGTATCAACGTAGACAAGGATGTCACCATCAGTTGGCCGGGTGGTCCCACGGCTCCAGGTGTATCAATGGGCCTGAACGTGGAGAAGCAAGTAGTGGACCCCAACACGGGAATTCTCATCCAGCACTTGGAATACGAGTACAGGATCAGGCCACAGCCGGAGTCGGAGACGGTGTTCTTCAAGTACTCGGGCATCGAGGTGGACGAGCAACTCGTTATGGAGTACGACCTCCGCACAAAGTGCTTCGAGGGCAACGGCATCCCGGAGCCGAGCGGCTTGGCGTTGCTCGCTCTCGGTGCGGTCGGACTGGCTCGCCGCAAGAGGAGTTGAGTCGGCTTGACCCTGACAACGAGGGCGGCAATTAGTGTGCCGCCCTCACCGGGGGACCGGCTGGGGTTGCAGTCTATCCTCGTTTTGTCCTGCTGGAGCGCACGATTTGTGCGCCCGGCAGGGTCTTCTCGTGTTGACCAATTTACAACGTGGCGTTATCATGCTCGCGTCGGCGTACGGGCTCACGCACGCCTCCGAGATTCAGCGCAATCGAAGGGAGTTGGCCATGCCAGAACAGCCGCCGTTGGCGAGCAGTCCGGTCGTCACGCGATGGCCGGGGAACCCGGTTCTGTCCGCCGCGGATGTGCCGTACCCGGCGACGCTGGTCTTCAACGCCGGCGTGACGAAGTTCCGCGGCCGGTACGCAATGGTTTTCCGCAACGATTACGGCGACGAAGGGGAGAAGCGGCTGGACGGGACCAACCTGGGCCTGGCGCTGAGCGACGACGGCGTTGACTGGACGGTCGAGCCCGAGCCATGCTTCGTGATGGAGACGGACGAGATTCAGCGGGCGTATGACCCGCGGCTGACGGTGATCGACGGGCGCTGCTACATGTGCTTTGCCGTCGACACGCGCCACGGTATCCGGGGCGGTATTGCGGTCACGGACGACCTCGAGCGTTTCAACATCCTGTCCCTCTCGACTCCTGACAACCGCAACATGGTGCTGTTCCCGGACAAGATCGACGGGAAGTTTGCTCGCCTGGAACGGCCCTTTCCGATCTACGGGCGTGGCGCGCCCGAGGCGTTCGACATCTGGTTCTCCGACTCAGTCGACTGCCGCTACTGGGGCAACACGCAGCTCGTGCTGGGCTCCGAGCAGGTGCCTTGGTGCAACAGCAAGATCGGCCCCGGCGCGCCGCCCGTCAGAACGGCGGACGGATGGCTTGCAGTTTTCCACGCGGTGGATAAGGACGAGGAGCGAATGCTCCAGGGATGGCGCGATGACTGGAAAAAGCGCTACACGGTGGGGGCCGTGCTTCTCGATCTCGAGCACCCGGCGAACGTCATCGGCATGTCCCGGGCGCCGTTGCTCGTCCCAGAGCCGCAGTATGAGTATGAGGTCAGTGGCTTCCGCGGCAGCGTGATCTTCCCCGGCGGCATGATCCTCGAGGACAACGGGGAGGTCAAAATCTACTACGGCGCGGCGGACACCGTTGAGGCGCTGGCCACCGCACGCGTCGAGGACCTGATCGCGCTCTGTGAGCCGGTATAGGCGGCGCCGCCGGGCGAGATTCCCCGAACTTGCTGCCGGCGGGCATCGTTCGTATTGACAGTGACCGGCGGCCGTCCTAGAATCGGACAAGCGAGGACCGTCTGCGATGCACTTCAACAGAGCTTCAGGCCGGAAGGAAACCAACCCGTACCGCGGCATCATTTGGGCGGCGGTGTTCTGCGGCGCGCTGCTGATCATCGTGTACGTCGGCAGTCAACTTGTGGGGCCGTCCGAGGAGGACGATGACCGGACAGCCGCTCCGGTCCCTCCGAAAGAGCGCGTGTCTGCTGCTGCCCAGCCGAAGATTGAGCCCAAGACAGACGAACTGCCCCGCTATCTGACGGACTCGAGCGTGTTGGAGGAGATGGTCGACAGCGAGGACCTGAACAGCTACGCATTTGCGCATTTGCTCTATCAGTTGAAGAAGGCCGACAAGTCGAAGCTGGCGAAAGAAGTCCGGCCGCTGCCTCCGCGCGATCAGATCGGCAAGACGAAGACGGGCGCCTACGTCTCCCTGGAAGGGACTGTGCGGGTGATACGGCCTCGGGAGGACCTCGCCGTTCCCAAGGGGGGTATTCCGGCAGTCACGCAGTACGAGATCGAGGATGCGAAAAAGAACACGTACCTCGTGTTCACCGTCTACAAAGCCCAAGGTGTCAGAAAGCAGGACAGGGTTAGCGTGCTCGGGCGATACTACCGGTTGTATCCTTACTTGCGTGCCGGAGAACTGGATGCCACCAAGGAAGCTCCGACCCCGGTCATCGTGGCGCGTGAGGTGGACGGTTCCCGATACCTGACCGACCCGTCCTGCCTGGAAGCCGTGAACGACGGCACCAACGGCCTGGAGGCGAAGGCGTTTTACTACCTGGCCAATCTCGTCAACAAAATGACCCAGGAGGAGATCAGGAAGCGGGTTGACGGCACGCTCACCCCGGAGACTCTGCGGAGATCGCCGGCCGACGCCCGCGGCCGGTTGGTCGCGATCGAAGGCGCGCTGATGTGGAAGCAGCCGGAGGATGAACCTCCGAACATCGCGGGAATCGACCGCCTGTACTGGTGTATCCTCCGCGGGGAGGGGGGCGAACGGGTCTGGGTGTACGCGATCGAAGAACCGAAAGGCATCAAGAAGAGAGATATCGTCAAGGCGTACGGGGTCTTCTTCAAGACCTATCGATATTCCGACCGGCAGTATCGCGAGCGGATCGCTCTGGTGATGATGGCCCGGCGGCTGGTGCGGGTCGAATACAAGCACGCCCCGCACTTGGCGATCGCGGCCGTGATCATCGGCGGGACGCTGATCCGGTCGAGCCGCGTCGGATGGA
>CAZDHT010000281.1:0-6653 GCA_964505325.1 uncultured Planctomycetota bacterium | reverse complement strand
CCGACCTGGTCATCGGGCAGTACACGATCACCGAGACGCTGAAGGGCGGATGGTATCTGACTACGCTCAACCCGTTCAGCACGGCGGTGGTCGCCAACCAGACCACTGTGGTCTACTTCGGAAACAAGGAGAGCGACAACATCCCCGAGCCGGCGCCACTGGCTCTGCTCGCCATGGGGCTCGCAGGTGCGAGACTCCGCCGGCGCAGGTAAGGGAAGAAGCAGAGCAGCCCGTCCCCTCGCATGAGGAGACGTGGAAGGATGTACCTGGCAGTGAAGGAGGACACGACAACAGACCAACGGGTCGAAAAGGCCCGCCGGACGGCAACGATGGCCCCTGACTCGTCTCCCGGCGCTCGGGAGGAGGCGCACGAGAGATGACAGGGCTGTCCGGAAGAGACGGATCGCAGATGAGACTGAGGGAACTGGTGACGATGAACCGGTCTTTGGAAGAAGGAGGACGCGTATGGAGTGAAGCAGTCGACGGTCTGAGTGCAGCGCCGGGCACGGCCGGGGGTCCGCAGCACAGCGGGCCCGTCAGAAGCGTTCTCGGGGCGGCAATCGCCTGAACGCGGCCGACCGGCAGGTCACACGGGTGCACTCACCGTCACCACTGGAAGGAAGCTTCGAATATGGAGCTGTTGCCAGCCACACTCGCAACAGCGAACGGAAGTCTGGTTTCGGTTGTTCGTGTTGGAGGCATCGCTGGGTTGTTGCCTCCGTGAGGTGCGTCATTTCTGAGTGGTCGTCGGAGGAAGGAATTGAGAGGACGCCAGGATTGAGAGAACGCTTTGGCCGGGATTGTCCGGCGTCTTGGCCGCCAGGTCGGCGGTGAACGCTCGGACGCGGTGCCGGCCAGGCCGAGTGGCCGCTCTTGCGGCCCGACGCCAGGCTGCGTGATCAGTCGATGCGCGTGATGCCCTGCATCACCGGCAGACGGACGAGATTGCCAGTCTTGACACGGTGCTCTACTGCGTGAAGCCGGTGTCAGACGGTGATCGAGCCCAGCCGCAGCGGTGCGGGTGGCCTCGGAAAAACGAAGCGGGCAGGGCTGTTTCACGGCGGCATGGGCGTTGGCCCTGGCACTGTGCGAATCCCCGGTCGCCGACGTTGCGGCATGCGACGACATGCATAACGCGTTGGTGCCCAACGGGTTGGCTCATGAGCGCCGTTGGAGGCCGACGTAGGCCGCAGTGGCTTAGAGAGATGTAATAGAAGATAGGAGGCCAAGACTGGTCAGGCGGCGCATGAGGAGCCCCGCGACCTGCGGGGACGCTCCGAACTTCTTGCCGCCGGCGTTGATATGTTGATCTCGCTTTGCCGCTGCCCCAGACCGGGCGGTGACGTTGCGAGGAGGAATGAAAACGAAAACGGACCATGTGCCCGGCAGCACCACAAGGGCACCGGGTGACTTGGAGGAGATAAAGGGTGGTTAGACGATACGCGTGCAATCACGAACGGGCGCGGTTCTATTGCGTCCAGCAACTGGGCAAGCTGCCGCCGATCGAGCTGTGGCACTGCCCGACCTGCAAGAGCACCATCTCCGTTAACGGCGTCCGACACGCCAGGAGCAGGCAGGTAGCTGCGTCGTGATCGTAAGGCATTGAGAGCGTTTCGACCGGCTGGGCTTGGGAAATGGCAGAGCCCGGCGCAGGGGAAGAACGAGTCAAGGAGACTGTATATGACGTGAAGCACTCACGGGAGGGGCGGATCCCCGGGACGATGAAACACAGCCGGGTGCAATAGGCAGGGAACGGGTTGCGCTGCCACGCCCATGCTGGCCGGAACGATGTTCGCCACGCCGGCGAAGGGTGTTCGGCTGGGATGTAGCTCGGGCTGGGTGGCTACGGCCGCCGCTGGACGGCGGGCCGCCGCGTACACCGTTGGCGGGATTGTCTCCGCCGTCACCGGTCCCCAGCCACAGCGACCCGGCTTGGATCCCGTGGACTTAATAGTAGTGAACCACTTGGCCTCAGTTGCAGGAGGTAGAAAGGAGAAAGGGCACATCTGCTGAGAAGTGAGAGTTCTGTTGAGTTCCGTGTATTGGTGTTAGTTCACAGTGTTTGGAGGTGTTGTGATGAGAAAGGTGCTGTTGAGTATGTTGGCGGCGGCCTTCCTGCTGAGCCTGGTTGGCCCGGCGTTGGCGCTGCCAATCCTCCCGGCGACGGATCCGCCTGCTTGGTGGGACAATCCCGACCGGCAGCGAAACGACACGGTGACGGTCACGAACACCGGAGGGTCCGGCCTGAGCGAAGGGACGCTCACAGTGTTCCTGGACAACCTGAACGACCGCACAAAGTACAAAGAGGTCTACCTGGTCGTGGAATGGGACACCATTGACGACGACAACGGAAGCATCGACGTCAGCAAGGTCGTCACCATCTCCTGGCCGGGCGGCCCCTCGGCTCCGGGTATCCCGATGATTCTCAACGTGGACGATCTGGCAGGTCCTCCCTATCACTGGGAGTACATGTTCGAGATCGACCCGCAGCCGGAATCGGAGATCGTGTTCTTCTCGTACTCGGGCATCGAGGTGGCCGAGCAGCTCGTGATCGAGTACGACCTGCGGACCAAGTGCTTTGAGCACGAGAACGGCAACATCCCTGAGCCGAGCGGCTTGGCGCTGCTGGCTCTCGGTGCGGTCGGCCTCGCTCGCAGGAAGAGAAGCTAGGAATGGTCCCACGCAACGGGGTCGAACGTGACTCAGGTTGCGAGACGACCAACGAGTGGCCTCGTCTGTGTGGTGAGGCCTATTGAAGACTCTTAATGGAGCAGAACATCGTGAAATCAGGACTGATCGAAAAAATCGCTTGCACCGTTGTAGTGCTGGTGTTGTTCGGGGCGTCGGTGATGGCCGTGCCAATCGTGGACGGCAAATACGACCCCGGCGAAGGTTACATCGCGGGACCGATCCCTCTCAACGTGGAGGGCGCCAAAAAGGGCGATCCGCTTATTCCCGCGGACCCCGGCCTGCTGGGGACCTACCAGGACCCGGGTACCGGGAATGTGAGCGTGGTGTTCGTCCAGCCGGTGACCCTCGTTGACAACACGTACGGTGCCAACGCCATCGGCTGGCCGGGCGGTCACAAGTTCGATGAACTAAGGAAGAGCGACATGGCGGAGATCGTCTTCAAGGACGGTGACGGCAACGTCGTGCTGGATGTTGTCGTGGACTACCTGTACGAAGACGGCGTTGGCTACAGCACGGGAGTGACCGCCGGCGAGGGCGCGGTCAACGTGGGTTCCGCCGGCGATGTCCTCGCCGTGGGCACCTCACTCGACTACAACCTCGCCGCTCCTCCCGACGGGCTGGGCCACAGCTCGTTCACCACGGATTCGCCCCTTTCCGTGCCCGACTACAGCGATCCGCCGTCGGCACCGGGGTGGATCTTCGAGGTGATCTACGAACTCGAGGTGGACGGTTCGCTCTTCGCCGCCAACGGGTTCGGTGGCGTCGGGGTCACAGTCGTGCACGACTCGCCGAACAAGGTCGGCAAGAACAAGGTGTACTCCGACGGCGACCTCCGGATCATCAAGTTCGACGATGAGGATCAGAGCGGCGCCCAGAACGGCATCGAGGGGCTGCTGGAAGGCTGGGAATTCCTGGTTGAGGGCCCCAACAACTTCTCGCAGACGGTGAGCACCGATGCCACCGGCACCGTCACCCTCGGCGATCTGGAGCCGGGCGAATACACCGTCACCGAGACCGAGCAGGGCGGATGGACGGTGACCACCCCGAACCCGGTGACCGTCACGGTCGACGACGAGACCCTGGTCACGGCCACGTTCGGCAACTACGAGGAGGAGATACTGGGCCAGCTCAGGATCATCAAGTTCGAGGATGAAGACCGGGACGGCGATCTCGGCCCGTATGAGATCCTGCTCCCGGACTGGGAGTTCTTGGTCGAAGGCCCCAACAGCTTCTCGCAGACCGTCCAGACCGAGGCCAACGGCATGGTCACCCTTACCGACCTGGAGCTCGGTGCTTACACCGTCACCGAGACGCTGAAGAGCGGATGGGTGATCACAACGCCGAACCCGGTGAGCGTCACGCTCCCCGACGAGACCCTGGTGACGGTCGAGTTCGGCAACTACGAGCCGGATGGGAACATTCCCGAGCCGGCCGTGGGATCACTCCTGTTCCTGGGATTGGCTGCAATGAAGCGGCGGAAGCGCCGCTGACCCGACAGGGATGAACCAAGGCGCCCGGCATCGGGCCGGGCGCCCGCGGCCCCGAGGAGATGCGCGACGGGCCGAACGCGCTCGACTGATCATGACCGAGCGCGGCTCAGCGGAGGGATGACATGATCTCGACTTGCCCACGCAATCGCAAACCTCTCAGCGACTACTATGCGGTGCTGGGTGTGAGCACGACCGCCGGACCGGCGGGACTGCTCCACGCCTACCGCGCCGCCGTGAAGAAGCACCATCCGGATGCGGGCGGTGATCCGACCGGCCGGAAGGTGCGGGCGGTGATCGAAGCCTATAGCGTCCTGAAGGACCCGCAGAAACGCCGGCGCTACGACTGGCTCCGTACCGGGTGCCAGGGCCGCATCGGCTACTCGCGCGGCATTCGGGCTACGCACCATCGAAGGCGCCACCGGCGCTACCGCAGGTATCACGCCCTGCTCCGGTTTCTCCGAGGAGTCGCCGTGACAGCCTGCGTCGTAGCTGGGACCCTGTTATTCGCCGCCGCGGTAGCAGGCGTCGCGGAGGCCGCCCCGAGGAACGAAGGAGCCGGCGTGCGCCGAACGAGGCAGGTCGACCCACAGGACCGCGCCCGCAACGATCAACCGAGCGTCTTGGCGCACAACCGCCCGGCTGCCAGGTATTGCCCAGGCGAATGAGCCGGACCCGGCGGCGCGTCAACACGCGCCCGCCTTGCCGGCCCGCTCATCGAATTGGTGACCCGAGCCGCCGTCCCCACAGCCCACTCCCACCCGCCCTCGACCTCCGAACGAGGCCATCAGCACAACCAACAGCAGTTCCCCCCTTTGCTCATTAACCCAGCCCATTGAAAAGCTGATCTGTGACGCTTTCTGCAAGTCGTTTCAGGGTATGGGGTTGGCCGTGAGCACAGCAGCTCTGGAGCGGTCAGCAGAATTTGCTACGCCGCGTGTAGCATTGCCACACCAAATGTACCGCATTTAGCTGTAGGGGGGCCGTGCGCCCTGCGCCCTGAGGGCGGGGGGCGGATGACTGGAGACGCTGGACTTCTGTGTCCGTCGCGTCACGGCCCTGTTCTGTATTGGAGCCGCTAACGGGTCTCGGAGACAAGAAAGGAGGTGGCAACAGCCGCATCTGAAAAGAACTGCGTGCACGGGACTTTCATTTGTCTTTGGCAGAAATGACTAAGGAGAAGAAGAATGAATGCAGCGACTTTTGAGTTGGTGAACAGAGTGGCTTGTGTTGTGACGCTGATAGTGATAGGCGGGGCGGCCGTACTGGCGGCGCCTGTTATCGACGGCCGCTTCGATCCGTCCGAGGGTTACACCTCGGGGGTCGAGCTCGTGCTCAACGTCGAGGGCGCGGAGAGGGGCGATCCGCTGATTGTCGCGCTGGACAAAGGCCAGCTCTGGTCTCACTGTGATCCGGACAGCGGTGATCTGTCCATCGCCTTCATTCAGCCGGTTACGCTGGTCGACAACTCGTACGGAGACAACGCCATTGGCTGGCCGAACGGCCACACCTATAAGAACCTCAAGGACAGCGACAAGGCTCAGTTCCAAATCGGGGACGCCGGCGGTAACCTCGTGCTCGACTTCGAACTGGACTACCTGAAGGAGGACCACGGCACCTACGTTTCCAAGGTGGAACACGTTGAAACCGGCGATGAAGACGACGTGCTGTTGCACAGCACATCGCTGGTGTACAACCTGAGCCACATTGCTGAAGTGTCCCCAGACGATTTCACCGTGGATTCCCCCGAAGCCGGCGACGATTACAACTTGACGGGTCCCAACGCCGCGGCGTACGCGGCATGGGAGTTTGAAGTCATCTACGAGGTCAAGATCAGCGGCGCTCTCTTCGAGGGTTGCGGCTTCGGCGAGATCGTCCTGGTCCACGACTCACCGAACAAGATTGGCAAGAACAAGGTGTACCCGGAACCCGGCGCCCCGATCACCCAGAGCGAGGAACCGATCCCTGAGCCGGCGACCGCAACGGTGTTGCTCCTAGGCCTGATTGCGGCACGCCGGCGGCGGACGGCGCGGTGACCGCTTGCCGTTCGCTCCGCCGCGCATGCGACCCGCCGAGTGTTCGGGCTGACCGCAAGCGTCTTTAACAAGGCGCCGCGGACCGGCCGCCCGGACGACGGCTCCCGAATGACCAGCCGGGTCTTCGTCATCTTTTGCCTCCTTTGTTCCCACCCCGGTTGATGCTGGTACATCGTTCGAGTCTGCATGATTTGTGTCGGACGGCAAAGCTGCAACATTCGCGGCACCGTGGCTCGGTTTGACAGTTCTGCGGCACGGCGCTACAATCGTGCCGTTCGACATGACGCTCTGCGGTAGAGGAGGGTCGATGCCCGAGTTCAGTTCGCCTAAGGTCAACTTTTTGCCAGAGAACCAGCACGTCCACGTGCTGCCCGGTACGACCGTCCTCGAAGCCGCCGGCCGGGCGAACATCATCATCGACACCCCCTGCGGGCGCCGG
>CAZDHT010000280.1:0-6724 GCA_964505325.1 uncultured Planctomycetota bacterium | reverse complement strand
GCGTCGTACTCCTCGACGCCGAGCAGGTCGACGAGGAACGAGCGGAACCATTCCGCTTCGGCGTTGACGCTCTTCTTCTTCGTGGTCACCGTACCCAGGTGAGCGGCGATGGCCGCGACCGCCTCCGGCGACAGGGTGTCCTTGATCGCCGCCGCCAGGCATTCCGTCGCTTCGTTCGCCTTCGTCATCGTGATCTCCTTTCAGTCTGCGAAGCGTTCAAGTTCGCGGTAGTAGTCGTGGATCATGCTGTTGGTACCGACGCATCCGTCCAATGTCTCCTGCAGGCATTCCGCCATCGACCAGAGGTCGTCGTGGCAGCCGGGGTCGACCTGGTGCGTGTGTTCTCCGCCCGGCGTCAGGACCGTGACCTCGATATGCTCGGCGCCAATCTTCCGGCTGACCCGGGCGAACGCCCCGGGCAGTCCCCCACCGTCTCGCGTCATCGTCCTCGGTTCGCCTGCCAGTTCGATGCTCGTGATACGCATGCCGTCGTCCTCCTACTCGGCGTTGAGTGCCAGGATCGTCCGCGGCGTGTACCCGCACCGGCGGGCCTCGCGGTTGATCGCCCTCCGTACGGCGCTGCCGGGCCTGGCGGCGTAGTAGATGCTCGCCAGCCGCTTCCAGCCCAGGACCTCGATGCGGCGGACGCCCGTCCGCCGGTTCTTCGCCATCAGCCAGTCGAGCGTTTCGTTCGCCTTCGCCATCTCTATCCTCCTTCGTTTCAAGGGCTTGCGTCTTCGTTTCCACTTACATTAAGCCAGCAGAACTGCCCACTGGGAAGGGCTTCTTCCACATCTCTAAAGAACATATGTCTTTGACAGGTAGCCAGTTATGTCTTTAGTCGATCTTCTCTGCTGGAATTCTGTCGTGAGGATGCTGCATGTCCGCCGATGACGCCACATGCCCGGGCCACCACGTCCGGCATCGGCGTGACTCGCGCTTTGTGTTGCGTGGCTCACTCAACTAACTAGCGGAAGGAGCCGTGAGGCGAGACGCCCTTGCTCCCAGTGGGGGCGCGTCAGCTCGCCGAGCCGACCCCACTCGACGCCTGCCGCATTGAGCGGCGTGTCAGAGCCCCTGCGCGCGGCAAGCCGAGACTTGTTTGCTCCGTATCCTCAGACTGGTATACTTGGCATGTTGAGCCAGCTTTCTCTTTCTCTCCGGGAGGAATAACATGAGCAGATTCTGGATGTCTGTGCTGTTGTCCGTCGCGATGGCGCTTCCGTCTCTCGCCGCAGAAGAGAAGAAGCCTGCGGAGGGGACCGGGGAGGTGAGGGGGCTTTCGCTCTTGGTCAAACCCGCAAAAGCCGAGTTCGGCCTCGCCCAGGGGATGACGTTCCACGTTACTCTCAGAAATACATCCGACAAACCGTTTCAGCTCTACGACCCCGATTTCTACGTTGATGACGTCAACTCGGGCTCGTGGCAATGCGTGCTGAGGAATGCGCAGACGAAGAAGCAGTATCGGCCGGGCGCGCTAATGCGCACGATGCTCCATCGAATTCCGCGCTCGATCCAACTCGATCCGGGGAAGACGCACACAACGAAAATGGCACTCGGCCGCAACCTCTCGTATCCTGTCGTCGGCGAGAATCCAGGCGGCGGTGGCCTACGGCCCGGCATCAAGAGGCCCGGCCGCTTCGGTCCGGGACTCACCAACCAGCCGCTTCCCGGCGGGAAGTACACCATCACCGTCACGACGGTGTTCAAGGACGGTAAGGACGCTGAGGCGCTTCTTGACGCCCCCGGCACCAACAAGAAGAAGAGCGATGCTCCTTTCTGGACCGGCTCCATATCCGTCGAGACCGCTCAGTTTGCCGTGGCCGCGGCCAAGGTGGCCGACCTGCGCAAGGTGAATCCTGGCGGTTGGGTTAAGCTCTTCGCTGATGAGGACTGGTACAAGAACCAGAAGGGGCAGGAGCACCAGTTCACCGGCGTTCTGACTGCCGTCAAGCAGGCCCCGAACATGGCGACCACGTTGCAGCGGAAGAGCTTCTACTCGCTCGACAGCTACGTCAAGCGCGTCGTCTACACCGGAGCGAAAAATGTCGATGCTCTCGACGTCCTTGTCGGCAAGACCGTGACGATTCGCGGCAAGGTCGTCAATATAGAACTCGAAGGCCGCGCTCTTCGCGAAATCTGGCCCGCATCCATTCGGGAGGCCAAGGAACCGCGGCAGCCGATAAAGATACACCCGAATCTACGGCGTCTGAAGTCCGTTCCCCCAAGCCAAGCGAGATAGCATAACGGCCTGTACAAGTGGAGGCCATGCACGGTTGGCTTTTCGGACCGCACGCGGTCGCGCAGACGTAGAACAGGCAAACTGCTGGGACGATAGCGGACGTGCGCGTCATTACTCGCCCTCTCGTTCAGTTGCATTTGACCAGACTGTAAACGCTGAAGTGTTTGTAGCTGGCATCGAGCCCGGCCCAGTGGCGCAGGCCGATATGCCCCTTCCTCAGGACGGGGCCGTGGACCGCCGAGTCGAAGTACTGGTGAAAGAGCTTGCCGTCGACCACCAGGAAGATTGTCGACCCCCACTACTGTCCGGTTGTTGATCATGTGGGAGCCTGTAACTTGTAAGCGTATCAGGGGTTGGCGTCGGCCATGGCCTGCATCGACTTGAATTTGGACGTACAATCGGGCCTTTCCTTCTTGAGAGGAGAGGCCGGTGTATACGGGGCCGATCGTGTTCGCGCAGGTCATGCGCTTCCTGCCGCTGCGCGCATTCCGCCGGTGCGTGGCTCGCTACCAGGGCAGCTGCAAGGTTCGACGGTTCTCGTGCCTCGATCAGTTTCTGTGCATGGCCTTCGCTCAACTGACCTATCGCGAGAGCCTGCGAGATATCGAGTCGTGTCTGCGGTCCAGACGGTCGAAGCTGTACCACATGGGGATTCGTGGGCGCGTCTCCCGCAGCACCCTGGCCGACGCCAACGAGCATCGCGATTGGCGCATGTACGCCGACTTCGCACAGGTTCTCATTGCCATCGCCAAAGACCTGTATGCCGACGAAGACTTTGGCGTCGAGTTGGACTCGACGGTGTATGCCCTGGACTCCACCACCATCGACCTGTGCCTGAGCCTGTTTCCCTGGGCTCGGTTTTGCAGCACCAAGGGGGCGATCAAGCTCCATACGCTGTTGAACCTGCGCGGCAGCATCCCCGAATTCATCCACATTTCCGACGGGAAGCTGCACGACGTGAATGTCCTCGACATCCTGATCGCTCAACCCGGCGTGTTCTACGTGATGGACCGCGGGTATGTCGACTTCGCCAGGCTCCATACGATGCACCGGGCCTTGGCCTTCTTCGTCACGCGTGCCAAGCGCCGCTTCCAGTTCAAGCGGCGCTACTCGCACCCTGTCGACAAGTCGACCGGGTTGCGGTGCGATCAGACCGTCATTCTCACCGGCGTCGACACCGCCGGGTACTATCCGGAGCCGATGCGGCGGATCGTCTACTTCGATGCCGAGACGAACAAGCGGCTGGTCTTTCTCACCAACAACTTCGCCCTGCCAGCCCTGACCATCGCGCTTCTGTACAAGGCCCGGTGGCGCGTCGAATTGTTCTTCAAATGGATCAAGCAGCATCTGCGCATCAAGGCCTTCTACGGGACCTCGGAAAACGCCGTCAAGACGCAAGTGTGGATCGCCGTGGCCGTCTACGTCCTCATCGCCATCGTAAAGAAACGGCTGCATCTCGGCCGGAGCCTCTACACAATTCTACAGATCCTCAGTGTGACGATCTTCGAGCAAACGCCCCTTTCAGAGGCCTTTTCCGACATCTACTGCACCGATGAAAACACCGCTCCTTCTAACCAGAGACTACTATTCGACTTATAACCGGACAGTAGTGGTCGACCCCACCTTTCCAATGGCCACCTGGTAGGCCTGGCCGGGCTTGGGACAAGGGTCCTTCCCGCTCATCAGCAGCTTGAGGCCGGGGCCTACCCGCCGCATGTTGCCGAGGCCCGTAGCACCGCGATGCATCGAGAAGTGGTAGCCGTTGATGCCGTTGTTGTAGCTCTGCATGGTGCGACCCACGCAGACCGCCAGCGTCTTTCCGGGTTTGGCCGTGCCGCAAATCGTGAAGAGCGCTCCCGCGCTGGTCCCCTCGGTGTGAGGGATAAAGGTGAACTCGGCCAGGAAATCGCCGCCGAATTTCTTCTTGGTCCACATCATCGCGTCAGGATGCGCGACCTTCTCGTCCTTCAAACGAAAAGCGTCACCCTCGTTCTCCGTTTTGCACTGGCCAAAAGGCTGCCATTCTCCCGCGCCCTTGGAGAAGTCGTCAGCAAAGAGTTCGTCACCTTTCTGTACGCGCACTTCGACAATCGGCCTGGAGAGCATCAGCGCCGCGCGCGCCGTTTCGCGTAAGGCGGCGACCATGGGCGCCTGCCGCCGGTCGGGCTTCCGGTACCCCGGTCGCCCCGTCCATTCGAGAAGGAACTTCTTGTCTCCCCCCACGATTCCCACCGTGCTCCGCGCGTGGTAATTCAGCTGTTCCCTGAGAAGTTGGAGCGCGTCTTCCCGGCTGGTCTTTCCGTAGCAGACCAGCGGTGTCTTTTCGGGCACGTTAAGCGCGTCCAGCTCTCCGGCCTTGTCCATCTCGGGAAGCAGTCCACGCTGGGCCTTGCGCGCAGCCTGGGTCTTCTCAAATATCGCGTTGTAGTCCGGTTTCTCGGCCGCGACCAGCTTGACGATTTCGGCGCACTGCGCCGCGAGCGCCTTCTCCGCGGCGGAGTCCTTGCATCCGAGCCCCTGGGGAATCGGGGCGCTGCGTACGGCAACAACAAAAGACATGACACAGAGCATTCCGGCGACGATCTTCTTCGAACGGTGCCTCATTATTTAACCCCCTTGACATTGGCCCAGTTATCGGTGTAGGTGGTCGAATACTTGACCACGAAATGCTTCGCCCCGCCTTTCAGGCCCTTGATCGACCAGGTCTGCTCCTGTCCGGCAGGCAAAGGTTCGGGTTCGTCCGCGACATTGTTGGCCGCGAAGTACGGCACGTGCTTCTCCGGATCCAGGTCGTACTTCTGCTTCTTGTAATCGAAGCCCAGCCAGGGAACGATGGGCTTGTCGGCATACTTGATCTTGTACTTCTTCACGCTCGACACGGCTTTCCAGGAAAGTGTGTAGCTTCCGTTCGCACCGGTTACCTTGACGCCGGGCACATCCTTCCAGCCCCGGCGCAGTGGCGGACGCTGATTATTGATATAGATAGCCTGCTGGTTCTGAAGATGGTTGTGCTGTTTCCTGGCACTGTTGGGATTGTTGAACGGGATGTGGAAATCCATGTCGTACATCCACGTCTCGCCGAAGTTGTGGTAGATCAGGTTGGCCCACGCCGCGCAGGAGTAGACGTAGCCGCCAGGCTTCTTGTTCGCGAGGGTCGGGCCGGGATCGTTGATCTTGAAATGGTGGTGCATCGTCCACTCCGCGGGCTTGGTGCTCCGGTCCAGGCCGTGCTCCCGCCAGCAGTATTCGGCAATGCCCAGCATGGCATCCTCGAAGTCCTCCATGCGCTTGTAACCCAAGCGATCCGGGTGTTTGTGGTGCAGGTGCATCAGTTGGCTGGAAAGTTCGCCCATCAGCGTGCCGATACGCTTGCTCTGGATGTTCTTGTCTTTCTCGTTCATCGTGCTGCCGCGAGCGACACTCGGGTGGTTGAAGCAGGTCAGAATGTAGCCGCGTTTGAGATTCCGACCCCTGACGGCCTTGCCCTGGACCTCACGCGAATCGATCAGGAAGTCCATGCAGCGGTGTACGAGGTCCAGCTGGCGCTTGTCGCCGGTGAAGTCGAAGACCCACGCGCAGTTACGCACCATGCGTTGCCACGCACGCCAGCTTTTCCAGGCATCGGGCATGGCTTTAGCGGCGCTGTGCAGCATCAGGTACTCCCCGTAGTCGACGATCCCTTCGCGGATACGTTCGTCACCGGTCATGTAGTAGTAGAGCGCGAGGCCCATCGTCTGCTGATGCTCCCAGTCGAATGAGTTTTGCACGAATTGGCCCTTGGGAACGCCGGTGCCCCCCCATTTCATATCCTTGCTGATGTCGAAGCCATGCGACCGGGCGAAAGCCTTGTCGATCTCGTAGTTGTTGAACGCCTGCGCGCTCAGAAATTGACCCGTCCGGCCCTGCCGCAGGTAGTTCAACAGGTAGCATTCCATTTCACTGTAGTACTTTGTCCAGAAGACTCTGCGACTTACATGCTTAAAGGTGTCATCCCGCTCGGGCATGCCGCGATTATACTTCTTGAACACGGCCAGCTCGTCCTCCGCGCCGGCGATTTCGGTGCGGTTGAATATCGCGCCGCTGGACCGGTATTGTCCAATCGGTGCCCGGGCGATCGGCGGGTGTTGCAGAGCATACAGTGTCTCTTCCCCATCGGTTTCTCCAAGATGGAAGTCCAGCATCACCTGCCGGGTCAAGTGGGTGCCCCAGTTGACCTGGAAAGCCTTAGGGTTGTGTTTCGAGAAGAGCCCGACGGTTATCCGGCCGTCGCCGCTGATCTCCAGCGAGCAGGGCCAGTAGCCGGCCATCCAGCGCACCGCCGCGGTCACGCCGCTGCCGTCGTCCCCCGAGAAATCCGCCCAACCGCGAACGATGTCCTTCTCATTCCCCGCCTCGTGCAGAACCTTCCCGCCGTGACGAACCTTGATACCTCTAAATTTCTTTTCGATGACCTGCTTCCTGCCTTTACCCTTGACCGGCAGG
>CAZDHT010000279.1:0-6728 GCA_964505325.1 uncultured Planctomycetota bacterium | reverse complement strand
GGTCGCCCAGGGGACGCAAAATGTCGGGCTCGATGGTGTACCCGCCCTTATGGCGCCGGAGGCGGTTCTGGACGACGAAGACCGTGAGGGGCAACCCGGGGACGGCGGCGGCAATCTTGACCGGCCCGCCCTTTCCCACCGTGCGCAGGCTGAACGACGCGCCCGTGTCCTCTCCGGGCGCACAGAAGAGCGTCAGGCCCGAGGTCAGCTCCTCCCTTGCGGGAACGTAGCTCGGCCCGGTGGCGGTGGCTCCGCGCGCCGAGAACAGAACGACTCCGTCCTTCTGCGCCGCTTTGGGGATATCAGACATCCGCCGCCCGCGCGGGCCGGTGTCGATGTAGACGTTCTCGGCGTCAAACTCCTTGTGCATTCGCTTGTCGAGCTCGGCGCACCACTTGGCCGCCGCCCCGGCCTCCGAGGTCGGCCACAGCACGATCGCGGAGATGCGACACACCATCGGCTTGTCGGCGTCGAACCGGAGGTCAAGCTTGCCGTCCTTGACGGCGACGTCGAACTCCTTGGGCTTGTAGAGGCCGTTCCGGATGTACACGTCGTAGACGTCGATTCCCGGCCACGGCTCGAGGTCGGCAAAACGGTAGCAGCGTTTCGCCGCCTGCTCCCGCGTCAGCCGCTCTTCGTGGACGACGTTCCCCTCGGCCTTGATCGTCCGCCAGTTGAACCGCGCGAACTGGTCCTCCCACCAGCCGTGGTCTTCGTAATACACACGAACGTGATAGAGGCCGTTGGGCACGCGGACGGAGAACGTCTCGCCCCGCGCCTCGCGAAAATCCGCCAGCAGGTCGTTGGGGTGGACGTAGTCACGGACGGCTTTCGGCCACCCGGCGCCGGACCACCCGTGCCCCCGCGCCGCCTCGTACACTTCCCGTGAGGAGCTGGTGAAGCCGGGTCGGATCGCCTGGTTCTCCGGACCGAAGTCGAACGCACGCAGGCCCTTGACCGCCGGCATTCCTGGCTCCGGCTCGAACCGGATGTTGTCGATGTAGACGAACCCGGGTTCTTCGCTGGAATCGAAGGCCAGGTCGACGCGGTTGATCTTGGCCGGGTCCAGGTATGAGTCTGCAATCCGCCTCGAGTTCTTCTCGCCGCGGTAGAGCCGGGCCGCTCGGAAAGGCAGCGTGTTCCAGCCGGGCCGGAGCATGTACCGGCGGACGTGGCGGTACCAGTATCCTTTGCTTGACGTCACGTCGAAGATCTCGGCCCGCACGGACAGCGGATGGCGGCCCGCGTTGAACAGATCGATCCGGAGCAGGTCGCCCGGACGGCCGGCCGCCAGCCGGCGCGTTCTCAGGTTGATGTAGTCGCCGGCCTGTACTCGCAATGAGTGGCGCCCGCGAGAAGATACCTGGTCCGAGATGGCGGCGCGCTTTCTCGTGGTAACCAGGAACCGCTCGGACGGCTGCTCGAAGTCTGCAACGATAACCGCCGCCGTGCCGTTCTCCCCGGCGCGGATCGGGCCGCCGACCGCGCCGCAAAGCCATCCGGCAAAGGCGAACAGCAACACAGCCCTCATGCTCACTCCTTGTGACGCGCACCGTCGCAGCCCTTAGAATTATACCCGATGGCGCGTTCACCGGCCAGCGACAGGAGCAGGGGGCTCGAAGGGAAGAGGAATGGGAGGACCGCTCGAGGAGCTGAGCGGCCCCCCCACTGGCGGAGGAGGAGGAGGAGAAATCCGCTAAGCGCGCCGCCTGCGACGCGCGATGATTATTCCAACGGCCCCAAGAAGCACGGGACCTGCCGGCGGTTCGGGGATCGACGGGTCCTCGTGGGGACTGCCTTGGGGCTCCGTCTCCAGCGTCAGCGTGACGCCACAGGTCCAGAAATGGCAATCGGGGTCGAAGCCCAGGCCGAAATTGCCGTCCTCCACGTAGTCGTTCAGCGTGTCGAGATCGGATGCGCTGAACTCGTAGGTGATTTCCTGCCCTTCCGTGGGCAGATCCTCGTAGTGGACCAGTAGCTCACCCCACCGCGCGAAGTAGTTCGTGGGGTTCCCATCGTCCAGGAAGACGACGACGCCGAGACCGGCCGAGTCGATCAGCGTCACGTGCAGATCGTTCGGCGGCCCGGTCCAGTCCCGGATGTTGTCGAAGAAGAGGCTGGCGCTGGAGATGGCTTCACCTTCGGGGACCGTCATGCCGATTCCCCAGAGATACGCCTCGTCATGGCCCAGGTCGTACAGGTCCGGGGGGTCGGGCTGGAAAGTGTACACCCCCGCCGCGGCCGCCTGCGCCGCCAACACCAAAGCCGTCATCGTCAAAGCACGACGGAGTCTCATGGTGCGCTACCCTGTCAAGGTCCAGTCACAAAGCGCCAAGTCCAAGATCACACCTTGCGTCCAGGTCGGTGTTCGGCGGAGCGCGGAAACCCTTTAGAAAAAAGAGGGCAAATAACGTGGCCCGCCTTTCGGAATTGCGTAAGGTCTTTTCGCAAAACCTGTTACAGATCAAAAATGGCCGCGACGCGACTTCAGGACAGAGCATCACGCGTTGCTTTTCTTGGACTGTGCGAAGCCCGTCGGCCCGCCCCCAGATCCCCGCTTGGCGGCGGTCGCGTTGACGCGGCTCCGGCGGGCCGCTAGAATCGCCGCCGTCGGACCTCCCGCCCAAGACGTTCGGAGCGGAGCCGGGACATGCTTATGTTTGTCATCCGCCGGGTCTTCGGCGGGCTCCTCGCGCTGTTCTGCATCGTCACGCTGACCTTCTTCCTGCTCCGGCTCATGCCGGGGGGGCCGTTCGATGCCGAACGCACGCTCCCGCCCGCCATCCGGAGGAACATCGAGCGCAAATGGAAACTGGATCGCCCGCTGGTCGTCCAGTATCTCCATTACCTCCGCGACCTTGCCTGGCTCGACCTGGGCGATTCGATGGCTCGCGAGAATCAAACCATCAAGGAAATCCTTCTTCGCTCCGCGCCCAATTCGCTGATCGTCGGTGCGGTCGCCCTGGGCTTTGCCCTGCTGTTCGGGCTGGCCGCGGGGATCATCGCGGCCGTGCACCAGAACCGGACGACCGATTACGCGCTGATGTCGGCCTCGATGCTGGGCTTCTCGATCCCGAACATGGTGCTGGCGCCGGTCCTGGCCATCCTGTTCGGCCTGTGGCTGAAGTGGCTGCCCCCGTCCGGCTGGGGAAGCTGGCGTCACGTGGTGCTGCCGGCGGCGGCGCTGGGGGTCGCCTTTGCCGGCCGCATCGCGCGGATCATGCGCGCCAGCATGCTCGAGGTCATCCGCGAAGATTTCATCCGTACCGCCCGCGCCAAGGGACTCCGCGAGAGGACCGTCATCCTCCGCCACGCCGCACGCAAGGCCGTCGCCCCCATTGTCTCGTATCTCGGCCCGGCCGCCGCGGGAATCCTCACCGGCAGCGTCATCATCGAAGAGATCTTCCAGGTCCCCGGCATGGGCCGCTACTTCGTCAAAGCGCCGAGCGAACGTGACTACACCCTCGTGCTCGGCACGGTGCTGGTCTACGGCTCGTTGCTGATTGTCTTCAACACGCTGGTCGACATCAGCCAGGCGCTTCTCAATCCGAGGATCCGGCTCGAATGAGCGCCAAGGCAGCACAACACAAGTCGCCGCTCCGCATTTCGCTCGGGCGGTTCATGCGCAACGAGCTCGCGCTCGCGTGCATGGCCGTGGTGCTGCTCTTCGCGGCGGCGTGTATCGTCGGGCCGTGGCTGCTCAAGGCGGACCACGCAGAGCAGTTTCTGGAGAAGGGATTCCAGGCGCCCTCGGCCCGGAACTGGCTCGGGACGGACGCCCTCGGGCGCGACCTGCTCGTGCGCTGCCTGATGGGCGGGCGCATCTCGCTGGCGGTAGGGCTGGTCGGCACACTGGTCAGCGTCGTCATCGGCGTCGCCTACGGAGCAACGGCCGGCTACCTCGGCGGCCGGACCGACAGCCTGATGATGCGGTTCGTAGACGTGCTGTACGGGCTGCCCTACATGCTGTTCGTTGTGCTCATCATGGCCGTGCTTGGCCGCGACATCGCGCCCGCGCAGCGGATCCTCGCGATGTTTATCGCGCTGGGCGCGGTGCAGTGGCTCACTATGGCGCGCATCGTCCGCGGAGAGGTCGTCGCTCTCAAAGAAAAGGAATTCGTCGAGGCGGCCCGGGCGACCGGAGCGCGGTGGTTCCGAATCGTCTTCCGCCACATCATTCCCAACCTGGCCGGCGTGGTCACCGTCTACGCGACGCTCACCGTGCCCGCCATCATGCTCCAGGAGGCGTTCCTGAGCTTCCTCGGCCTGGGGGTCCAGCCGCCGCTCCCCAGTTGGGGCTCGCTGATCCGGGACGGCGCCGAGGTGATGGGGCACTACACCTGGCTGCTGGTCTTCCCCGGCGCGATGTTCACCATCGTCCTGTTCGCGCTCAACTTCATCGGCGACGGTCTCCGCGACGCCTTCGACCCACAGATGCAGGGATGACGCCGGGCCCGTGTCGGGCGCCGCTGCAAGTCGTGTTTGACAAGCCGTCGCGCCGCGCTATAGACTCGTTGTGGCGATTCTCCACGCAGGGATGCCACATGTCGAGCCGCTGCACCTTCCTGCTAGTCATCCTGGTCAGCGGATGTTTCGCCGGCTGCGTCAGGCCAGGCTCCTTCGCCAACTACATCGAGTACCGGCGGCAGGACCTCATCGATGTCGCGCACGTGGATCTGACCATGATGGAGGCCGGCGCAGTGCTTTACATGGGGCCGATGCTGATCGGCTGCAATTACCGGGGCGGCAAGAGGTGGAAGGGGGCGTCCACGACTCGCCAGTACGGGTTGGGGGGGACGAGGACCGTGAGCTACAAGGGCATCGCGGCCGGCGTCTTCTTCGCCACCGTCCTCGGACCGTCTTTGTCGTGGCGCCAGGAATGGGAGCACGACCGAGGCCAGAACAAGAAGGCCCCGTCCTACTCCGCCACCGGTTTTTCCATCGGCGCCTACCACGGACTGGGCGTCGAACTCGACCTGTTCGAGCTCGTGGATTTCATCGCCGGTATCTTCTGCCTCGACATCTCCAAGGACGACCGGCCGCCGAAGTCCGGGTTCAAACTGCTCGAGTTCCTGAAGAACGTCGACTACACCGGCATCGTCGGCGGGACCCGGCCAAGGCCCGTTCCCGGGTGAACGAAAGGACCGACCGATGCCCAGACTGGCCCTGTGTGGCGGCAAGCCGCTCTTCAAGCCTGGCAGCTTCCGGAGTACCTGGCCGATCGTCGGCAAGAGCGACGTCGACGCCGCGGCGCGCGTCGCCGCCAGCGGCAACTGGTGGCGCTACGTGCCGAACAGCCAGGTCGAAGAATTCGAGAAGGAGTACGCCGCGTACCACGACGCGAAGCACTGCCTCGGCGTCACCAACGGCACGGTCGCCATCGAGGCGGCGCTCCGGGCGCTCGGCGTCGAGCCGGGCGACGAGGTCATCGTCCCGGCGATGACGTTCATCGCCTCCGCCTCCGGGGTCATCCTTGCCCACGGCGTGCCGGTCTTCGCCGACATGGACCCCAAGACCTACCAGATCTCGGCGGCGTCCGTCGAGCAGCGCGTCACCCGCCGGACCGTCGGCATCGTCGCCGTCCACTACGGCGGATACCCGGCCGACCTGGATGCGCTGCGAAAGGTCGCACGGAAGCACGGCCTGTTCATCCTGGAAGACTCCGCCCATGCCCACGGCACGGAGTGGCGCGGCCGGAAGGTCGGCGCCATCGGCAACGCGGGGACGTTCAGCTTCCAGCAGAGCAAGTCGCTCACCTCCGGCGAGGGCGGCGCCGTGATCACGGACAGCGCCGAGACCTACGAGAGGGCCTACGCCTACCATCACATCGGGCGGAGCCTCGGGTCGGACAAGTACGAACATACCATCGTCGGCCCGAACTGCCGCTTGACCGAGTTCCAGGCCGCCGTCCTCCGCACCCAACTCCGAAGACTCCCCGGCCAGACGACGGCCAAGATGAAGAACGTCGCCGCGCTCCTGAAGAAGCTCGAATCGATCCCGGGCGTCATCCCGCTCAAGCCCGACAAGCGGATCACCCAACGCGGATACTACTTCGTCGTCCTGCGTTACCTCGAAGACAGGATGCAAGGCATCCCGCGCGACACGTTCGCGAAGGCGTTGCGGGCCGAGGGCGCACCGGTCGGCATGGGCTACTACCATCCCGTCCACCGGATCCCCGTCTTCGTGCGGAACTCGTTCGGCGAGAAAGGCTGCCCGATCACCTGCCGCCATTACGGGAAGAAGGTCGACTACTCCAAGGTCCGGCTGCCCGCGACGGAGCACGCCAGCTACCACGAGCAGCTCACCATCGCCCACCAGTACTTCGTGTACCGGGAGAACGCGGCCCGGTTCGCAGCCGCGTTCGATAAGGTCCACGAGGGCCTTGAGGAGCTTCGCGCGCTCTATTGACGTCTATAAAATGGAAGAGCCCGCTTCTGGGTTCTCCTGTAGACGGCCTCCATGAGGCCGTTCCGAGGCCACCCGCCTGCGCCGAGGCTACGGCGGGCAGGTGGGCCTCGGCTATAGAGACTTCTGCGCTCCTTTCATTACATGGACCTCAGTAGAAGAGCACCTGAATTCACCGCGGACAGGCGCGGATAGCCGCTCACAAGGCAGAATCTGTGCCGGGTGCAGTTCTTCCCCCAAGACAGCGAAGGCGGCCCGCCACTAGGACGGACCGCCCTCACACCTATCATATACCCCATGATCGCCCCGTTGTCAAGCCCGCC
>CAZDHT010000278.1:0-6756 GCA_964505325.1 uncultured Planctomycetota bacterium | reverse complement strand
CGATCTTCTCGTTCACCGCTTTCACCGCCGCGACGTACAGGCCGAGCGGTGCATTTTTCCCGCACGCGCGCCGGCCGCAATAAAGCCCCGCAGGCTGCACGATCGGGGTTTCCACCGACGCGGTTTTCTTCAGGCTGACGGGCTTGTTGTTCGCGTCGAAGAGCTGCCAATCGACCTCGAGCCAGGCCGAGTACCTGACCATCGGCGCCCCAAGAAAGTATGCCACCACGGCGGCCGGACCCAGACCGTAGCTGTAGCGTTTCGTCGTCAGCGCCGACCGGACCACCGTGCCGCGCAGCACGAGATCCGTCTCCTTGAACCCCTCGCCCTCGACATCCTCCGCGTACTGCGCCTGCGGGGCCCGACGGGTGACGCGCAGTTGCTCCGCCAGCAGCTTCGGTATGGCATCGGCCAGTGTCCCGGTCATCTTCACCGGCCGGAAACAGCTGCCACTCGTCTTGTAGACAAGCTCCGGATGCGTCTCGACCAGCGTCGTACGAACGACCAGCGGCACGAGGTTCCACAGCAGGCATTCCGACGCCGCCTCGCTCTCCTTTCGGGCATCAACAAATGGCACGACCACGATGGCCTTGTCCGTCGCCAGCGTCACATCCGTGAGGGCATCCGGCTTGTAGGTCAGTTCCTTGTACAGGGCGGCCTCCCGCGCGGCGCAGCCAGACACGGCAATAACCAACGCTGCCATAATCAACATCGTCCGTTTCATGCCCTTCTCCTTTCCCCGATCCAGATGTGACGAAAACACCAGACGGCCGAACATCTACACCCCGGAATTATAGGCGGCCCCATCCCACATGCAAGAAAAAAGGGCAAGAAGAATTTCACCGCAGCCGGCCGGAGTGAGACGAGACCGGCGAAGCGCGCCGCCTTGCCTTTTCCCGCCCGCTCCGCTAGAATACCGGCCAATCGGGTGCCCGGTTCACTGAGCTTCGGAAAGGAAGAGCCATGGCCAAGGTCCGGTTCGGCGTCGTCGGTTGCGGCGGCATGGGCAATTCCCATCTCGAGTACCTCGTGCACATGCGGCCGGTGAAGGTCACCGCGCTCTGCGACGTGATCGAGGAGCGCGCCGTCCAAGCCGCCGAGAAGTGCGGCGGCGTGGCGTTCACCAGCCACAAGGAACTGCTCAAGAGCGGCCGGGTCGACGCGATCATCATCGCCACACCGCACTACCATCATCCGCCCATCGCGGTCGACGCGTTCAAGAAAGGTGTGCACGTCATTTCCGAGAAGCCGCTCGGCGTGACGCTGACGCCCGTGGACAAGATGCTCCGCGCCGCCAAGAAGTCCGGCTGCGTCTTCGCCGTGATGTACCAGAACCGCGGCCGCGGGATGATCCGCAAGGCCAAGAAAATGCTGACCGACGGCACGGTCGGCGAGATCATCCGCGTCTACTTCCTCGCCCCGTGCTTCCGGTCCCAGACGTACTGGGAGGCGGACCCGTGGCGCGGCCGGTGGGCGACCGAGGGCGGCGGCGTGCTCGTCAACCAGGCCCCGCACGCCACCGACCTGCTCTATCACCTGTGCGGGATGCCCTCCGAGGTGATGGGCCGCTGGGGCACGTGGCTCCACGACATCGAGGTCGAGGACCAAGCCGAGTGCCTCCTCACCTATCCGAACGGCGCCACCGGCTACTACGGCACCGCGGTGAACGAGTCGCCAACGCTTCAGTACATGCGGATCGT
Organism: uncultured Planctomycetota bacterium; assembly: GCA_964505325.1. GTDB lineage: Bacteria > Planctomycetota > PUPC01 > PUPC01 > PUPC01 > CAZDHT01. The sequence continues at coordinate 5,056 of CAZDHT010000278.1, read as the reverse complement.
CGGCGACAACGGCATCCTCGAGATGCGTGACCGCGGCCTGTTCTTTGCCAAGTACAAACGCGGCACGACGCTCCGCGACTACGCGCTGCACTCGCCCAGCAAGTGGGGCGCCCCCAAGGCCGAGTTCCAGCCGGTGCCCTACGCGAAGCCCCGCTGGCGCGGCCACCGCGCCATCACCGAGAACTTCGTGCGGGCCATCCAGGGCAAGGAGGAGCTGGTGTCGCCGGGTGCCGACGGCCTCGGCCAGGTCGAGATCACCTGCGCCATCATCCTGTCCGGCGCCACCGGCAAGCCGGTCAAGCTGCCCGTTAACCGGAAGGCGTACGACCAGTTGATGGCCAAGCTGATCCGCGCCGCGAAAGGCCGCAAGAAGAAAAGCAAGAAAGTCAAAGACAGCGGCGTCGAGCTCTTTGAATAATGGTAACATTTCAGGAAAACGGGGACAGATAACTTTCTTTCGCCGAGGGAGCAAGAGGGATCGCCACCGGCGCTCCACCTGGCGAAAAAAGTTATCTGTCCCCGTTTTCCCCCCGTTTTCCCGCGAAGGTGAACCGATGTCAATCTCCGAACAGCTCCAGTTCAATGCAGACGGCCATATTCCCGCGATCATCATCGACGACGTGAGCGGGCAGGTCCTCACCCTCTGCTACATGGACCGCGAGGCGCTGGAGAAGACCCTCGCCGCCGGTGAGGTGTGGGTCTTCCGCCGCTCGGCGGGGAAGCTGATGAAGAAGGGCGAGCGTTCCGGCCACACCCAGGCCGTCAAGGAGATCTACATCGACTGCGAGGGCAAGTCGCTCCTCATCCGCGTCGACCAGAAAGTCGCCGCCTGCCACAAGGGCTACTTCAACTGCTACTACACGAAGTACAACCCCGAAACCGGTGAGACCGAGACTATCGGCGAACGCGTCTTCAATCCCGAGGACGTCTACTCTTGATTCCCCGCTCGGCTGTGCTGCTCGTCGTCCTCGCCGCGAGCAAGCTCCCGCGGTCGGGCACCGGCGAGCAACTGCTCGCGTACTGCGGCATCGACGACGCCGCCATCTGCGCCAAGGCAGAGGAGGTTGTGGGGCAGGCGAACTGAGGCGCAGGCGCGGCGAAAGTCCGGAGCCGTTTCGGCTCTGCTCCTTTCTGTTTGCCCGCTTTCCCTTTCTTACAGCGCCCGCGCCACGGCCAGATAACTTGAACCGCCCGCCCGGCGATGCTATGATAATGGACGCCGGAGGGATGGCCGAGTGGTTGAAGGCGACGGTCTTGAAAGCCGTTGTGGGCCGTAAGGTTCACCGGGGGTTCGAATCCCTCTCCCTCCGCCAGTTGCCCATCGCCCTCAGTAAGCTTCTCTGCGACAGATGCTTACTGAGAGCGACGGCCCCGCTCGCCGCGCCTCGCGGCCGAATCGATTTCCCTTGACCTACAGGCGCCGAGAGGGCATAATCACCCCTGGCCGGTAGGAAATCCGCTCAGGAGGGAAAGAATGGGCAGGATCAACGAAAGCATCCTGGAGCTGATCGGTAGGACGCCGCTCGTCAAGATCACCACGCTGACGGAGGGTGTGGAGGCCACGGTCGTCGGCAAGCTCGAGTCGGCCAATCCCGGCGGCAGCGTCAAAGACCGGATCGGGCTCAGCATGATCGAGGCCGCCGAGGCGGACGGCAGACTGAATCCCAACAGCGTGATCATCGAGCCGACCTCGGGCAACACCGGCATCGCGCTCGCGTTGGTGGGCGCGGCGAAGGGCTACCGTGTGATCCTGACCATGCCCGACACCATGAGCGTGGAGCGCCGCAACCTGCTCAGGATGCTCGGCGCGGAGTTCGTCCTGACGCCGGGCATCGAGGGCATGCCGGGGGCCATCGTCAAGGCGGAAGAGCTCTATCAGTCCACCCGCAACGCGTTCATGCCGCAACAGTTCGAGAACCCGGCCAACCCCGAGGTCCACCGCAAGACGACGGCCGAAGAGATCTGGGCCGACACGGACGGCGCGGTCGACGTGTTCGTTGCCGGCGTCGGGACCGGCGGGACGATTACCGGCGTGGGCGAAGCGCTCAAGGAAAAGAAAGCCGGCGTCAAGGTCATCGCCGTCGAGCCGACCGCTTCGCCCGTGCTCTCGGGCGGAAAGGCCGGCCCGCACAAGATCCAGGGGATCGGCGCGGGGTTCGTGCCGGACGTGTTGAACGTCGAATTGCTCGACGACGTCGTCACAGTCACAAACGAGGACGCGGCGGCAACGGCCATTGCGCTCTCACAGAGGCAGGGCATCCTCTGCGGCATATCGTCCGGCGCGAACGTGTGGGCGGCGCTCCAAGTCGCCAAACGCCCGGAGAACAAAGGCAAACTGATCGTCACCATTATTTGCGACACCGGTGAGCGCTATCTGACCCTGAGGTGGTGTAACGACTTCATGAACACGGTAACGTAGCGCCACCGGGGGGCAGCAGAGCCGGACGCCGGACGCCAAGTCACCGGTGTGCCTTCGCGCAGCGTTTTCACTACCAACGGAAGCTGAGCCGCGGTAGAATGCCGCGTGGTCCGGCCGCTCCGGCAATAGGGTGGTATGGCATGGGACGAGTGGTCGTCGTCGGCAGCTCGAACACGGATCTGACCGTGCTGTGCCCGAAGCTCCCGAAGCGGGGGCAGACGGTGCTGGGCGGCGAGTTGTACACGGCCGCCGGCGGCAAGGGCGCCAATCAGGCCGTTGCCGCGGCGCGCGCCGTCGCGCCAGTCTCGTTCGTCGGGGCGGTTGGAGATGACGACTTCGGCCGCCGCGCCGTCGCCGGGCTGAAGCGCGACCGCATCGACACCCGCCACGTCGCGGTGAAGAAAGGCACGCCCAGCGGCGTGGCGCTCATACTGGTCGAGGAGTCCGGCGAGAACCTCATCGCCGTCGCGCCCGGCGCGAACCGAGCGCTGACCGTTGCCGATGTCAACCGCGCGGCGGACGTCATCCGCCAGGCCGGCGCCCTGCTGCTCCAGTTGGAGGTCCCGCTTCGGACCGTCCGGCGTGCGGCGTCCATCGCAAAGAAGGCCCGCGTGCCGGTCATCCTCAATCCCGCGCCGATGCCCGCGGAACCGCTGCCGCCGGCGCTGCTGGCCGACGTGGATTATCTGGTCCCCAATCAGGTGGAACTCCTGCGCCTCACCGGCGCTCGGTCCCAGACCCGTGCGGCGAAGGAGCTGTTCGGCCTCGGCGTGCGGGCGCTCATTGTCACGCTGGGCGCCAAGGGCGCCCGCGTCATCACAGCGGACAGGAGCTTTCCTGTTCCGAGCTTTCGAGTCGAGGCGGTGGACGCGGTGGGCGCGGGCGACTGTTTCTGCGGCTACCTGGCGGCGGGGCTGGCCGCGGGCGAGACCCTGGACGCCGCCGCGCGCCTCGCCTGCGCCGCGGCGGCCATCTCCGTCTCACGGCGCGGCGCACAGCCCTCCATCCCCCGGCGCGCCGAGGCGCGCAGACTGCTCCGCAAAACGAAAGGCTAAGAAACATGGCAGACATCACGCTAGGGAAAGACGAGTACCGCGACAAGGTCTACGCCTGCTGGCTGGGCAAGAACATCGGCGGCACGCTCGGCGGGCCGTGGGAGGGCCGGAAGTTCGTCAACGACCTCACGTTCTACGACCCGATCCCGGACGGCTCGGCGCCGAACGACGACCTCGACCTCCAGCTCGTGTGGCTGAAGATGCTCGAAGACAGGGGCGTGCCGCCGAAGGTGCCGCACTTCGCAGAATACTGGCGGAGATACACCTGCGCCTATCCGTGGAACGAATACGGCTTCTGCATGCGGAACCTCGACCGCGGCCTGATGCCGCCCGTCTCCGGCTGCTTCGAGAACTACTACGTGGACGAAATGGGCTCGCCCATCCGCAGCGAGATCTGGGCCTGCATCGCGCCGGCGAACCCGCAGAAGGCGGCGGCACTGGCCTGGATGGACTCGGCGATGGACCACGCGGGCGGCGAGGGCATGCACGGCGAGATGTTCTGGGCGGCGGTCGAGAGTGCGGCGTTTGTCCTGAACGATCCGCTCGAACTGATCCGGATCGGCCTGTCGATGATCCCCATCTCTTGCGCCATCTCGCGCTCGATCCGCGAGGCGGTGTGGTGCCGGCAGAACGGCAAACGCTGGGGCGAGGCACGACAGCGCATCCTCGATAACTTCGGACACAACAACCCCTGCGACGCGAAGGTCAACCACGGGTTCACCGTTCTGGGCTGGCTCTATGGTGAGGACTTCGGCGACAAGCTGTGCAAGGCCGTCAACTGCGCCTACGACACCGATTGCACCGGCGCCACGCTCGGCGCACTCCTCGGCATCCTGGGCGGCACGGCCGGCATCCCCAGGAAGTGGAGCGACCCGATCGGCACGGACATCGTGCTGCACAAGTTCACCGGCGATTGCGATGCGCCGAAAGACCTCGACGAGCTGACGGACCGCACGCTTGCGCTTGCGGAGAAGTTGGGCGCCGTCGCGCTCGGCGGAAAGACCGAGCTGCCTGCGGATCTCAAGTCGCGGCTCTTCCGCAACGAAGAAGCCCAGGACGCGCTCGCCGAGGACGTGAACTCGGCGGTCGAGCTCGACGGCGACACCGAGATCATCCTGCACTACAACGGCGACCCGGTGCTGTACCCGGGGATCGGGCGGCGGTTCGAGGTCTCGCTCCGTCGCGAGGGCCACGATTGTCAGGCCCACATCGAGCTGGCCGTGCCCGACGGCTGGCAGGCGGTCCCGGCCGGCCCGGGCTCGTTCGACGTGTCCGCCGGCGACGTCGCCGACCACAACACAGTCGAGGTCAAGGCGACAGCCAACGGCGAGGATTACTCCGCGTCGTTCGTCGTGCTCGGCCCCGGCGGCGCGACGGGCTTCCCCGCCTCGACCAACATCGAAAAATGCCCCACCTGTTGGGGCCGCAAGGAGTCCTGCATTTGCAGCCGGCCTGGAGAAAACGGGGCCAGTTCGTCATGAGCCCTGGGCTCATCCAGGCCGCGCCTGCAGGTCCGGCCGCAAGATCTTCAGAAAAATCGGAGAAAAAAAAGAAAATCGTGCTTCCTGCTTTTTGCGTTGCG
>CAZDHT010000277.1:0-6756 GCA_964505325.1 uncultured Planctomycetota bacterium | reverse complement strand
AGCCCAACGCGGTCATTGCGGCTTTCTATGACCGTGAGGGCGGCAAGTGGTATCGGAGCAAACTGGAGACTCCGGAAGGACGGTACGGCTATGAAGGCATCCTTCTGCGTGGAAAGACCGCCCTGGCCGTACTGAATTCGGCCATCCGGGACAAGAACGCAAATCCGGTTCCTCCTCACTACAATTGGCGCCATGTGCGGCTGGCGAAGTGCGACGACCTCACCAAGGGACAATGGGTGAACAAGGCGTGGCTGGTGCCGAAGTACGGGGATACTACGTTGCAGGATCTCATCCGGGGGCCGGATGGTCTCGCGTATCTGGCGTACGGGCACCGGGGAGGCTCACGGTCGCAGAAAGAAACAGCCAAGGACCCGCTGCTGCACAACATCGCCCGCATCCAGGACGACCTGCAGGTGAAGGTCTTCCCGACAGGTATCAAGGCGGTCTCCACGAGGATTCTGGTCGATAGCGCGAAAGGCTGGTACGTCGTCGGGCGGCCGGCATCCGGCCAGGACCTACGTCTCTGGAAAGTTGACGACAGAGCCGGGTTCAAGCCGGTGAAAGAGTTCGAGCTGCCGGGCACGGACAAACTGGAGGGCTATGTGATCCACACGCTCAGGCCCGAACGCTTTGGTGGAGAGTCCGATGGTGACACCGTCCATCTGATGACGACGAAGCACGTCTACACCGCCGATCGCAAAACAATCGATCACGCAGAGCTGTGGCACGCGTATTTCGATTTGCCGGTGCGCCGGTAAGGGAACTCGAATCCTCTTGAAAGGGCCCTTCCACATGACCACGCCATCCGAAGTCATCGATGTCCACCAGCACGTCAACTGGGGTGGGAAGGACCACGCCGGGCTGATCAGCTATCTCGATTCGCTCGGCGTCGACAAGTGCTGGCTGCTCAGTTGGGAGGCCGTTAACGGTGGGCTGGATTACGCCTATCAGCACCTGTCGATCAAGGAGGTGTTCGAGACGTTTGAGAAGCATCCCGACCGTATCATCCCGTTCGCCGGGGTGGACAGCCGCCGCGAGAATCCCGAGCAGTTGCTCCGCGAGTACAAGGCCCGCGGCGCCCGCGGCTACGGCGAGATCAAGTGGCGGATCAGCTACGACAGTTGGGATGCGATTCGCATGTTCCGCCTGGCTGGGCAGCTCGGCATGCCGGTAACCGTGCACCTCCAGTATCCGGCGACGAAGATGCCGGACTGGTGGTATGGTGGGCACATCAGCGCGTTCGAGCGGGCGGTCAAGCTCTGCCCGGACACGATCTTCCTCGGCCACGCCCAGTCGTGGTGGGCGCACATCAGCGGCGATGCCGACCCGGAGAAGCTGGACTATGCGTATCCGCCGGGACCGGTCACGACCGGCGGCGACGTGCCGAGGATGCTGGCGACCTACCCCAACCTCTACGCCGACCTGTCCGGCGGGTCCGGCTACAACGCGCTCACCCGCGACCCGGACTTCGGCCAGCGGTTCCTCATCGATTTCGCCGACAAGCTGTGTTACGGCGTCGACGGCTACGACGACCGGCTGTTCACGTTCATCAAGAGCTGCAACCTGCCAGACGACGTGTACGCCAGGATTATGGGCGGCAACGCGCAGAAGATCTTGGCAGGTCAGTAGTCAGGTAGCGTCGAACGCGCATCGGAGCGCGAGCAAGTGAAAAAGCGCAATCCTCGCGAAGCTGGCGGCATCGCCGTGGGCATGGCCCGGGCCTCGATCTACGGCACCTACCACACGGACAAACGATTGGTGGACGAGGTGGATGTGCGGGTGCTCGTGGCTCGGGGCGACGGCGGCCCGGTGGTGCTGGGCGTGGCCGACGTCTGTAACCTGTGGGAATCGACCTGTCTTCGCCTGCGCGGCAAGGTGGCCACGGCCCTGGACGCGCCGGCCGAACACGTTGGCATTTCCGCGACACAGAACCATGCCGCCGAGTTTGCTCTCGGTGACGACCGGAAGTTCGACCACGACAAGCTCGACCGGGCGTTCGTCAAATGTGCCCGCGAGGCGGCGATGAATCCGATGGCACGGCGCGGCTACTCGCGGGATCATCGGTCGGACTGCAAGCAGGTGTGCATCGGCCTGGTCGTGTCGAAGTGTGGGATGCCGCTCGGCTACGAGGTCTTCGCGGGCAACCGCAACGACGTGACGACACTCCAGGAAATCGTCGAGACGATGGAGAAGCGCTACGGGGTGGCCGACCGCATCTGGGCTGTGGATCGCGGAATGGTGTCGGAGGTGAACATCGAGTTCCTCAAAGCCGGCGGCCGCCGCTACATCGTCGGCACGCCGAAGAGCATGCTCCGACGGTTCGAACGCGAGCTTCTCCGCGACGACTGGACCGCCATCCGCGAGGGCCTCGAAGTGAAGTTGTGCGCGTCACCCGACGGCGACGAGACCTTCATCCTCTGCCGCAGCCGCGACCGCCGCGAAAAAGAAAAAGCCATGCACGCCCGGTTCGAGAAGCGCATCGAAGAAGGCCTTCGGCAGATCGAAACGAGCTGCGGCAAACGCAAGCAAAAGGTTGCGACCGTCGCCAAGCGACTCGGCAAACTCCTCGGCCGCAACAGCCGAGCCGCCGGCCTCTTCGAGACCGACGTCATCGAGGACACCGACGGCCGAGCACAACTCGTCTGGAAAAAAGTCGAAGCCTGGCGCGACTGGGCCACGTTGAGCGAAGGCTGCTACCTGCTCCGCAGCAACATCACCGACTGGAGTCCCGACGAACTCTGGACAGCCTACATCCAACTGACCGACGCCGAAGCCGCGTTCCGCATCCACAAGACCGACCTACGCATCCGTCCAATCTGGCACCAGAAAGAAGACCGCGTTCTCGCCCACATCCTCGTGTGCTTCCTCGCCTACGTTTTGTGGAAGACCCTGGCACAGAAGTGTCAAGCCGCCGGCCTCGGCGACGAACCCCGGCGAATATTCGCCGAACTCGGAAAAATCAGAGCCGTCGATGTGGTGCTCCCGACGCGAACCGGCATTTGGATCCGCAAGCGGTGCATCACACGGCCCACGGAGCACCAGGCGATCCTGCTCCGGCGGCTCGGTCTGGAACTCCCAGCGACAATGAAAATGACTGACATGTAGTGAAGACTTTTTGCCTAGAATGCCGCGAGCCGCCCCATGGAGTCATTCTAAGCGCCAAACTGCGGAACTTGGGCTAAGGCCTCGCGGGCGCCGGTTGACAGGCTTTGAGAAAAATCCGCTTGAATGCTCGGGCGGTGCCGAGCTTCAGCGTCCCGACCACGTGCGTCTCGGTGATCTCGGCGAGCAGCTCGGCTCCCTCCTCTGGGCTCAACGCCTTGCCGTCCCTCTTGCCCAGCTCCAATCGCGTGTACCATATCCTGAAGATGTCGGCCTGGATCCGTTCCTCCGCGATGGCCAGGAGCTTGACGGCCTTGTCGGGCCGGGCCGCCTGCGGCGTGCCGGCTTGCACGGCTCGCTCGAGGATGGCAGTCCACAGGCGGTAGGCGTCGCGGCTGAACGGGTTCTTTCGGCAGTATCGTAGGATCGCGCGGGCGGCGTCTTCGGGGCGGTCGAGCTGGAGCAGCAGGTCCGCCTCGTGGCGGCGGATGGTGGCGAAGTTGGGCGCCAGGCGGTCGATGGCGCGGATCTGAGCCAGGGCCGCGCTCGTGTATCCGCTGTTCTGATACAGCAGCGCCAGCTTGAGGCGGGCCTTGATCGTCCACAGCGTCGGCCACGTCGCGGCGATGGACTTTCGCAGCTTGTCCTCGCGCAGGGTCGTTCGCTCGGCGGGCGCCATGCTCGCCTGGCGCAGGTAGATCTGGCTGAGCAGGCCGCCGCCCGCCGTAGCGAGGTAGATGCCGGCGAGCAGGACCGGCGGAACGATGCGGGACCACAGCGCAGGCTTGACCACGGCGGCGCGCTGCCGCCGCGCGGCGGCGATGCCGCCGATCATGGCGAGCGCCAGCACCAGGTTGATCGTGCACTCCGGCTGGTGCAGTGATGTCGAGGCCAGGCCGTGGGCGAGCATGCCCAGTCCGCCGCACACCAGCCCGCGCAGCAGCGTGCGGTCTCCCGGCCCCGCGTTCCACGCCGCGAGCCGGGTGGTCTGAAAGACGCGAACCAGCAGCCACGCCCCGAACAGAGCGCCGATCACGCCCAGCTCGGCCACCACGTGCAGCGGGAGGCAGTGGGCGTTCTCGACGATGTCCGACGTGTGCGGATGGGCCGCGTAGTCCAGCGGAAAGACGTGCGTATACTCGACCATGAACGTGCCGAGCCCCAGGCCCCGGATGGGACTCTTGCGCACCAGCCGGGCAGCGCCCTGCCACATCGCGGGCCGCGCCCCGAGCTGCCGGTCGAGCCACTCATCCGGCCACAGGTCGGGCGCCAGCAGCGGCCACACGGCCAGCAGAATCGCGCCCAGGCACAACAGCTCCAGCAGTATCCGCCTGGCCATGCCGCGAAACGAGAACGCGACGACGAGGAACACGGCGCCGGCAGCCGAGATCATCGCCGCTTCGGAATTGCTGGTCACAATGGCGGAGCCACACGCGCCCGCGACCAGCAGCCCCAGCAGCCCGGCGAGAATCCGCACCCGCCGCGCGACCGCCGAGGCGGCATATGCCACCCCGACCGCCATCGGGATGATCGCAAACGCCGCGCCGACGTTCGGGTTCTCGAACGGATAGACCCGCATGTGCGTCTTGGCCACGCCGTAGCACAGGACGTACACCAGGCACGCCGCGCCGGCCGCGGCCCCGTAGACCGCCGTGAACCATTTCCGGGCGAGCGGCCCGCTCAGCAGGTTTGCGAACGCGACCACGGCCACCGCCATGTAGCCGAGCTCGACCAGCGGCTGTGCCGCCGCCCAGGGCGCGTTCGACCAGGTCATGCTCAGCGCACCCCAGAGGAGGGTGAACACCATCGGCAGTGCGATGCCCGAGGCGCCGAGCACGTTCGGCAACGTTGGCCGCCGGACGATGAACAGGCCGGCGCATGCGATGAGCGTCGCCGACTGGAGCGCGAACAATTTCAGGTACGACCAGGAGAAGGTCACGCCCAGGTTGGAGAGGAATGGAAGCGCCACGATGGGGGACAACGCGAGCACCGCCACGAGGCTGCTCTGGAACTGGAGCCGCCGGTCCACGGTGAGACGGCTCTGCTGCTCGAACGCCATCGGCGACCTCCGAGTCTATGCTAGCACAAAACCTTCAGCGGTCACAAGTGGCAACCGCCGCGAGTGGATCCTCTGAACGGGGGGGTATTTCGGAGCAGTCGCCGCCTGTGGCGTCGGGCGGCACGCCCCCTGTGGCACGGCCGTCCCGGCCGTGATCGCCCACGGGCGAGACGCCCGTGCCACGAAGAACGAAGCCCACTGCCCACGTCACCCCCCATTCAGAATATCCATTCCACCGCCGCCCGCAGGGCCATTCAATTCTCGCTTGCCGCTGTAGGGGCGGTTCGCGAACCGCCCCTACTACAGCCCCCCAAGCGGCGGAATCCGGAAGAACGGGGACAGATAACTTTTTTCGCCAGGTGGAGCGCCGGTGGCGATCCCTCTTGCTCCCTCGGCGAAGGAAAGTTGTCCGTCCCCGTTTTCCACCGTGCGAGGGAGAATAAGGGGGCTTTTTTTCGCGTCGTAACTGACCGCCACGACGCCGGTTACGGCCGAAATCGCCCGCAGCGCCGAAAATATATTTTCCAGACAGGGAGCAAAACGCCACCCGGCTGCGTCTATATCTCTAGCCCGGATATTTCACCGCCGAGATCGCAGAGACCACAGAGGTATTTCTAGAGGAAGGACTTACAGCCATATTCGTGCGTCTCTGCAACGCGCAGGGTGCGCAGGCCCCAGGGACTAGCTCAATTCCCGCGTAAGCTGTTGTGGCGTTGCATGTTATGCTCTCTGCGTACTCCGCGTTCTCTGCGGTGAGCGACACATTGGGGCCAGAGGGCGACCGCTGCGCCCGCAGCGGCATAGGAACCTAACCACAAAGACCCAAAGAACACCAAGAGACACGAGGAGAAAGAAACGCCGACGGGCGGCCCCGCCCGCCGGCCTTTGTGAGTCTTTGTGTCTTGGTGTCTTGGCGGTCGGGTGGGAGCGTAACAGGAGCGGACCGATGCACGAGAAGAGGAAGACGAAGCCATGCACGCGCTGTGGCCAGATGCTGCCGCTGACCGAGTTCTCCCCGTGCCCGCACGGCAGGTACGGCCGCTATTCGCGCTGCAAGCGGTGCCAGGCCCTCCTGACCCGCATCCGGCGGGCGCAGGGCGACGGGCCCCGCGAGGCGCACCGGCGCTGGCGAAAGCTTCATCGCGCCGACGCGTCGGCGGCGGCGCAGCGCTGGAAGCGGCGGCATCCGGAGAGGGAGCGGGCCCATTACGCGGTCCGGGCCGCGCTGCTCGGCGGATTGCTCCGGCGTCCGGAGCGCTGCCAGGGGTGCGGCCGCGTGGGGCGGGTCGTCGCGCACCACGCCGACTACGCCCGCCCGCTCGAGGTCGAGTGGCTGTGCCGTCGGTGTCACGCCCGCCGCCACGTGGACGAGCGGTTGCAGCGCGGCACGCGCGCGGCGTGACGCGGCGGAGGCGTAGGCGGGACAAGGAAACTCATCTTTGCCCACATGTCACGGAGGTCCTGCCGGAGCCGCGTCGCGGCGATTGATCGTAGCCCCGGGCTGAGGCCCGGAGGGCGAGCCCGGGGTACGAGGTGGTCCAGCAGTTACCCAGAGCCCCGTCAAGGGGTGACTGGAAACGTTCAATCACCCCTGG
>CAZDHT010000276.1:5810-6765 GCA_964505325.1 uncultured Planctomycetota bacterium | reverse complement strand
CTGCGACTGTTTAGCTTTGCTCATGCTATATGTATATCATACCCCATACATACAGTCAAGAACAAGAACGGAAATCCCCCCGTAACTGACCCATTACGCTCCGAATGTGCGCTTCGCCGGGAGCGACCTTCCGCGTCTTGATTTTGCGTGGGAGAATTATACACTCTGTCGCAACGGGCCGGCTGCGAGCCGGTTTTCCACGGATGGGAGACACAAAGCACATGGCAGTCGAAAAAGCAGTCGTTGTCGGGGCCGGAAGCATTTCGCGCGCCTGGTTCCCGCGGTTGATCGAGGAGAAGGTGGACATCGCGGCGGTGGTCGACCTGAAGATCGATGCTGCCCGCGGGCGGATCGAGGAGTTCGAGTTGGACTGTGATGCTTCCACCGATCTCAGGGCGATCCTGAAGAAGGCCCGGCCGGATTTCGTCGTCGACCTTACTGTCCCCGAGGCGCACTGTTCGGTCACCTGCACGGGCTTGAGAGCGGGCTGCCACGTGATCGGCGAGAAGCCGATGGCCTCGAGCATGGCCGAGGCCCGAAGGATGGTCCGCACTTCCGAGCAGACCGGCAACCTGTACATGGTCAGCCAGTCGAGGCGGTGGGATGCAGCGCACGACCGAATCCGCCGCACGGTCACCGGCGGCGGGATGGGCACGCTCACTACGATCAACTGCGACTTCTACCTCGCCGCCCACTTCGGCGGCTTCCGCGACCAGATGCCCAGCCCGCTGATCCTCGACATGGCCATCCACCATTTCGACCTCGCCCGGTTCATGACCGGCGCCGATCCCGTCGCCGTGTACGCGAAAGAGTTCAATCCGAGAGGCTCCTGGTACCGAGGAGACGTGGCGGCGAGCTGCATCTTCGACATGACCGACGGGGTGGTGTTCACCTACCGCGGCAGTTGGTGCGCCGAGGGCTGCCACACGAGCTGGAACGGCAACTGGCGTCTCAT
>CAZDHT010000276.1:0-5800 GCA_964505325.1 uncultured Planctomycetota bacterium | reverse complement strand
CGACACGGGCACGCTCCTCTACGACAATGACGGCGACCCGCACGGCCAGGTCGTCGTCGGCGGCGAGGGATTCGCTCGGGCGCTTGCCGAGCTCGAAGTGCCGGCATCTCCGTTGAAGCACAGCTCGATGCACGGCGCGTTGAGGGAGATGCTCGCGTTCCTGCGCACGGGCAAAAAGCCCCAGACCGAGTGCCACGACAACATCAAGTCGCTGGCAATGGTATTCGCCGTGATGGACAGCGCGAAGAAGGGCCGGCGCGTGCCCGTTCGCGCGATGTGATGCGTGACCAGCCGCCGGGCGCTACAGCCCGAGCGAGACCGTCACCGAGAACGGGATATCCGTCTGCTTCATGTCCGTCCAGTGCTCGATCTCGATTGTAGCGCTGTCGACCTTCTTCTTCAGCACGTAGCTCTTTGAGATGCTGAGGAACCTGCCCGACCTGGAACGCCAGGTGCCGCCCGAGCGGGACGGTATCTCCTTGCCGTCCGGGCCGAGGAAGCGCACGGATGCGATGCCGGACATGTCTGCGTTCGTCTTGACCGAGACCTGCAAGGGATCGCTGCCCCAGCTCGGCTTGCCTGCCTTGGTGATCTCGAACGGAACGTTTCCGGCGGTGAACTTGGTGCCGGCTTTGAGGGCGACGTCTTTGAGGACAGTGGTCTTCTTCTGAGTGGCGCTCTTCAGGACTACCGTTCCCGAAGCCACGATTTCCGTCGCACCTTTCGCAGGGAGGCCCGCGCTGACCAGCTCCAGCATGGCCGCCTTGCTGTCCTTGCTGATCTTGGGCCACGTCCCGAAACCGCTCTTGTTAAACGTGGACCCCGCGGCCTTCAGCAGGTCGGTGCCCTTGTCGTCTGCGAACTTGTCCAGTTTGCTCGCCTTGGTGTCCAGCTCCAGCACGCCGCCGCCCGGGAAGTTGACCAGGAGGGCGACCGTCGTGCCGCGGGACCAGTTGAACGGGCGAATGCCGGGCGCGCCCGGCTTCTCCTCTTTGTAGCCGTCTCCAACCACGCGCAGGCCGCAGGCCTGGACAGTCGGCGCATCTGCCGCTGCCGCACCCTTAGCCTGGCCCGCGGCCAGCAAACCGGCCACCAACACGCCAACACACACAACGCTTAGCACAGGCTTCATGCCATTCCTCCTATTTGCGAACGCTCAATCCGGCCCCAGTTCCGAAGACAAAATCCGCAACTCCGCGTGTTCTCTGCGAGCGGGTGCGCTGCCTGCGGCAGTCGCGGCAAAGCGGCACCCGGTCGTTGTGTTCGCTGCCGCCGACCGTGGGGAGTATACCACAAGAAAAGCCCGCATGCACACCCGTCACCGCTGGCGCTCTTACCGTGGCTGACACGTCCCCCCGCTCCGATCGGCTTTTGCCAACCTCTGACGCCAAGAGACAAGTATTGCGTCCCCGGAACTGCCGGTGTCAACAAGCAACCCGCCCATGTCCCTCGCCGAAAAACGGCGCCTGTCCTGAAGATTTCGTTCTGTCGGGCGGAAAACGGTGACTGTCCTGAATATCCTGAATATCCAAGGAAACTGGCATGATGTCCCCGGACACAAGAGCACCGATGCCGAGCACCACAAGACACAAACGATCGTGGTGATTTTCACGGTGCAGTCCACTTGACCATAGCGCGAGCGGAAGAAGTCCGTTAGACTACTTCGGTCGCGCGAGTGCAAGGCGCCCGGACGTGAGGAGGATAGCGTGGGAATGAGCTCGAACAACGTGTGGATCGCGGTGCCCACCTACTGGACGTGGCCGACCGGCGAGGCGGGCGACGAGCGGACCGTCTTCGATCATCCCACGCCGCTCGACCAGGATGGCACGCTGGCGAGGACACTGGACTCGTTCCGGAAGATCAACGGCGAGTTCCGGGTGATCGTCATCGCCGCGGCCGCGCATCCTGAGCTCGGCGCACGTGTCCGCGAGAAGGCCAAGTCAATCCTCGAGCCGTTCGCATCCGAGTTGCGCCTGTATCTGGCTTCTCCGGTGGAGCTGGACCGGCTGAACCGCTGCCTTGACGACGCCATCCTGGGCCTGAACAGCTATGGCAGCATCCGCAACGTCCAGTTAGCGGCGCCGTATGCTTTGGGCGCCGATGTGGTCGTGGGCATCGACGACGACGAGATCGTCGAGGACCGGACGTTCCTGGCCAAGGCGCTCGAGTACATCGGGCGCCAGTACGACGGCGAGTTCGTCGGCGGCATGGCCGGGCCGTACGTGGACCGCGACGGTGACTACCGGATCGCCGGCGCCGAGGAGCTCCGGGACCATCCCAACCTGTTCGTGAAGAAGAATTACTTCATGAACGAGGCCGTGAAGCAGGCCGTGGCGGGCGCCGGGCCGGGCGAGATCGTTCGGTCGAACGTCGCGTTCGGCGGCAACATGTGCATGGCCCGCCGCACCATCGCGCGGGTCTGCCACGATCCCTACATCCCGCGCGGCGAGGACTACGACTACGTGATCAATGCCGCGATGAGCGGCATGCATTTCTACTTCCGGCCCGACATGAGGATCGTGCACCTGCCGCCCGACTCGACCGGGTCGCAGGCCGCCGACAAACCGTCGAAGCTCCTCGCCGACATCCGGCGGTTTATCTATATGCGCGAGAAGATGCGGCACCACGAGGCGCATTACCCCTCGGAACGGGTGGACCGCGCGTACCTGATGCCGTACCCGGGGGTCTATCTGGACGAGGCGGCGAACCTCGAGGCCCAAGGCGTCGCCGCGCTCGACGGGCTGGACCCCGAGCTTCGGGCCGAGCAGTCCCCTGACGACTTCGTGCGTGAGACCGTCGAGACCGCGCGGCGGAAGGCCGAGGAGTTCTTCACGTACCGCGCGGCGTGGGCGCAGTCGATGGCGTCCATCGCCGACGACACGGCGTTCCGCGACGCCGTGGAAGCACTTGAAGTCCAATGACCCGGAGGGAGATGCTGAACCTCGGCGCCTGGCACGGACCTGCTTTGTGCTGCGGTGTGTCCTTTGTGGTGAGGTCCCATGCTACCCTACCACCAAGGCACGAAGGACACAAAGAAACACGAAGGTGTCCGGCCGGAGGCGGCTCGGACACGCGTCTATCTCTTCGTGTCTCTTGGTGCTCTTTGTGTCTTTGTGGTCAGGTTCCCTGTCGCCCTGCGCCCTTTGTCGCCTTGTGGTCTGGTCCGCCTCAGCCCGGCCGAGAATGGATGGCGAGTCCGTAACGCCTTCTGCGGCAGGCGGTTGCGCCTTCGCCGGGTGCCAGGCACCGGTGTTCCGAGTGTTCCGAGTGGGGAGTGGCGAGTGGTCAGTGACCGGACTTCACCACAAAGGACACAGCCTGCCCTGCCTGTCCGGCGAAGCCACAGGCGAAGCCGGGAGCGAGGTCGAAGGGAAGGACACGAAGAGAGGACCGCAGCTTGTCACGCCGTAGCCGTCAGGCGAAGGAGGGCACCAACTTCCTCGGCCAACACCCGCTGTCCCCGGAACTCCCGGCATCACGACTCGTGCGATTCGCGCCATACACCATAACCACACACCCGCGGAGATCCTCTGGGAGCGCACCGTTGCACTTACCATGTGAATTCGCGGCACGATGTCCGGGGAAACCCCGCACCCGCGCCGCGCTACTCCTTCGCCCCGTGCTTCTTCAACAGCACCCGCATGTCGTTCTTCTTGGCCCAGCTCAGCGGCGTCTTCCCTTTGTCGTCCCTCGCGTTCACGTCCGCGCCGCTCGCGAGCAGCAGTTTTGCGACGCCCTTGTGGCCACAGAACGCGGCGGAGTGCAGCGCCGTGAAGCCCCCCTTCTTTTTCGCGTTCACCTCTGCGCCGTTCGCGAGAAGCAACTCCGCCAAATCTTTGTAGCCCTTCACCGCCGCGCAGTGGAGCGGCGCCCAGGTGTCCTTGACCCTCGCGTTCACGGCTGCGCCCTTCGCGAGAAGCAGTTCAGCCACGGCCTTGTGGCCTCTCAACACAGCCACGCAGAGCGGCGTGCGGGCGATCTTGTCGTCCGCGTCCACGTCCGCACCCTTCGCAAGGAGCAATTCCGCTACATCCTTGTGGCCGTGCCGCGCCGTGACGTGGAGCGGCGTCTCGCCGTACTTACC
The DNA here is from genome assembly GCA_964505325.1 of uncultured Planctomycetota bacterium. Classification (GTDB taxonomy): domain Bacteria; phylum Planctomycetota; class PUPC01; order PUPC01; family PUPC01; genus CAZDHT01. The sequence continues at coordinate 1,716 of CAZDHT010000276.1, read as the reverse complement.
CTGCGCGTTCACGTCCGCACCGTTCGCAAGCAGCAGTTTCGCCGCGTCCTTCTGCCCGTTCGCCGCCGCCGCGTGCAGCGGCGTGTCGGCCTCCTTCGTCTTCGCGTTGACTGCTGCGCCCTTCGCGACGAGCAGTTCCGCTACATCCTTGTGGCCCTTCCCCGCCGCGAAGTGGAGCGGCGTCTGGCCGTCCTTGTCTCTGGCGTTCACATCAACGCCCTTGTTCAGCAGCGCCTTTATCGCCTGGGCGTCGCCTTTCTCGGCCGCGTCGTGAATGGGGTCCGCGTCAGCCGTCGCCCACACCGCTGCCACGCAGACCAGCGCCCAGGCGAACCCCCGCCTCTTCATCTTCGTCTTCTCCTTTGTGATGGATATTCTGGATATCCGGGACAGCCCGCGTCCTATGCGGAGTTCCATTCTGAGCCTCGTACATCATGACCCCACCATACCTCTCGCGCCGACGGTGTCAACCCGCAACGCGCCCATGTGCCTCGCCAGAAAACGGCGCCTGTCCTGAATATCAAGCCGGCTAGCCAGCTCGAGCGGGAACGGGACCGGATGCTGCCGTAAGCTACTGCTTCGCTTCGGTCGCCTGGCAACGTGGTTGGTATTCCGCTACCCCCCATTCGGCAAGCGCGCCGGAGTCCTGGTGCCAGCCCCTCCGTTCAGTCCGTGTTCTCAGGTCCGGGGCTTGATACACAAAGCGAAGGTCGTACTGCTTGTAGATCCTGGCCATCAAGTTCTCGAAGTTCAGCGGACTGTCCGGGGGAGGATACCCTTGGAACACCTCGCCCAAGTGATCTTCGTCGACATTGACCAGAGTGAGTGCAACGGCCTCGTACTTGGATACGTCGTTTCGGATGCCGTCCCGCTCCGTCAGGCCCGAGAGCGCGTGGTGATAGCGAACAACGAGAGGGGTGGGGTTCCCGTCTTCACCTATAGCGACATCGTTCTGACGAATGCGTCCCCCGTCTGTCTTGAAGGGAGGAGGAGGGTGTTCCGGCGCCCTGCCCGCGCGGTTTGCCCGAATGACCGCCCAATACGCGTATACAAGTGAGGGGTAGGTCAGATGTAGATTCGTGCAGTCCCCGCCAGCTTCCTCCAGTCGATTTGTCAGATTGCGGAGCGCATTCAGCGTGCCTTTCATGGAAACCGCGACTACGGGGCCGATCTTATCCTTGGTGACAACAACGTCTACCTGCTTCGTCTTCAGGCCGCCCAAGATGGTCTGCTCTCCCGCGCCACCACAGGACGGATCGTGCTCGATGAGTCGGCGATAATTCGCTCCCGTTCCTTCCTCGCTCACCCTGAAAGGCGGCCGGGGCGTAATCTCGTCAGGGTGGAACCCGCCCTCCAAGCACAATCGGCACGCCACGTACCAGTGAAGTGGTTTGATGTGGCGCTGGCTGGTTGTTCCGCCCTTCGCGAGAGCGAACGCACTGAGAGCTTCTCGGGAGCCGATCCACTGGCACTTGTCTGGCTTCCTAGCCACGATGGCGCCACCTTCTCATTGTCTCAATCCCAGTGCGGATTAGGGCTGCTTCTTCCGCGGACCACTCCTTCTCCGGTGCGAGCAAGACCCTGGCCGCTTCGCGGGGCTCGAGTTTGAGCATTCCGCCACCCAGCGGATGTCCCTCGAGTTCAGCACTCAGAACGGTGAACGGGTGGCCCCATCTCTTCTGTATCTGGTGTATCGACGAGCCGGTGCTCAGCCTT
>CAZDHT010000275.1:0-6801 GCA_964505325.1 uncultured Planctomycetota bacterium | reverse complement strand
ACATGGCTCCGCCGGCCCGCCGCCCCGCCGAAATGGCCACATCGCAAATAGCTCAAGGGTGAATGGCGCTTGATTCCCACTGGCTGTTCCGGTAACTTCGCGTCAAGGCCGCCGCCCGAGGCTGGGTGTTGGCGGTCGTGCGACGAGCCCGGATCGGAGTGGCAGGTGTGGCCGCTCCGGCGACGGCCACCACCGTGGCATGGAAAGGAGGAGCGGGATGAAACGTGTTGTAGGCTGGGGTCTGCTGGGGCTGTTTGTTGTGGCTTCGTTGATCATTGCAGGTTGCGGCAACGGTGAGGAGCGCGGCGAGCCGGTGGTCGCGGGAGCGCCCCGAAGCGCTCAGCAGGGAGAGTTGCGCATCTCGGTGAAGGGGCCCAAGGTGCAGGGACGTAACGTGAGCATGACCGTGAACGCCCGCCGTGTGGGCACGACGGCCCGTCAGCAGAAGCTCACCGTCCAATGGGGGGACGGAGAGCACACCGTCAACCAGGGGCGCAGCGGCCGGGTTCAGCACACGTACGGTCAAGCCGGGACTTACGTGATCAAAATCACGGTCAATATGACCGACGGCACGACCGGCCACCATAGCCTGAACGTGACCGTGAACTAGTGTTGCTGCAAGAACAAGCCTGTGGCCGCGAGGCGCGGCGGGCGTGGGGCGACACGCGCGTCGCATCACTTGCCGCCCAGCCAGCAGGCAGCGGACTTTGCCGTTCAGGGTTGTTGACACGCAGAGCCGTCCGTGTGCCGCGGGCATGCCGTCCCAAACGGATGCCGCCTTGAGCTTCAGTTCCGCCGGCTTCTTGCCATCGGCCGCGGTCCGCAGCAGCGCACGGAACGTCTGTTCGACGCCGCCGGCGAGGTGACCCGGGCGACCGCCGCAAACTATTGACGGTCATGTGTCAAAAGGCATTCCGGGGGACACGACAGAGATGCTTCGTGCAGCCTGTCCTGAGCGAAGCCGAAGGGCTCAGCATGACATAAGCTGCGATTTTGCTCCGCAAACTCCCACGGCAGCTTCGCTGCCGACCGGTTCCCGCTTTCGGCGCACAAGGTCAAACCTGAGCGGACGCCGGCACCTTCAAGACAGTTGACCGAGGGCGACGTCGATCCGGCGGTTGTGCCCGGCTCGCAGGTCTGAAATCGGGATGGCGACGACCTCGCGCCCGAGCCGCACGTCGAAGCGGCGGCGCCCGGCGGTCCGCCCGTTCAATCGCAGCTCGGCCACCCCGCACTCGACGTGCTCCGGATTGCGCACGCGGATGCGGCACCGGCCGCCGAAGAAGCCGACCTCGGCCGTCAGGCCGTTCCACTCGGACGGGATGCAGGGGTCGATCACGACGTGCTCGAGGTCGGGCCGGAAGCCCACCAGGCCCTCGTAGACATTGCGGACCGCCGTGGCGATGCTGCCCGTCAGGAACGCGTCCCCGCCGAGCCCTTCCAGCCCGATGACTTCCTTCCAGTGGTTGACGACGGCGTAGGGCGCGGTCTTTGCCACCTGCACCGGGTGGGCCTCCTGGTCGTAGGGCAGCATGTACCGCAGGACGTCGTACAGCATGTTCCCCTTGCCGGCCGTCCAGGCCGCGCGGCCGAGAAAGCCTTGGGCCCCGTGGTTGTACGGCGTTCCGTTCTCGCCCATCCCTGGCGCGAGGTCGCCCTGACCGATGCGGCCGAGCTTGGCGATCGGGGGATGCCCGATCGGCGGATCAAAAAGCCGCCACCCGAACGGCCCGCGGAGGCCGTCGAGAGCATCAAAGACCGCGTCGCGGTCCGGGCCCTGGACAATTCCGGCGATGACGGCGAATGAATTGGCCGGGCCGTTGACGCGTTTCCTCCCGTCCGGATCTTTGGGCGAGAACACCCACTGGCCGGCGTCGGTGAAGACCGCGTTGAAGTATCGGGAGGCGTTCCAAGCGTGCCGAAGCAGGTTCCGGCGCAGGGCCTTCGCGGCGGCGGCGAATCGCGTGGCGGCCGCGGCGACGCGGCGCGATCGGTCTTTCACCGCCGGATGCTTCAGGAATCGCACGGCCTGCTCGAGCCCTAGGACGACCTGGCAAGAGACCATCACGGTCTCGCCGCGGCCCTCGAGCCCGGCGCGGTTGATCGAATCGTTCCAGTCGCCGCCGCGGATCTTGCACAGGCCGTGCCGCCCCAGGTTCTCGCGGGCGATGTAGTACGCGAACAGCCGCAGCACGTGTTCGAGCACCGACGACCTGCGATCGGAATCGGCCCACGCCACGCTCTCCCGCAGGACGTCGAAATCCCGCGTGTAGCACACGTACTCCCACACAAGTTCCCACACGAAGGCGCCCGCGTCGACGTGGCCGCCTCTTTCCAGCGGGTCCCGTCTTCGTATCAAGCTGTAGCCGCGAGGGAACAATCCGTCGGTGCCCTGGTGGCTCAGAATCTCCAACAGGCGGCTTCGCGACAGGTCCGGATGGGTGGGGACCAGGCTCGTGGCGTCCTGGGCGGCGTCGCGCGTACCGCGCGATCCGCTCGGCCAGCCGCGATCCAGCACACTGACCCAGTGGGCCTGGAGCGCGAGGAACTCGGTGACGTACCGGCTGAGACATTTGTCCGGCGTGTCGATCCGCCGGCGGGCCAGGAGCTGCTGCGACTTCTTCCGTAACGTGGCGAGGCCCCGCTTGCGGGCGGCAGGGTCCAGGTAGCGTGCCAACCTTCGCAAGCCGGCAATGCGGGGCAGCCTGCCGTCCGCCGTGTCCGGCAGCAGGCCGAAGACCGTGGTGAACCGGAGCCGGCCGCCGGGGCGCAAGGAGACCCGCCGTGCCAGCGCGGCGACGGGCGGCTGACCAACGGCTGCGTTCTCCGCACCGACCCGGCCGTAGGGCGGGATCGCCTGTGGCGCCGGGGCCAGCGCCAGGCGCCCGTCCCATACGGCCTGAGGTCCGGACCACTGCCCCGATCCTACGAAGCGGTCACAGGCTACCTCGAACAATTCGGGCTTGAGGTCACTGACCACGGCGGCGCGGATTCGCCGGGCGGGGTCGCCGCCCGGGTCGCGCGTCTCGAGCCAGAAGGCCGGTCGCCTGTCGACCCAGCAGAACGCCGAGGTCTGGTACCAGCTTGGCACGTCCCACGGCGGCAGCCCGAACTGGGCCAGGAGCGGCCGGACCACCGGCATCACCGTGCAGGCCCGCCGCCTCCGCCCCACGTTTCTCACTGTCACGGTCATCACCATGAGCGCGCCCGCGGGCGGGACCCATGCCTCGGTCTCCACCAGCCAGTCGCCCCGGCGCAGCCGGTACCGGGCGCACTCGGGCGAAAACGTGCAGGCATACTCGTCGGGCTCGGCGGCCGCACGCGGCGAGGGCAGCGCGGGGTGGTAGAAGTTGGTGAAGGCTTCGCGGCGCCTGCAAGTTCCCGTGATGATCCAGGTGAACATGTTGGGCGTGCAGTGGCCGTTCGCGCGGTGCAGCAGCGGGGGGCCGGCCAGCAACGGTACGCCCTGGGGCGGGTGCGCCTGGAGGTAGCCCGCGCCGTCCTGGCGGACGCGCAGCAGCACGTCGCCGTTGGTATACACGTAGTCCCACGGCGCGGGGAGGTGATAGCGCGTGCACTCGAACGTGGCCGGGGCGTCGCAGAACCTGCCCAGCCCCTTCAGATCGATGTCGGTAAGGCGCATCGGTCGGCGGCTCCTATCGGGGAAATCAGATGCACCGGCGGCAGCACAGCGATTATGTTCCCCCCCCCGTCACCCCGTGCCCGTCTCGCCGGGGTACCAGGCCGGAGCGGTGCCGAATGGTCAAGGCGCTTGCGAGCCTTCACGTTGGCCCCCTTGGCAATAGGGAGCTCCACGGGCGCGAGGCGCACGGTCGCCTCGTGCTCCGTCGCGAAGCGCAGGGCGCCTTCCTTGCTGGCGGTCAGCTCCTTCTCGCCGTCGGCGACGCCCGAGACCTTGTACTTGCCGTCGCGTTTCAGGTCGACGAGCAGGTGCTCGGTCTTGTCGTTGGGCGCCGTGTAGCTCACGTCGCCCTCGACCTCGCCCTTCTTCCCGAACATCACCAGCCAGCCGCCGGCAACAAGACCGATCATCTTGTCGTCCTTGGCGGCGATCATTTCGGCGGGCGGCATCTTGTTCGTCCGCGTGTCGCAGATGTGGATGAGGTGCAGGAAGTTGTTGAACTTGGCGGGCCGCGTCGGCGAGACCTCGATGCGCCAGTTGCCCGCTTCGATGGGGTGGCGCGTGCCCGGCTTTATGCACCCGGTGTATCGGAGCACCGGCCGGTTCTTCCCGCCCACCCAGAACTCGTGGTCCTTCCCGCCGATGCGGCGGATGACCCGCTCCCTGGGCAGGAAGCTTTTCACGAACAGCCGGCCTGGGTCCTTGGGGTCCGGCGGCGGGATGATCCCGCCCGCCCAGGTGACCTGCACGGTGTCCCCGTCGAAGTCCTCGATGTGCCCCGGGACCTGCGTCTTGACGATCTTGCCGTTGATCTCCGGCTTCCCCGTCGAGTGCAAGAGCCACGCTTTGCGATAGCTGGCGTCGAGCGCGTTCACCCGGTCGAACACCAGCAGGTGGTTCGCCTTTGGCAGGTAGACCATCGAGCGGGTGAACAGGTCGATCTTGGGCTTGTTCTTTTTCGTCTTGTCGCGAGACACGTCGCAGTACTTGGGGTTGTTGTAGGCGTCGGTAGCGTCGCCGCAGACGTAGGACCAACTGTGATCGTCGGCGTGCTCGAACGCGAGGATCTCCCCCATCTCGAGCCGGTGTTTGGCGTCGAGGCGCGAGAGGTACTCGTCGTACGTGAAGTTGGTCGAGCCGCCGCGGTAGGGCAGGCGCTGTCCGCCGTGCGCGGGGAGCGTCTCCCGCGACCACCACCACTCGCCCGGCTGGTGGATCAGCATGCTGTTCGAGGCGACGGTCCGCGGGTAGTAGTGCCCCGTGTGCTCGCCTCGGTAGTAGTCGTCGTAGACCCCGCTGTGCAGGGCGAGGTGGCCCTTGTGATAGATGTAAAACGAGTTGTTGTTGCAGCTCAGGGCGTGGCTCCAGACGTAGTCGCCGCAGCGGAACTCGACGACGGTGGTGTCCGCCGCCCAGCCTTTGGACCGCATCTGCACGTAGCCGTTTCCGTCGCGGCCCCACATCCAGGTGAACGGGCGGCTCTGCTCGAACCAGGACTTCTTGTTGTCGGTCTCCTCGTCGTAGAGCAGGGGATCGAGCTTGGGATCCACGGCGCCGCGCTGGCCCTTGTTCATCCAGCGCAGGTAGGCGTAGGCGTCGGGGTTCTTGTAGCCACGGCCGATGAGCATGTAGTTGGTGGGGCTCGAAAGCCGCTGAACCTGGCTGTGCAGGAACCCCGCGGTCGGGGTGGAGAAGGTCTTGCTGGGCAGGCGGGCGGCCATCAGGAAGTACATGTGCCCCTGGAGCCAGTCGCCGTAGTCGCGCCGGATGATCTCGTACACGTCGGGCTTTTCGACGGCGCTGGCCCAGCAGGCGATGGCACCGGGCATCTGCCGCGGCCCGACGTAATAGTCGCTCCACCGCCCGCCCAGGCGCCGCCAGCCGCGGAAGTAGTTCTTGACGAAGTAGCCGCCGCCCCACCGCAGCAGTTTCTCCGCGTCCGGGTGCTCGCCGTGCAGGACCAGCCCGGCGGCCAGGGTGTCGGCCATCCACCCGCACGCGCCGCGGTGGTGGAACATGGCGAACGCGTGGCCGGACTCCTGTACCTTGGCGCACCGGAACGCAGTCGCGGCGATGTGGTCGCGCATCTTCTTCTTCTGCGCGTCGGTCAGGCTCGGGCTGTTCGCGATCCAGTCGTAGACCTGGCACGTGGTCACCAGGCCGCCGCCGCAGTTGAACATCGGCTTCGCCGCCAGGACGTAGCCGACCAGCGACGGGACCACCGACTCGTCGCCCGTCGCCAGGTAGTAGAGAGCAACGGGCCGGCCGCTGTGGTAGCGGAGCGGCTTATTGCTCGCGACAGCTTTCTTCGCTTCGCTCTTCGCCCTCCGCGCCACTTGCTTCTCGAACGCCGTGGCCCAGGGCTCCTTCTTCACCCGCGTGCGGAACTCGGCGAGGCTCAGGCCGCCCTTCCAGGGCTTGGGCCGAAGCAGCAGCCGCGGATGGCCTTCCACGATCTTGCCGATGAACTCCGCCAACTCCTCGCGCGAAAGCGCGCAGTGCTCGACCTTGTGGCCGTACTCGATGGTCCCCCACTTCTTGCCCCATTTGCCCGGCTCGATCGAGGGCTTCCGGCCCACGCGCTCCGGGGGCCAGACCCCGGTGATGTGTTCTTGCTCGGTTTCTGCCGCGACCGCGACGGCCGAGGCGCCGAGCGCCAGGCACAGTGTCGCCAACATCACCTTGCGCATCTGAAACACTCCTTGTGCTCTGTCCAGACCTTTCGGATCGTGCGGCGAAGAACAACTACGCACTGGTCCCCTCCGAGCCGACTTACTCGCCTGCGCCAACTGCTCGCCGTCAGCAAGAGCGAGACACTTGGAAGTATACTCCTGAGGGGCGCGGGGTGGCAAGGTCCATCCGGCTCCCGGCGTCGATAGCACAGATGCGGGGTCTTCGTGACAGCGCCCAGACGTCGCTCGCAGGGCGTTCAATTGAAAGCCCCGACAACTTCATCGCAAGTTAGCAGTATGCCTGTGTAGTGTACTCGTTTCGTGCCCGTTCGCGCCACGGGCCGCTTCTGTGAAGCGGCGCGGGGACACCTTTCTTGCAGGGCCGGAACGGACGGCGCATGATACGCGTGGTAGACCGGAAATGGAGGGCGTACTGTGAAAGGCAAGGTGTGGTTGTGCGTTGTGATGGTGGAGCTGACAGCGGGG
>CAZDHT010000274.1:0-6816 GCA_964505325.1 uncultured Planctomycetota bacterium | reverse complement strand
CGAACCGCATCGGCTCGGACGAACGGAACGTCTCGATGATCGCATCGAACGCGACGCGCGCCACGAGGAAGCGCTTGAAGACGCTGGCGACTTTTTCGTTATGGACGCGCCGGGAGAATTCGCCGCGCGGCTCGGGCGCCCACGCGGCGTCCGCTGGGCCCGCCGCGCGCTTCGCCTCCGCGGCCGAGAGCATGAACCGCAGGTTGTGCTTGACGTCGGGCAATGCATCCCCTCAGCTCATTTCCATCTGTCGTACATCACGATGTCGTCGAGGCTCAGCCGCTGCCGCGCCGAGGGCTCCGAGTCTGGATACCCCAGCGGCATCAGCTCGACCACCCGGACCTCGTCCGGGATGCCGAGCAGCTTCTTCACCGCGGCCTGGTTGAACGCCCCGACCCAGCACGTGCCCAGCCCCTCCTCTACCGCCTTGAGCGAGACGTGGTCCAGCGAGATGGCGACGTCGATCGGGTAGGCGCGTTCGCCACACGACATCGTGTGGCCGTCGGTCTTGGCGCACGCCACCAGCACCACCGGGGCCTCGCCCACGAACCGCTGCCCGTTCGCGGCTTCGGCCACTTTTGCGCGTAGGCCGGGATCGCGGACCACCACGTACCGCCATTCCTGCATGTTCTTCGCCGACGGCGCCAATCGCCCCGCCTCCAAAACCGCCTGCAGCTTCGCTTCTTCCACCGGCCGATCCTGGTAGGCGCGAATGCTTCGCCGCTTCCTTATTGCCTCCATGACGTTCACTTGGCAACCTCCCAAACATTTACACAAAATCACTCACGCTTCTCACCGCCTTGACGTGGTCGCCGACGGGGTAGAACTCAAGCCCCACGTATCCCGCGTAGTCGAGTGAATCGATCAGCTTGAACAGCTCCTTGAAGTCCAGCGCGCCTGTTCCCGGCTCGCCGCGTCCCGGCACGTCGGCGATGTGAAAGTGCCCGATCCGATCGATGTGCGATTCGATCGAGTGGAGCACGCTGCCTTCGGTAACGTATTGATGGTAAATGTCGAACAGCATCTTTACGTTCGGCAGGTCCACCTGGTCGATGATTGTCAGCGCATCGGCGGTCTTGCTGAGCAGGCCGCCGGGGAAGTCCGTCCGGACGTTACGCGGCTCGAGGAGCAGGGTCACGTGGGCCCGGTCGGCAGCGGGTGCCGCCGCTGCCATCACCGCCCCGACGTTTCTCAGTTGTTCGTCGCGGGGGACGGCTTCCAGTTGTTGCCCGCCATGTATGATCAGGCCGGTGGCGCCGATCTGCCGGGCGGCCTCGATGGCGCCGTGCAGGTCTTCGACGGCGGCGTCGGTGGCGGACGGGTCATTCGCCGCCGTGTCGCTCAGGCCGCCGAACGCGGCCACGTCCACCCCGGCGGACTCTTTGGCGCGGGCGATGGCGTCGAGATCCTTGTCTTTCCAGTGCCAGAACTCGATCGCCGCGGCCCCGCAGGCGGCGGAATGCTCGATCCGATCGGACAGGGGAAGCGTGGTGAAAATCGTCTCCACGCAGACCGAGAACTGGATCATGGTCCCCTCCGAAAGGGATGCCCTGCGAACCAGATCATACACCCGGCGCCGCTGTCCGTCAAGCCGGACGGCCCGTTCATTGTACGCTGAAGCGATGTGGGCCCGACCGCAAGAAGAACTGCGCCCGCCCGTCCATCGTCTTCAGGCTGTGGCTCTTCCCATCGACCTTCAGGCGTGGCCGCCGCCGCCCTTTTTCGCCCAGGGACACCGTCACCTGGCGCCCGGGTCCCTCGCTCCAACCCCAGGCGCGCCCGGCGCGGTGAATGGTCACGTATCCGCGCCCGCGCCGGAGTCGGAGCCGGAGGTCGTCGCTCTGCGCCCACGCGGCGTCGATCAGAATCAGGTCGGTCGACGTGCTGCCGCGCCGGATGACGCCTACCGAGCCCTCCATCATGGTGTCTTCCACGTTGCCGGCCACGTGGGCCGGTATGCGGGCCAGCCGGACAAACTCTGCGCCGCGGTCGGTGGTCAAGACGAGATGTGTTCCGCCCGAGCCCTTCGAGATGTCGGAGGCCAGGCTGGCCAGCGTCACGTCCCACACGCCGAGCTTGGCGGCACCGGCCTTGGCGCCGGCCGGCGGCGGACAGATGACCATCGTAGGTCTTCCGGACATGCTTGTGAAGGTGACGGTGTTGTCTCGCGTGGCGCGAGCCGCGGCCAAGGCGAGAATCTGCGCTTCGAGGCCCCCGGCTCCCACCATGACCTCGCGACGCACCGCGCCCGCCGCCTGAACTTCAATCGACGACAAAAACCCAGCGGGCAGGTCGTCGGACACGATGAGGTAACCCGTGAGCTTGTTGAAGAGGACGTGCCGATAGGCGGCGAGATTCTTCCGGCGGCCGTGCGAGACCCGCCCGCCGAGCAGCATGTAATCGTATCCGGGGGACGTATAGAACCGCAACACGTGTGGCTTCAGCGATACCTGCCCCTTCAGCAGGCGCGAGTTGATCGTGGCCAGCCTGGCTGCGCCGACGTGCAGGTCGATATCCCACCCGCTGACGTACACCAGCCACTCGTTCGGCGTCCCCCACTGTCTCGTCAACAGGGCGGTCGTCTTCGTCAGGTGTTCGCTGGGGACGGGTGCGAGCGTCCGTTCCATCGGGCTCGCCGCCGCCGTGAGGAGTGTGCCAAGCAGGGACTGGCTGCCCCGGGGCGCCCAATACGGCGACCCGCACATTTCCCACAGCGCCCGCATTCTCAGCCCGAGCCTGCGGTCGGAAAACGCCGACTTCGCCAGGCCCAGGAAGCCCAGCTCCTTCGCCGGCTGTGCTGCGCGGCCCGACGGGTGGGGCCGCCGCTGCTCCGGCGTAAGGCACACGGCGGCCAGGTCAACGACCCGCTCGAGCTCCTCGTTCAGGTAGTTGCCGCAGCCCAGTGCCCGGTTGACCAGCGCGTACTGGAGGACTGCGCACAACTCCTGGTGATCAATGCTCGACGGAGCCCATTCGGCTTGGCGGATAAGCGTCGTGAACCGCTCCTTGAACATCGCGTCCGCCCGGCCGAGCCATTTCGCCGAGAGCCGGGACGGCTTGAGCGCCCCGGCGATCACCGCCAGCGGGACGTAAGCGCCGGAGTTCTTGGCGAGCTTCTTCCGGTCGTGTGCGCTCAGCAGTTGGACGGCCGCGAGCTTCAACGCGGCGCGGAGCTCCCGCTCTTCCGGGTCGGTCAGCAGCCCGCCGGCGCGGTTGACGTCGTATGCGGCGGCCAGATCGGTCATCTCGGCCAGCATAATGCTGTCAACGGGGTCCTCCTTGAGCCTGGATCGCAGCTTCTGCGCGGAGCCGATCAGCCACTCGCGGATCAGGCTTGTCCGTACGCGCCTGCCGGAGAGCACGTCGGCAGCGAGCACGGGAGGGGCGAAATCCGTCCGGCATGCGCGGACAAGGCTTGCTATCCGGTCATCGTCCAGGAATGACGCGGCGGCCTTGGCCGGCGGGATCGGCCGGGATTTGTCCGGGCCGCGGATTCGCCGGTAGTGAAACATGGGGCGGATCGTCTCGTCGCGCTTGACCACGAAGTCCTGTCTCACCAGCAGGCTGCGCCGGAGCGGCCCCGGGACGTTGTCGAAGACGAAGACATAGTCGTACTTGCCCGCCGGGACACTATCGAACCTGAACTCGCCCTCGCGACCGGTGTCGACGCAGCGCTCGGGGATGCCGTCGACCGGCTCATTCTTGACCAACAGCACCGAAGCATTTGCCATGGGCTTGCCATTCGGCCGCAGTACCCGCCCACGGATCGAGCCGCGAGGCACGATGCGCTCCCCCTTGGACATCGGCTCGCGGGACCACGCGCGGAACGCACCGATCACAATCTTGCCCAGGGTATCCTGTCGTGGCAGACTGAGAAGTTCGGCCGCGGTGGCCACCGTGTCTGTCGCGGCGACCGGGGAGGCGAGCTCATGGCCGTGCCGAGTGCCGGGGCCGCGGATCATCCAGGCTGGGCGAGGGGCTCCCGCTGAGACGACGATCACGGTGGTTTGCTCCTCGATGCCGGCCTGGCTGATCGCGGCGAAGATCTTCCCCAGGGCCGCGTCGCAGTCTTCGATCTTGTCCTTTCCTTTCGACAGCTCGACGAACAGAAACGCGGGGCGTTCGGCGAGAAGATGTGCGGCTGCGGCGGAGCCGGCCCCCACCGGGCTGTCCGCGCTGGCCGGCAGACGGATCCCTTCCGGGTCGAGCGGCCAAAGCTCGTGCCAACTGCGCAAGACCGAGGCGGCGCGCAGCCCGGCCCTTCGGCAACGCACAAACACAGAGCGCCGCGCTCGTTCGGCCGGAGTCATCTGGATGCGACGCGATATCGGCAGGGCGGTCAGAGCTTCGGCATACGTGGCGACACGGTCCTCGGGCTTTCGGACTTCGAGATTCCACGTGTAGGCGCCGTCGCGCAGGATCAAGGCGAGGTGTGGGGTCCGCGAGGGATGAATGTCCGCCGCCCGGATTCCGTCGATGGCGGCGACAATGACGTGCGTCGGCCTGTCCAGCGGCACAGGGCGCGGCGGGAACAGCGAGCAGCCGCCGGACGTGGCGACCGCGACCAACCAGAGGGCAGCACAAGCTATCCTATGACCCACGGGCGCCTCCTGCCAATCGGCGAAACATGACCGGGTGAAATCACGTGCAGTGTACGTGCGGCAATGCCTCGCGTCAAGCCGCAGGACCCGCACCCAGGCCGGCCGGGGGCGGCGTTTCACGGCGGTCGCGCACTGTCCGCTCGCCGCATTCGCCAGCGCCATGCGCGGTTCACCCTGTCTCCAGCGCTTCGGCGAAGGCACACCGGCGGCAGCCTTGGGAATCGTTCTCGCAGTAGTCACGAAACAGTTGCAGCAGCCCCTGCTGCCGGCGCGCCGACGTAATCACCTCGTCTGCCGGCAGCTCGCCGCCGAAGATGCGCGAGGCCATGAACCGGAGCACGCTGTTGGCGGGGAGCTTCGGGAGCGTGGCATAGGCGCGGTGGAGCCGGTTCTCGATGTCGCGGTCCTCGCGAGTTCGGGCGGCGGCGAGCACGATCGGCACGATGGCGTCCACAAACATGATGGCGGCCCGATTGGCTCCGAAGAGCTTGGTTTTCGACCGCAGCTTCTTGCCTCCGAACGTCGTCCGCCAACTCCAGTATTCGTCGGCGACGCCGGTGAGGAGCTCGATGACCGCTTTGGCCGCGGGGCTGCGCGCGACACGGCGCGAGGGCGCCGCCGGGGCCCGGCGCAGCGCGCGCTCGATGGCAGGGATCAGCCCGCCTGACTCCGCCGCCTTCTCCAGCAGCCTGGAGATGCCCGCCATTCTCCGCGTCGGGTAGTTTGCCGGCCGCGTGCCGCTGAACGTCCACGCTCGCGGTTCCATCGGACGGCCCTCGAGGGAATCTCTCACCTCGGCCCATGCGCTGCGCAGTTGTGTCAGATATGCCGCCGTCTCGGTGTCCGGCTCGGCGCCGGCCAGTTCGAGCTGCTCGGGAATCAGCCCCGACATTCCGAACAGCGCCGCCTGCAACGGGACGATGCCGCCCTCATCGAACAGGCGGGTGGCGGCTTCGAGCGGGACGAGGCGTGCGAGCCGGCTCATGGGCTTCTTGTTTTTCTTGAACCCGGCCGCCTCCATCAGGCTGACGTACAGAATACCTTCCGGGCTGCCGGCCTCGGGCATCTGTGCGAACCGGTCGGCCTTCTTGAGCATCCGCTCGTCGCCGGCGTGATCCAGAAACTGGCCGATCCACTCGGGATCAACGGCGTGTCGGCGCAGGAGCTCCTGGCATCGGCCGGCGTTGCCGGCGCTCACGTGCGGATATTCCTCGGTGTTGAGGACCTCCGTCAACTCGTCAACCGTCCGGCCGACGTATCGGTCGAGTGAGAGGATCGGGATGTCGGCGCCGTCCTGACGCACCGTGGTGGCCGCGCCGGTGTCGTTCCACATCACCACGTGGAGGATAACGCGGTTGTACGCCGGGTCTTTGTGGTGGCCGTGTTGAGTCCAGCCCGACGCGTAAACGTGGGTCTCGACGTCGCCCTTGGCCGGTTTGCCGCCGCTGATCTTCATGGCGGCGTTCTTGAAATCCGGCCCCGACTCCAGGTTCCACCATCCCGGCGACAGCACGGTCAGGGCCTGATCGGTGTCAGTTCGCAGCACCTCCTCGAATTCCTGGTCGAACCACAGGCAGCGGATCAGGCGCTCGCGCACGCTCTGGCGCACCTCCGGCGGCGAGGGCTCCCGCACGATGGACTCGGCCAACTCGCGATAGAGGGGCGCGAAGTAATCACACGGCTGCGGGCGGAACGGCGAATGGCCCATGCAAACTCCCGTCCAGGCGAGAAGTAGGTTGAGCGGATTCTAGTTGGCGGGCGGGAGCGCGTCAAGCGCCGCCCGGCCCGGGCTCGGAAACGGGCTGGGCTTCTTTGATGACCCGCGCGGGATTGCCCACGGCCACGACCTTCGGCGGGATTTCTTTCGTCACTACGGAGCCGGCGCCGATCGTGGATCCCTCGCCGACGTCGGCCATCACGATTGCCGATGTTCCGATCCAACAGTTTGGGCCGATGGTGATCTCGTCGAAGGAACCCTCTTCAGAGCCCGTGATGTTCCCCAGCTCGTCGCGCGTGTGCTGGTGCCCCCCGCTCAGGACGTGCACGTTCGACGCGATCTGCGTCTTTGCACCAATGTGGGCCCGACCGATGATGCAGTAGGCCCCGATGTACACCCCCTCCTCGACGACCGCCTCCCGATGCGCGAAGAACGTGCCGAACGAGATGCAGCACCGCATCGAGCAGGACTGGAGCGTCATCACGTAGTAGGCGCGGC
>CAZDHT010000273.1:0-6849 GCA_964505325.1 uncultured Planctomycetota bacterium | reverse complement strand
CGGGGGTCATTATGTCAGGGGGAACTTGAGCCAACGTCAGAAAGGGCAACTCCGTTGTCCACGAAGTTAACGCCGAACCCCGAGCGCGAGAGTGCTCGGGGTTTTCGCGTATCTGGCCGTCGTGCGAACCGGTTACGACATCCCGAGCGCTACCGGATTTTCTCTGTTTTGGCAGAGACTCCGCGCGTCCAGAAGCCAGAAGTGGAGGTCGCGCCTGGACGCCGAAAAAGACCGCCCGAACTCTCTGATTCTCCGGTGAACATACCTCTCAGGGTTAGCGCGGACGGTCGCACCGCGGCCCACGAGAGACAGGACTGCTCGCAGGAAGCGGACGGCCAGATAGTCTGAATCCACCGCCTTGCGAAGTTCGGCCGCCAAGCTATAGTATAGGCGCCGAAGGATTCGGCGATGTTGACCGGCGAGTCACTCGGAGGCAGGACGTGGCGACCGAAGCAGCACCGGACATCGTTGTGCTCGCCGGCCCCAACGGGGCGGGCAAGTCGACGACAGGGCCGGCGCTACTTCGGGACACGCTCGGTATCACTCAGTTCGTGAACGCCGATACGATTGCGCAGGGGCTTTCGGCGTTCGACCCGGAAGGAGCGGCCATCGAGGCGGGCCGGGTGATGCTGCGCCGTATCCACGAGCTTGCTGAGCAACGGGCGAGCTTCGCGTTCGAGACGACGTTGGCAAGTCGCACGTTCGCCTCGTGGCTTGGCGACCTGCGCGAGACAGGATATCGCGTGCACGTCGTCTTCTTGTGGCTTCCGAGCGCAGACCTGGCGGTCGAGCGGGTCGCTGAACGTGTCCGCCTGGGCGGGCACGATGTGCCGGAAGAGGTCGTCCGACGACGTTACCGCGCCGGCCTGCAGAACTTCTTCGAACTGTATCAGCCGCTCGCACAAAGCTGGCGGGTCTACGATAATTCGGAGGCCGATGGCCCCCGGCTGATTGCTGCGGGTGAACAGGAACAAACCACAGTGGTTGCTGACGAGGCCGCGTGGCAAGAAATTCGCAAGGAGGTCAGCAGTGGCAGCCGAGACTGACAAAGACGTAAGCCTGATCATGAAGGAAGGGAGGCTGGTGGACGCCGCCCTCATCGCCGGTGTGCGTGAGGCGCTCGTTCGCCACGTCCAAGCGGGTCTCCCGGTGGTCGAGTGGCGAGATGGGAAGTGCGTGTGGATCGAACCGAGCGAAATCAAGCGGCGCATTGAAGAAATCGACCGGAAGAACGGGCGGTGACCGACACCGGAAACGAGACGTCGCTCGGCGAGCTGCCTCAGCCAAGCGACGAGCCGGATCGGCCGCGCGCCGGGGCCGCTCGAAGAAGCCCATCGTCCGCTGCGCCATCTACACACGCCAGTCCACATCGGCCCAGAATCGCGTCCTGTCCTCCTGCGATGCTCAGTTCGGCACATGCCACGACTACGTTCGGGCACAGGCCGACTCTTTTTGGCGATGGATCGGCCGACGATTCGACGACGTTGGAGAATCCGGCGCCAGTATCGATCGGCCGGCGCTGCGGCGGCTCCTTGAGCACGTCCACAACGGCGACATCGACGCCATCGTTGTCTACCGCCTTGACCGCCTGACCCGAAGCCTCCTGGACAGCGTTGCCATCCTCAATACGCTCCGCGAGGCGAGCGTCAAACTGCTGATCGTTACCGCGCCCGAACTCGGCTCGGCGGCAACGGACAAATTGCTGCTGAACATGATGGCGACGTTCGCCGAGTTCGAGCGCGACATGATCCGTTCGCGTCTCGCCGACGCGCGTGAGGCGCTCAAGCAGCACGGCCGCCGGCTCGGGGGCCGCGTCCCGTACGGCTACGACACAGACCCTCGAACGAAGCAATTCGTGATCAACTTCGACGAGGCCCGCCGGGTCGAGGCGATGTTTGAACTCGCGCTCGGCGGCATGCTCCCGAGCGATATCGCGGCCGAAGCCAACAGGCTCGGCTGGCGCACAAAGCAGACCGTCGCACAGCGTTCACGTAAGGTCAGCGGGGGCGGGCCGTGGACGCCGCGGCAGGTGCTGGCTGTGCTCAGGAACCCGGTCTACGTTGGTCGCTTCGCCGATGAAGGACGAACGCGTCATGGCCAGCACGATGCCATCGTGCCGTTCGAGGTGTTCGACCAGGTGCAGGATCGGCTTGATGCCCGGCGAACTTCGACACGGCCCCGGCGGTCAAAAGAGGAGGTCCGTCAATGGCCACTTCGCGGCAGGATCGCCTGTCCGCGCTGCGGGCGCACGATGAGCACGCACAGCACGTGCCACGGCAATATCACATATCGGCACTACCGTTGCCGGTCGCACGCTGGCGGCCGACCGCCCTGCAAGGGGGTCGGCTTCCCTGCATACGAGATCGAGAAATGCGTGGTTTGCATGCTCGCAGACCCCGAGCTGGCCGACGCCCCATTAGACGTCGCACCGGGATACCGGCTTCTCCTGCGTCGATTCCAGATCGCGTGGGATCTGTTGGACCTCCACGTCCAGATGCGCCTGCTACCGCAGGTCGTGGAGAGGATCGAGTATTCGGAATCCACGTATGACCTGACGGTGCATGTGGATCGGGAGGGTCTGGCTCGCTTCGTGAAGGACAATCCGCCCGCCCCGAAGGCGCGGAAGACGCGAAAGCGGAAGCGCCGCTGACGGGCCGACTCCGCAATCTGCCTTGCCGATCTCCTGGCAACGCTGCACTGCTACGCCGCAGCACTGCGCTGGTTGGCTTTGGACTGCTCCAGATAGAGCTCTGCCATCTTCGCAAGCGCCTGACTTGAATCCGTCAGATTGTACTGCTCTGAAACCTGTTCCAGCGCGCCCGCGACCACTCTGTGCTGGTTACGGGTCAGGTAGAACTGTGTCACTACCATGTCCGGGGCGGCGGACGGTGCTTGAGCGTCCTCTCCCCCGACGCCCTCGGCGAGGCGTTCAATCTTGCCAAGATAAGCCGCGTTCTCCGGAACGAAGGCGGCCAACTCCTTGCTCGGCAACTCCCCCAGGAGGCCGGACAACAGGCTCATTCGCAACTCGGGCACTTCGGACCCTCTGAGCTTGTTCAGAATGGCGAGGAAGAGCCGGGCCTGTGAGTCCGTCACGTTCCAGACATCGCATCTGGCCTCGCTGATCCCGAGCGTCCGAAGGGCTTCAAGGCGCGAGTGGCCGTTGAGCACCTCGAACTTGCCGTCCTGCGTTGGATGCGGGCGAACGGTAATGATCTCGTACCTGCCGATCTGTTCGATGCCGTGCCGAAGCTTCTTCGCATACGTCCGCGACATGCGGTTGGCGTTCTCCGGGTGCGGGACAAGCAGCTTGAGCGATAGCTTCCTGTACATGTCATCTACCTCCATGCGTTTCAAAGAGCGTTGGCTGCACGTTGCAGCCGTCGATTATTGGTGGAGCCGGGTGGCAGCAGTCGCTGGTCAGGCCCGGGTTCTTGCAGGCGCACAAGCTGAGCCGGATGCCGCAACCGGTGGCGGTTTGCCTGAGTGACTCATACTTGCTCGCTCGATAAGCTCGGCGCGGTATCCGCACCGTGCCGCCGCCGCAGTAGTGTTCGATCCTGTCGGTATAAAGCCGCGCGGCCATCTCGCGGAACGACCATGCCCTGAGCCGGACGTCGAGGCGGCCGACGTTGGCACGGCGAAGGAACAGATAGGAGGCGGCGGCGCTCCGCACGCCGCGTTCGGAGGCAGCACGGCACAACTCCCCAAACGATGTCTCGCTATCCGTGAGTTCCGGCGTCAGCGGGTCGATGCGGATCTCGGTACGGATTCGTCGCCCCGTCAGCGCTCCGAGAGTCTCGAGTCGCTGGTCGACAGACGCGGCATTGGGTTCGAGTAGACGCCGAATCCGGTCGTCGGTGGTGGTGAGGCCGACCTGGACGTGCACGAGGTCCCTGTGCGCGGCGAACAGGTCGAGGAACCGTTCCGGGATGCGCGACTTGGTGGAGATCAGCACGAACACGCCGTGCACGAGCAGCAACTCCATCGTCCCGAAGAGCTCATCGAGTATTTGCGGATACGGCATGAACGGCTCACAAGACGTGCTGAAATACACGAGTTCGGGCTTCTTCCGCT
The DNA here is from genome assembly GCA_964505325.1 of uncultured Planctomycetota bacterium. GTDB lineage: Bacteria > Planctomycetota > PUPC01 > PUPC01 > PUPC01 > CAZDHT01. The sequence goes on along the minus strand of CAZDHT010000273.1, from coordinate 2,772 downwards.
TTCGCGGCAGCTCCCGGCGTAGACGTTCCAGCGTGTTCGCGTAGAAATTGATCCTGCCGCGTCCGGGGTACGAACGGAAGCTCTGCGCATAGCAGTACCGGCACTCGTACGGGCACCCTGCGGTCAGATTGATCGTGTGGTACCTCGACAAGCACGGAAGCGCCGGGCGGCCGAGGACGCTGGATTTCCTCTCAATTTCGACTATCACTTGGGCCATATCATCTCTCCCCCTGCCGGTGCGTTACCTGGGCCGCTCGTGACCCAGTAGATGTGGTTCACTGACAGCCGGAGAGTGCGCGAGAAGTCATAGACGCTTGCGGGTCGGCTTACGCGATCCCTGATGTGCTCGATCAAGATGTCCTGCGTCAGGTCTGCATCCTCGATCAGGATGCCCTTCGAAATGTCCAGCAATCGCTCAATCAGACTGGCTCCTCCGACGGTTAGCAGAGCCGAGGGGTTGAACTCCCGCAGGGGGAAGAACAGCTCTGCCGCGTCGGGGCAAGGGCCATCGGGGGCAGACACATGCGGGAAGAGGCGCGAGACGGCGCCATAATACTCGGACAGGTGTGGAGCAAAGGGATAACGGCCACTTGTTGCCTCAGCCGTTTGCCTGTTGCTGGCACCACCGACCCGGAACAAGCTCATGTTGTGCAGAATGCGGAACAGGAACGTAACGTCGAACCGGCCAAGTTTGAGCTGATCGTTCCCGTCCATGTCCTGCGTGCAGTCACCCGGTATATAGTCGATCCTTCTCAGCTTGGGCGTCAGGGAGTCGCCAGCGAAGTGCTTTCTCAGGTCTACGGGGAACAGGTCCAGTAGGCAAACCTCGAGTTTCCTCGGCCCCAGAGCGCCAGACTTCGCCAACCGTCCGAGGACCCTGCTGGTCAGCAGGCCAACCCCGGACCCAATGTCCAGAATGCGCATCGGTGTCCGGCAGCGCTTCGTTGCCGACCGGGCCAGCTCTGCCATTACCGGAACGAGCACTTTGTCAGCCAACAGCTGCGAACGTTCCTTGACGCGCGAGTCCCATTCGGCAACCAGGACGTCCGTAAGTGCCTCCAGACCGCAGAAACTGGCGGGGCGGTGCTCCAGGTCCACTGCGGGGAAGAAGAGGATGCTGTCGTCCGTGTTCTTCAACATACGCTGCTTGCGATAGTGGTAGAAGAGACCCGCCCCATCCTTCCAGCATCCTACGGCAAGGGCAAGCAGTCCGGGGTCACTCCGGTCGTGTTTCCGCAGTCCGTGCTGCGTGAGCGAGAGAAAGACCGGGTTCCGAAAACTGGCCGTGGCAAGAGCGAACGGCCTGATGTTTCCCGGAGCGCGGAGCAGGAAGTTCTCGAACCCGAGGGCCTTGGCCAGGAATCTGGGACAGGAACGTGCGCTCTCGCTGCTCTGGCCGAGAAGCGCGCGGAGCACTGCGAAGTATGCACGGGAGTAGGTGGCTGCCCGAGACGGCTCGCAGTCACCACTAACATATGTCTCCCACGCGACGCGAAGGTCGCGTATCGCGCCTCTGCATCGGCGCGGGATGTACCCCCAGTACTCGCTCCAGGAACTGGTGACGAACTCGAGCCGGGAACCGTCAACTTCGATGGCTCTGAGAAGCTTTGGGCGCCTGAGACATTGGTTCAAACGCATCCGCCAGTAAGTCTTCAACATGGAACGGGACGGCGCTTTCCGTTTCTGCGTAGCTCTTGCAGCGGCAATTCCCATCTCTCTCCTCCTGTTCTGCCGTTTTGTTGAAGTTGAAAGGCCGCCGGTCAGATGATCCGCCGCACGACGCCGATTACCTTGCCCCCGATGCGGAAGTGCGGATCGCCCTCGGCCACTCGGATGGGGCGATAGGCGTCATTGGCAGGGAGCAGTTCGAAGTCATCGCCCCTCTTCTTGAGCCGCTTGACCGTGACTTCCTGATCCTCGCTCAGGTAGCACACGCAGATAGCGCCTACCGGCGGCTCCGGTGTTACCTGCACAATGACTTGATCCCCATCGAGTATGCCGGCATCCTTCATGCTGTCGCCGACCACCCGCACCGCGAACATGTCGTCTCTGCCGAACAGCTCTGTAAGCGAGAGGGCCCCCTCGCGGTTCTCGACGGCCAGAATCGGCGTTCCGGCGGCCACACGGCCGACAATCGGCACGCCCCGGTCGCCGCGCAGTTCCGGCGCCACATGAATCCGCCCCTTGCGCCGCTCAATGGCCCCTTTGGCTTCCAGGGCTATGACGTACTGGTAGACGGTCTTGACATGACAGCCGAGTTCGTCGGCCAGCTCTCTCGTGGTCGGCGGACGATCCTCGCGTCTCCACAAGTCGACGACCGTATCCAGGACGCGCCGCTGTTTCCGCGTGAGACCCTGCATTCCGCTCCTCGGGCCAGAACCCATAGCCACGGCTGCCACAGGCAGTATACCGTCATATGACGGTATTGTCAAGTGCTCGCGGGATTTTTCCTGCGTTTTTTCAGGTACGCCGAGAAGCCGATTCGCTTGACGTTCTCTGCGGACAGGGCTAACGCCATTCGCCCCTTCTGCGAATGGCAGCAAGTTCCGGGGCGCGTTCTTGACACTTCGGGTGTCGGCAGACGCAGAATCATCGTCGGAGGTAGAAGAAAGCCGTCTCAAGCTGGTTTGAGGGGCCGAATTCGAATGTGCGTTAACCACTCGGGGGTCATTATGTCAGGGGGAACTTGAGCCAACTTGAGAAAGGGCAACTCCGCCGTCCACGAAGTTAACGCCGAACCCCGAGCGCGAGAGTGCTCGGGGTTTTCGCGTA
>CAZDHT010000272.1:0-6917 GCA_964505325.1 uncultured Planctomycetota bacterium | reverse complement strand
TACGCTTGCGCCGCGGCGATCTCGGGCTTGTGGCGCGGGATCGGCATGGAGCCACTCATATACTGCGCCGTCGTGGCGCGACCGCTCTCGACCAGCAGATAGGCCGTCGGGATGGCTTCGAGACGCATCCGGCGGATGAGGGGCGCGGCGTCGCTCGCCCCGGGTGATTCGCCGGTGAGGTCGGAGAGAGAGAGGTCCTCGCGGCGGCCGTACTGCGCGTCGCAGACCACCGGATGCCCGATGGCGGCCAAGTGCACGCGGATCTGATGGGTCCGGCCGGTCTCCGGCTCGACACGCACCAGGCTGAAGCCGTCGAATCGCTCCAGCACGGTGTAGACGGAGACGGCGTCGCGCCCCTCTCTTCGGTCGACGGTCATGTTTTCCGGGTGCTTCTTGTCCCGCGCGAGCGGGAGTGCGATCAGGTCGGAGTCCAGCTCGACCTCGCCCTCGACCACGGCGAGGTAGCGCTTCTTGACCCGCCGCGCTTCGAACTGCCGGCCGATCCAGCCGCGCGACGCCTCGTCTTTCACGACGATCATGACTCCGGTGGTGTCGCGGTCGAGCCGGTGGACGATGCCGGGGCGGACCTTGTCCTCGGATTCCGGCAGTGTGTCACAGTAGTAGACGAGAGCGTTGACCAGCGTGCCGCTCATGTGACTTCGCGCCGGATGGACGATGATGTCGGCCGGCTTGTTGATGATGATGATGTGTTCATCCTCGTGGATGATGTCGATGGGGATGTTTTCGGGGGTGAGGGTGATTCGGGCGAACACGGGGAGTTCGATGTGGATTCGGTCGCCCCTCTTGACCTCGTAGTGAGGCTTGACGGGCTGGCCGTTGATGGTGACCTTGCCTTCGCGGACCAGGGAGGTGAGGAGCGAGCGCGAGTAGTTCTTGAACTTGGCGGCCAGGTAGGCGTCCAGCCGGCGACCGGGCATGGACTTGCGCGCCCGGTAGTCGAATACGTCGATGCGCTCGACAGGGCGTTCGGCATTGGGTGGCTTGGCGGTCACTTGTCCCCTTTTGACAGGATGAACGGGATTGGCGGCCGGTCCCAGGCCGCGCCGGCGACCACGCGCCCTTTCTCCAGACTGGGTCTCGGGGAGGAACGGGACGAGCCAGGCGCCGAGGTGCAGCGGCGGTACGCGCGCGGAGCGGGAGGCGGGCCTGTCGATCCTGTTAATCTTGTCGTAACGCTTCAAATGGCTGAAGTGTTACATCCTGTCTAAGGAACTACAACAAAACGGTGGGGCGGACATTCTTGTCCGCCGCCGGGCAGGCAGGAATGCCTGCCCCACCGGGGTTCTGTTAGAGGCCCCAATAACCCCCTGCACCTCAGTTCAGGTTGAGGAGCTCCTTGGCCTTGTCTACCGCGCTGGCGGCATCCGGCGCGTAACCGTCGGCTCCGATCTCGTCGGCGTACTTCTGGGTGACCGGGGCGCCACCGACCATTACCTTCACGTCGGTGATGCCGGCTTCCTTGAGCGCCTCGATGACCTTGGGCATCTGGGGCATGGTGGTGGTCAGCAGCGCGGAGAGGCAGATGACCTGGACGTCTCCCTTCGCCACCTCGACGAATTTCTCGATGGAAACGTCGACCGTCAGGTCCACCACCTCGAACCCGGCCCCGCGGAGCATCATCGCCACCAGGTTCTTGCCGATGTCGTGCAGGTCCCCCTTGACCGTGCCGATGGCGGCTTTGCCGATGCTCTTCACGCCCGCCGCTTCGAGCTTCGGCCCGAGCACCTCCATTGCCCAGTGCATGGCCCTGGCGGCGATCAGGACCTCGGGGACGTAGAACTCGTTGTTCTTGAAACGCCTGCCGACTTCGTTCATCCCCGCGATTAGGCCCAGGTCCAGGATGTCTTTCACGGGGACCCCCTCGTCTACGGCCTGTTGGACCAGTTCCTTGGTCTCGGGGGCGTTGCCGGCGATGAGCTTTTCCGCAATCGTGTTCAAATCAGCCATCTACGAGAATCCTCCTTAAAACGATGACGGCGCGCCGAGGCGGCTCTGTTCAGTCCAGCGCTTCCTGTCGCAGTTTGATCTGGCGGTGCGCCGCCAGCATACCCCATATGCCTCCCGTCTTCCTGGCCGTCACTCGTGCGTATCTCACTGCCGCCTCTTTGGCGCGGCCGAGTTGCTCGAGACAGCGGCCCGCATACCAGTCTGCCGCGTCCCGGGTTAACGGCAGGATGTCCTTGTCTTGGACGGCAACATCGAATAGTGTAAGGGCTTGCTCGTATTTTTCAAGGTCTATTTTCGCCTTGCCGAGCTCGAGTGCCACAAGCGCCTTCTGCGAGCTGTCTCGGGCCGAATCGAACGCGCGTTGAAGGGCCGACTCGGCTCTCGCCAGATCGCCCTCGTCGCCGCGCAGGGCGTATGCCGTGCCCAGACGCAGCAGGAGATCCGGCGCGTCCGGGTAGGTCTCGGTTACCTCTTTCATTTGATTGATGGTCTGCGCCCGGTCGATGGCGCTGCGCTGCTTGTCCGCCCGCCATCGGCTCACCCCAATCCATACCACAACAATCACGGTGAGGATGACAACCCAGCGGACGACGATCACCACCGGGGCAAAACCGACCTTGTCCACCAACCCGTCCCACAGGGCTCCAAGCCTCCGCCCGACTTTCCCGCAAAGCCGACGCAATCGGTCGTCCTTCTCTTTGGGCTTTTTCTTCTTCTTCTTCTTGTTCCCGTACTCCGGGTGGTCCGCCTCTTTGACCCGCCGCCGATGGACCCGAGCCCTGAGGTTCTTATGCTTCTTTCTTCTCTTCTTTGCGGTCTTGTCGGCCATGGTCACTGCCCGTGGCTGCCGGTCACCGTCACGACGATACATCGTCTTCCGCGCCAGTCGGGCTCGCGGATGACAATGTCACAGTGCTCGCGTCCGCGCCGGGGCTTGCTGTAGCGCAGGATCGTCTCGTCGGTCCCGATTCGCTCGATGAAGCTCCAGTTCTCCCGGGCCATCGCGATCTTGTAGTGTTCGATCACCTCTTCCGTGCTGGGCTTACCGACGTAGATCAACGTCCCGTAGCGATACGAGCCGCTCTGGTGGACGTATGACCAGCCCAGCTCGCAGTCGGGCGGCGGCGGCACGTCGGCAAACGGCCGGGCCGACCCGCCGGCGCCTCCCGGCAGGGGCGAACTTAGGGACGAACATCCCGCGCCCGCAGCAACCATGACGGCCGCGGCCGCCCACCACCAGGATGTTTCCCTTCTTTCGCCCACGGATACGCCCGGCAGGAATCGAACCTGCAGCCTCTGGTTTAGGAAACCAGTGCTCTATCCTATTGAGCTACGGGCGCCTATTCGCTCTCGTAGTCGACCAGCGCGAACACGTCGCGGCCTTCGAGCTTCTCGCGGCCCCGTAGGAAGCTCAGTTCAATGACAAGGGCGCATCCGGCCACGACCCCGCCGAGCTTGTCCACCAGCCGGCAGCAGGCCGCCATCGTGCCGCCCGTGGCCAGCAGGTCGTCCACGATGAGAACCTTCTGTCCCTTGCTCACGGCGTCGGTGTGAATTTCCACCGTGTCGGTGCCATACTCCAGCTCGTAGGTCTCGCTGATCGTGTCGTAGGGCAGCTTGCCCGGCTTTCTGACCGGCGCGAACGCGGCGTTGAGCCGCTCGGCGACCAGCGCGCCGAAGATAAAGCCCCGGGCCTCTATCCCCACCACCACGTCGACATGGGCGTCTCGGTAGTGGTCTGCGATCGCGTCCGCCGCCTCGCGGGTGGCCTCCGGGTCAGCCAGCAGCGTGGTGATATCGCGGAAGACAATGCCTTCCTTGGGGAAATCGGGCACGTTCCGGATGATCGCCCTCAGGTCTTTCATAAGTTCCTCAACGTGGCATCGGATGGGAAAGCACACGCCGCCCGTACTTGGGCTCGGGCCCGAACAAGACCGCTATTCTAGGCGCGGGTGCCCCGGATGTCAACGTTGCTCAACCCTTCAGCCGCCGGCTGCGCCCGGGCTCCTGGTCACTTCGGCGCATGATCTCCTTGAGCAACTTGTTGATCGCCTCACGCTCGATCTGACGGATCCGCTCGCGCGTAAGGCCGACCTCCTTGCCGATCTGCGCCAGGGTCATCGGCCGGTCGTCGTCGAGGCCATACCGCAGGCGAAGAATATGCGCCTCGCGCGGGCTGATCTTGTCGAGCACGCGCTGCAGCACCTCGTGCTCGTTGGCGCTGAACAGGTTGTCTTCGGGCTTCTCGGCGCGGGTGTCTTCGATCAACTCATTAAGTGAAGACATCAGGTCCAGACTGACCGGCTGCCCCGGACGAGAGGACAGCCGGACCAGACGCCGGACCAGCTTGTAATTCTTCGAGTTGACCCGGGCCTGCTTGGTGATCTCCCTCACGCTCGGCCGCCGTCCCAGCTTCGATCGCAGAACCAGCTCCGCGTTCTTCCAGTGCGAAATGGCTTCGACCATGTACGCGGGCACGCGGACCGTCTTCGAGGTGTTGGTGATGGCCCGGCGGATGGCCTGCTTGATCCACCAGTTGGCGTAGGTGCTGAAGCGGCACTCCTGCCGGTAGTTGAACTTCTCGACCGCCTTCAGCAGACCGATGTTTCCCTCCTCGATGAGGTCCATCAGCGGCAGACCGCGGTTGACGTAGTTCCTCGCAATGCTCACGACCAGGCGCAGGTTGGAGATGATCATCCGCTCCCGCGCTTCCGGATCGCCCTTCGCCAGACGCTTGGCCAGCTCACGTTCCTCGTCGGGCTCCAGAAGGCCCAAGCGACTGATGTCTCTGAGATAAGCCTCGAGTGCAGGTTCCTTGGCGATCGCGAATTCCTCCGGGCTCCTTCAGTCCCCTTCGAGATCCTACGTCTCCGTCGCGTGGCGTGGCGGGCGGCGCTGGGCTCGATGCGAGGCCGACCGATCAACTGGCTTCCGGCGTATCTTTCTCGGCCGCCCGTCCCGCCAGGTCGGCCTTCACCTTCTGCAAATTCCCGATAAACTCGTCCAGCTTGTCGCTGTGCAGCCGGATCCCCTTCTTGGTGGGACCTTGGTACGTGGCGCTCTCGACGAACTCGCGCACGTCCACGTACATGGCGCCCTTGTATTCTGTGGTGCTGAAGACGATGGTCGTGCTGGCGTTCTTGGTGAGTTCCCCGATCCGCTTCAGGTCGCTCATTCCTCTTTCTCCTGTCCTTTGGTGAGCCACCGGCGACAGCGCGTCCGGCAGTTGCTCGGCACCATTGTATCCCTGTATGCACGATATGTCAAACCGGGGAACCCTCGGGCATGTTCAGCGGAGCGCATCAGCGTTTGACCTTGACCGGCTTCTTCGTCCTGCCCGACTCGTACGCCGCCAGACACACCCGCAGCGCCGCGCGCCCGTCCTCGCCCGTGATGTCGGGTGTACGGTTCCGCCGCACGTCCACCGCAAACCTCCGGGCCGACTCGCCCTGCGTGTTGACCGACCGGCCGTGGAACTCGAGCCACTCGCCCGCCTTCATCCCCCGGAACGGCCGGCTGAGGTAGACCTTCAGCGGCTCACCGGCAACGATGTGCCCTTTCGTCCCCATGATCTCGTCGCCCCGCAGACCGCCCCCATACGCAAAAGTCGTTCCCACGATCGTGCCCAGCGCCGCGTTCTCGTACCGCACCGTCACGACCAGTGCGTCCTCGACCTCGACCGGCGTCGCGAACGTGTCGTAGTCGGCGTACACCGTGCCGGCCTCCAGGCCGGTGATGAAGCGCATCCGATCGATGTTATGGACGAAGTTCATGATCAGGTACCCGCCGCCGGCCTGTTCCTTGCTCTGGCGCCAGTTCGTTTTCACGCGGCCGGTGAAGCCGCCTGTCCAGTAGGAGGGCTTCTTGTGGCCCAGCGTGGCAATCGTGATGAACTTGACCTCGCCGATTGCGCCCGACCGCACGAGCTGTCGCGTCTTGACTATCTGGGCGGCGTAACGGGATGGGAAGATCGTCTTCAACTTGACGCGGTGTCTCTTGCACGCGCGGATCATCGCCGTTGCGTCCCTCTCGGTCGTGGCGATGGGCTTCTCCACCATCACGTGCTTGCCCGCCTTGGCCGCCTGGATGGTCAGCGGAGCGTGCAGATTGTGAGGCGTCGAAATCAGGACCGCTTCGACCTCATCCGCCGCGAGCAGCTCCTCGTAGTCCGTGAAGTACGGGCAGCCACACCGTTCGCCCATGTCCTTGGCCGCCGCCCGTACCACGTCCATGCAGGCGACGATTCTGACGTTGTCCAACGGCTCAATCGCCTGCTGATGTTTTGCCGCGATCTCGCCGCAACTGACCAACCCCACACGCAGCGGGTTTCGTGCCACGCTTCGACTCCTCAGAACGCGTCCATGCGAGGGCGTTGCTTGAGCAGAAGATAGTATACGGTCGGCCCGTCAAGTCAAGCAGCAGTTTAACCCTGTGATTCAGACAGTTTTTCAAAGAACAGGGGGAGGCTGGGCAGAGGTGAGGTGTTCAGTCCGAACTGATTCAGCACCGTCCCGCACCGCAGCACGTCCGGCAAGTTCCGATACGCACGCTCCGCGTGGTACCGAAACAGAATGTGACCGAACAGAAGCACGTGAACCGGAACCTCCGCCGCCTTCTTACGCGGAGACGGAAACGTCTCCGAAATCTCCTTCAGCAACCCCGAACGCAACAGTATTGCCGCAAACGCATCAGCCTCGCCGGGGTCCGAGATGTCCACGTAGTCCACCTGACCCTCGCGCAATGCCGAGAACACCTTCGCATGGTTCTACTCGTAGACAACCAATTTTGTCATCACATACTATCAAGACAAACATCCCTCGTAACACTTCAGCCAAGTGAAGAGACGATGTGGCAAAAGGTGTCAGGACCCTTCTTCAGGCGACACGGTACGATCTAATCCTGAGTTATGCTCCGAAAAAGGGTCCTGACACCTTTTGCACCGCAACGCT
>CAZDHT010000271.1:0-6927 GCA_964505325.1 uncultured Planctomycetota bacterium | reverse complement strand
CTGTTGGAGAACCCCACGTCGCACGAATGCGCCGGCAGGCCGGTCGCCTTGGCATCGGCGCCGATGAACTTGACGTGGGCATTACCGAGAGGTGTTCGCCTGTCCGGACAGGCGAACACCTTCTCCAGGGCAATCCCGATCATTGCCTGCGAGGCGTCGACCGCCGTGATATGCCAAGGGGAGAGGGCGCTTGCCACCAGGAGCGGAATGTCGCCGGGGCCGGTGCCCAGATCGAGCGCGCGAGCGTCCGCCGGAACGTTGTGCTGCCCGGCCAGTTCCGTCAGCCGCTCGACAAAGGCCCGGTTCACCTCGGCGAAGTCCGCCTCGGCATACGCCCGCGCCTCCTCGGCGTCGTCCATCACTTCCGGCTCAGGCCGGCGCGCCATGTGACCGTTCGCGGCGTCGCCGTCTGGTCCGTCCGTCAAGGTGCGTTCTCCAGGAACCGCCTGATGCCTTCTTCCAGGTTGCGCGCCCGTTCCGCGGTCCGAGCGGCCGGGATTTCGCGGTAAATGTCCGTGATGTCGCCGGCCTGTTGGCGCAGACGCTGGCAGAACTCACGTGCGCTGAATCGATCGCCCTGACCGATGCCCAGCCGCTCGCACCAGCGTTGGTCGATCAACAGGTTCCATTCCTGCTTCGAACTCGGCGCGCTCGGCCGGAAGGACGTATCGATTGTGTCATCGCACGTGCCATCGACGTTATGCTTGCACGGTTCGCAGATGTCGTCCGCGCCCAGCTCCATTTCCAGCGTCGCGTCCCGGTCGGCCAGAATGCGTTCCGCCACCGAGTGGACCGCGTGTCCGTACGGATGTGGCTCGAACTTCGCTCTGCCGGCGCCGAGCGACTTGATGATGTCCACGAAGTGGTGTGGCTTGATGCGAAGGGCGTCTTTCGCCATGGCGGTCCAACTCCTGCAGTGGGTGGCTCGCCGCGTCTTGGGTGGTACGCGGCGCCATCTGGGCGGCATTCTACCATCTGTGCCCGGCAGGACAAGTCGGCAGCAACACCGATTGTCGGGGACCGGCGGGCCGAGTATACTCGTCTGCGCAGGCGCCCCTTGCGAGGGAAACCAGTGTGATCGATCCTGTAGCGGAGTTGATCCGCATCGAAGTAAAGCTGGCCGAGACAGTGCGCGGCCTAAGCGGGAGAGTATTGTCGGCACCACCGGAGGGAAGCCCGGAGGCGACCATCTGGTGCGACTATGGCTTCAAGTGGCCCGCCTACGCGCTGGCGCACCTGTACAGGACGGAGCATCCGGACAACCCTCTGTGCGGAGAAGACTGGTGCCTCGAGCTGGCACTGGACCTGACCGACAAGTGCGTCGATGACTGGCGCTACCGGGTCCGCCTGGGCTTGAAGAGCACGTCGCTGGAGGTCCCGAACTACGTCATCGCGGCGCTGCTGGAGTGGCTCGAGGACGCCGTTGGCGCCGAGCGCCGCGCCGGGTGGATCGCCTGCTCCGAGGCGTGGGCGGCTCAGGCGCTGGCGAAGCCCTTCGGCTTCACGGGCAACTACCACGACGCGTGGCGATTTCTGTCGCTCTATCGGCTGGGCGAGGTGCTGGACCGGCCGGAGTGGCGCGAGATGGGCCGGCTGTTCTTCCGCCAGACTATCGCGCTTCAGACTGAGGAAGGCTTCTGGGAGGAGCGGCGGCACCACGGCCCATCGATGCGATACAACGGGCTGATGCTGCCTACCCTTGCGTGGATGTACCGGCGCGCCGGCGACGAGGAATGCGGCCGGGCGGCGCGAAAGCTGGCGGCATTCATGGCTACCTACACCTATCCCGACGCCATCACGGTCGGCCCGTTCGACGGCCGCAACAGCCCGATGCTGGCGTTCTTCCCGAACTGCGCTGGGCTGGAGCTGGCGCCGGAGGGCCGCGTGCTCGCGGCCCGCGCGTTTCAGCTCTGGCGGGACATCGGTGTGCCCGGGGACGTGCGTCGCACGGCGGAGAGCACCCGCGATGCGGTCCGAGTCGCGTTCTACGCCGCCGATACGTGCGTCTACCTCGGCGAGTACGTCCCACCGGAAGAAAGGGCGCACGCTGCGGACGACGCTGGCGTGCTGCCCGTGGACCAGGACGGAACGCTGGAGAACCATTCCGTCTCCTTCGACGGACTGCTCCATCGCCGCGGGCCGTGGGTGCTGGCGCTGTCGGGGCAGAACAGCGACCTCCCGCGCGAAACGCGAAACCGTTACCGACTCGAACGCGAGTCGCGCATCGGACTGTGGCACCGCGACGGCCGGCTCGTGCTCGGCGGCGGGCACAGCCTGAGGGAGTCCGAGGTCCCCTGCGCCAACGTGGTGCTCGACACGGGCTACGCCGGCCCGGTCGACTTCGGCGTGATCGACGAGGAAGAGCGCCGGCGCCTGTGCCTGGCCTACTCGATGCCGCGCGCCGGTGAGAACGCGCCCGAGGCGGCAGACCCCAAGGAGCTGCACCAGATGTTCCAGTCGTATTACATGCCGCGGGTGGCGCGGACGAGTGTCGAGGGTGGCATCCCGACACTGGAGCTGATCTTCGGACACGGGACCGTCCGATTCCGCTTCAGCGCGCGGAACGATACGGACTGCGAGCTCGAGGCGGAGTGGGAGGTAAGGCGGCTCAGGCGACTGTGTATCCAGATCCCGGTGGTCGTGTGGCTCGGTGCCGGGTTGAGCGTCCACGGCAACGAGGTCCGCGTGGAAGGCGGGCCCTTCGGGTCAACGGTCACGCTGCGCCTGCCGGAAGACGTGCCGCGTAAGGTGCACTACCCGCTTGAGCCGCACCCAACCTTCAGCCACCTGTTCGAGGATGATCCGTTCCGGCCACAGTTCAGGATCGCTCTGGCGAGTTGCCAGTGGACGGACCCACCGCGCGCCGGCCGGGCGCGATTCACCGTGACGGCGAGGCCATCTTGATGAACACGTTCTCCGGCTTGCCGTCCACCTTCACCGTGTAGTCGCCCGGCTCCTTCATCTCGACGACCTTCTCGACGACCTTGCCGCCGAGCTTGTAGCCGTGGGTGATCCGGACCGCCTTCTGCGGCTTGCCCTTGGGCGTCAGGTGCAGGGTCGCGCGGATCACGTTGACGGCCGGGTTGCCGGTGTAGCGGACGTAGACGACCTTCGCCGGCCGGTCCAGTCTCACGTCCTGGTCCCACTGGTAGCGCCAGTGGTTGATCCAGGTCGGGTTGTTGGCCTTGTAGACCTCTTTGAAGTTCTCGGGCTTGCCGACGGCGTAGGCGATGCGGTTGGCCGTGTTCCTGGCGCCGCCCCGCTGGTGGGTGGTGAACGCGGCGCCGGCAGTGAACCAGTCGATCTCGCGGCCCTCTGGCGCGGCCAGCTTCAGGACCACGTCGCCCCGCATGCGTCCGGACAGTCTCTGGGGAGTGAAGCTCTTGGGCATTTCGACGACGTACTTCTTCAGATCTTCGGCGTCGGTGCAGTTGGGGGCGACGAACATCGGCGTGGTCGCCTTGCCGTAGCGGTCGCCCAGGTCGTAGCGGCACTTGTTGGCGCCCTGCTTGAGCCGCGGGAGACTGATCGGAGCGACCTGGACCCAGGTGTTGATGGACATCGAGCGGATGGCGGTCTGCCTGGCTCCGCCGGCGGTTCGCAACATGATAAGATAGCCATAGGCGCCCTTGACCCATTTGGTCAGGTCGACGGCGTGCTTCCCGGGCTGTACCATCGTGACGTCCTGCCAGCTCTTGCCGTGATTCACCGAGACCAGCAGCGACACGTGGAGAGCCGCGTCGAGCGTGATCACGGATGCTTCCGTGTCGTCGCTCTCGTCGTCCAGGTCGTTGATCCTGGCGACGATGATCCACGGGGTGAAGACCTCGAAGACGGCGGTCCCTTTGTCGGCCGTGAGCTCGAGCCCCTTGGCGCCGGGCTTGAGGTTTTGCACGCTTCGCACGCCGTCGGCGAAGTCGGTCGACTTGGCGGTCAGGTTCGGTGCATAGTGCCACAGTCCGTTACCTTGGGTCCACACCGAGAAGTCGCGGTGGTTGGACTTGTAGCCGAGGGGCTTCCTGAGCAGGAGCTTGCGGACGAAGCCTTTGTTGTAGCTCTTGATGTGGTGCCAGCGTCCGCCCTGGGGGTGCCACCATCGGGTGAGGCTCTCGCCCTGGCGGAGGCGGAAGTCCATGGTGTGGCCCATCTGGAACCAGCGGTAGCTGTAGTCGATCTTGCTGTCGCGGTAGATGCGCCAGACGCGGTCCTTGTTGCGGTCGTTGGGGAAGAACGGCTCGACCTTTCGCGCCGGGTTGACCCACAGGCTGCGGTCCCTCTGCGCCTCGGCGACGGACGCGATGACGCCGTCGGGCTTCATCAGCGCCCCCCGGACATCGAGGTCGTAGTAGTGCCAGGCACCGTCATACCAGACCTCGGTGGTGCAGTGGTGCCACTTGGGCACACTGAAGCTGCGCGTCTTCTCGAAGCCGATCCCGTTGAACACGCCCGAGAGCGTCGGGCCAAAAATGCCGCAATAGCCGACGTTGTAGACGTTCATCAGCTTGAGCGGGTCACGGACGGTGGAATACTCCCGCGACGGATCGGGGCCGTCGAGCACCTCGTTCATGTGATACAGGCCCGTCTCCTTATTGCACAGGTACTTCCACACGGCCAGGGCGAGATCCTGCCCCTTCTTGTCTTTCCACTGATGGAACTGGCGGAAGCGGAGCAGGTCCGAGGTGTCGGCGTTGTGCTCGCTGGTGACGCGGGGGCACAGCACGCTGCCAAATGCCACTACCGGAACCAGTAACGCCAGAAACACGAGCGCGGGGTAACGCATAGCGGGCCTCCTTTCAGGTGGTTGGCCATTCGATCTCTGTTCTCCCCGTCGGAGAACACGCCAGGAGTTCGCGAAGCTGCTGTGTCTGCAACGACGTGCGGAGCGTCGATCTCGGCTCCGCGTTGCCGGTCAACATTCGTGCGAACAGTTCCTCCTCGGCCAGGACGCCGGTCAGGCCCGGCAGGTCGTCCTCGGCCAGGCCGAAGTCCGTGCATGTCAGCCGCCGTGTCACTTGGTTCTTCTCGTGCAATTCCACGTAGCCCGGATAGTCGATCATCGGCCGCTGGGGAAAGGCCACGCGGACAGTCTTCTCCGCCGAACGCACGATGTAGTGCTCCTGCGCCGAGCCGGTATCGGGCGTGACCGTCACGTCCACACGGACGCCGTCCTTCGTCCATCCGCTGATGAAGGAGTTGCAGACGTGGCCGGTGGGCGCGACCTCGAGGCGGGCGGATTCCAACTCTCCCGCCAGGTACAGCACCGTGTCGATGGCGTGCACGCTCGTGGTGGTGAAATCCGCCTCCCGGCGGCGGTGGCGGGCGAAGTGCGCGGTCACCGTCTGCAATGCCTCGCCCGCCAGCCATTCCTTGGCGCGGGTCACATAGGGCGCGTGACGGCGGTTGTAGCCGACCGCGTGCACCAGGCCGCCCGCCGCGTTCAAGAGGCGGATGTGGGTGCCGGCATCCGTCGCGGGCGGCTTCTCACACAAGAACGGAATCCCGTGCTCGATCGCTTTCAATATCATCCCGGGCATGTCACCGCATCCGACCAGCAGCGTCAGCCCGTTGGGCTTGACCTCGCGGATCATCTTGTCGAGGTCCGTGTAGGCGCCGGCGTGCAGTTCCGCCGCGTACGGCTTGGCCTTGTCCTCGCTCAGATCGCACACACCGGCGTAGTCGGCGAGGCCGGCCTCCTGGACTCGTTTCAGCGCCGGCAGATGCGCAGACGTCGACCAGTGCCCGGCACCGACGACACATATGGTGGGAGCCATAGCCGACCTTTCATTCAGCCCGGGGCCCGGGGTTACTCGCGCTTCCGCAGCTTCACCGGTCCATACGACGTCTCGATTGCACCGGTCGGCTCGATCTTCGGCTCGCCCAGGCTCTGTCCGAGGGCGAGGCGAAGCAGGGCGCGGACGGTCACGATGCGACCTTTCAACGTCAGCCGACCGCTCTTCCCGGCTGGAATCTCGGCGGTAGTCGACGCTGTCAGGTTTCCCACCTGCTCGTCGCCCAGCTTGAGCACGAAGCCAAGGTCTTTGATGCCGAGGGCGAAGATGTTGGGGTTCTCGATGTCCGCCTCTACGATGACCGTTGCGCTTATCGGAGATCGCTCGGCGAACCGCACGTTGATATTGGAGAACTTCGGGGCCCGCAGCACGGGCAGGGTCCCGGTGTGCGAGGCCGGAAGCACGTACGTCCGGCCCATTCCGCTCAGGATCAGTTGGCCGCGGATTCTGTAGGCGAACTCCTTGGCCGCCGACAATGCTTGGTACGTCTTCCACGCGCTCCGATAGGCGATCCGCGACGGCAGTGTGACCGTGCCGACCGCCCGCGCCGGCACACTCATCTCCGCGGTGTCCTCGGCTCGGACCAGCTCGGTTCCTTCCACGTCGATGCCGTACCGAAACCGCGGCGACCGCAGTGGGAACGGGTACGGATTGTGAACGTCGATGTCAAACGCCACGCTGACCCCCTGGAGATCGATGGCCGTGATCCTGGCGCGGACCCTCTTCACCTTGGGGCGCCCGGCCACGCGCCAGACATGGGCGCACCCGGACGTGAAGGACAGCAGCATGGCCACTACCAGCCATTTGCCGTTCGCTCGCATAACGCTTCCTTCCCTTCACCACAGTATATGAACTTGGCCCTCAACCCACAATTGCTGAATCGCGCAACCGCGACGCAGCCCCACGTGGGATTTGCAGTTGACTGCGCGCGCGGGGTCGGTTACTGTGGCCTCAAATCCAACTTGGGTGCGGGAGATGATTCGATGCGAAGGATATTGATCGGCCCGGCAGTCTTGTTGTGTTTCGGGTTCGGCCACGCCGCCCTCGCGGGAGGGCTGGACCTCAAGAGCCTGCCGGTGAACGAATGGGTCCGGCTGCCGGCCGACAAGACCCAGACGACCTATGACTACAGCCAGCC
>CAZDHT010000270.1:0-6935 GCA_964505325.1 uncultured Planctomycetota bacterium | reverse complement strand
GCGGACATGGCCAGCAAAGGTGAGAACCTTCTGAGCTTCTGGATCGCGGCGCCCTAACCCAAGTTCAACAGTTAGCGAGCTAGAATGCCTCCGTTCGGCTTCTCGCGGCAAAATAGGCGCAAAGTCGTGACTACATGCCGGATCAAGTGTCGATGATCCGCCGCCACCTGGGCTGGCCGAGCCGCAGGGGGATTTTCAGACCAAGCCGCTGCAACAGGGTCCGCTGGTGGCCGTCGGGCTGCATGACGCATCGAAGCTCAATTTCGCGCCCGGTGCTGGTCGGAAGGATCACGTGGCAGCATTTGATCCGGGCGAGTTCCTGCATCACCGTGCGAACGCCTCGGCCGAGGCCGGCTTGTTCCATCCATTTCTGGAGCGTCTTCCACATCGCATACGCCAGGAAGGCGACAAGGATGTGGGCGTGGACGCGGGGCTGGACCTGGTGGTAGATGGGCCGCAGGACGAGGTCGGTCTTGAACGTGCGGAAGGCGGCCTCGGCGTCGGTCAACTGGATGTATGTGTGCCAGAGGTTTTCGGGCGTGCGGCCGTTGAGGTTGGTGCGCAGCAGGTATGCCCCCTCGCGGAGTGCGGCCCACGCCGTCCAGTCGTCGCGGCTTTGCCAGACGAGCACGAGATGCCCGGACCGGTCGGGGTCGTCTTGCACTTCGATGTCGTACCGGCTTGCGGCACGGGAGTTCCGAGCGAGCAGCCGCCCGATCTGCCGCTCGACCTGGGAACGGTTCGGTCGCTTCTTCGCCCGGGCAAGGCGGCTCTGAAGTGACACGAGCGCCTGCTCGATCCGTTCGGAGAACCGTTCGTGCATGGCTTTTTCTTTCTCGGCACGGGCCTGGCTGCGGCACAGGACGAAGGTCTCGCTGCTGTCGGGCGTCGGGCAGAGCTTCACCTCCACGTCCTCATAGACCGCGCTCCAACCCGACTCGGTCAGTTCCTTCTCGTAGCGCTTCAGCATGCTGCGCGGCGTGCCGACGACGTAGCGCCCGCCGCGGTCGCGGATGAACGCGAGGTTCTCTTCGTTCACCATCCCGCGGTCGACCACCCAGATGTTACCGAGTGCGTTTCTCAAAAAACAACAGGGCAGGTCTTCACTACATGGCGATTCGGGGCTCATTCAGAACTGAAAGGCCGCGAGAGGCGCTCTCCCCCTCAACATTCGCCGCCGAGTCCCTCAAAAAAACTTCAAAAACTCTTCAACTGCGGACCTTGGGCTAAGATAACGTGCAACTTCTGATCATGCAATGCGTTACGTCCTTCCTCCAAAGTGGAAGGATCCACGCAGGAACAGCTTCAGGCAACGAGATTCGTAGACTTACGGCGAATCTGCCCAACCGTCTTTCACCTTGCTGCATCTGCACACAGCCCGTAAAGCCTGCGTTACCCGACACTTACAGCTTATCTTAGTGCCATTGTTATCTGTCCCCGGTTTCCCGACTCCTCTTGCCTCAGGGCTGCGTTGTGAACAGGAGGGCGAGTTGCCGGGCGATAAGCTTGTGGCCTTCGGCGGTCAACTCGCCGCCGTACCGGTAGCTGAGCTCGGCGGGCGACGCATGCGTGCGGAAGGCGGAGGTCACATCGACGAACGGAATCCCGCGGTCCCCGCACCATCGGCCCAGCGCGATTTGAAGCCTCGATTTCTCCGTCAGCCACGAATCCGTCATGTGATACCCGAGACCCCGCAGGAATTCCAGGTGTTCGCGGTCATACTGCATCCGGGCGGGGATGAAGAGAACGGCGAAGCGGATTCGGAGGTCCGATGTCTCGGTCGCGAGAGCGGCCAGCACTTCGCGGGTCCGCTTCCACTTGGTGTCCCAGTGCCACCCGTCCAGGTCCAGCGAGTCGTGCCAGCGCGGGCGCCACAACAGGGCGGACGCCATCACGTTCCCGTCGAACCGGTGCTTGTCCGCCGCTTCCACGAGATCGGGAAAGCGAGAGATGTTCTTCTTCCAGATCTGGATTTCGCTCTCGGCGATGTTCTTCCTTCTCGCCTTCTTCGCCACTCTTTCCACGAAATCATGCGGCTCCGCCTGGCAGGTGTAACGCGAGCGCTGTCTGGCCGCGGCCCACGCTCCGGCCAGGTTCGGCCAGAGAAGGTCGGCAAGGTCGCGTCTAGGCGACTCCAGTTGAAACAGGTCCTCGATCTTCTTCGCCGGCATTCTCGGTAAGTCGTCCGCCGAGACGCACATCAGCGCCGCGTCGGGATCGTAGTCCAGCCCCGCGCGATAGAGCATCCTGGCCTGCCGGAGGAGATTCGCCTGCGGCCTGCCGCAGTTGATGATCTCGGCCTTTGGCAGCCGATTCTCGAGCAGGGCGGCGAACGTCTGCTCGGCCTCGACGCCGATCCCCGCGGTCTGCGCGTCGCCCAGGATCACAATGCGCTGCACCCCAGCGGGCTTCTCGGACGGCATCCCGGCATGGCGCAGACCCAAAGGGTTCGTCTTCAGCGTGTACTCGAATTCGAACTGCCGCTTCCGCACGGTCAAGTTCGGGGGGAGGGCGAAACGAGTCGGCCGATCGAGCCGGACGCCCATCGCGGGAAGGAGCCGGTCGACGACCATTGACAAGAGCACCAGGCCGACCAGGCCAAGGAGAACGAACAGGCACACCCGCACGCGGCCACGCGGGCGCCGGCGCCCGGGAGCACTGGACTTATGAGCCGATTCGTCTCCCATGGTCGCATGCTCCCGTGGACCCGTGCACGTTCACTCGTCCGCCGTCTCGAGGTTCCCGCCCAGCCCCTGCATCAGCTCGACGAAATTGGGGAACGTGACCGCGGCGGATTCGGCGGTGCCAATCCGCGTGGTTCCGTCGGCGGCCATTCCGGCCACCGCGAGCGCCATCACGATCCGGTGGTCGCCGCGCCCGGAGACCTCCGCCCCCGTGAGCGGGCGGCCCTCGATGATCAGACCGTCCTCCAGCTCGGTGAGCCGCCCCCCCATCCTCGTGAGTTCCTCCCGCATCACCGTGATGCGGTCGGTCTCCTTGATCCGGGCTTGCGGGACGTTGACGAGCCGGGTCTCGCCCTCGGCGAAGCAGGCGGTCACGGCCAACGCAGGCAGCGCGTCCGGCGTCGCGTTGAGGTCGAGCTCGGCGCCTTTCAGCGCCCCGCCCGAAGCGACGAGGCCGTCGTCCTGCTCCTCGATTTGCGCGCCCATGCTGCGGAGCATGTCGATCACGGCCTTGTCGCCTTGCGTGTCGTTCATGTCAAGGCCGCGGAGCGTCACCGGACCGCCGGTGAGGGCGGCGGCGCACAGGAAAAACGTGGCCGACGAGAAGTCGGCCGGGATCTGCCGGCGGAACGGCGGGTAGCTCTGTCCGCCCGGGATCCGGAAGTGCCGGAGCGACTCGTCCCGCTCGTATCGGATCGAGAGCCGGTCCAGCCAATCGAGCGTCATCAGCACGTACGGGCTCTCGTTCAGCTCGAGCACGTTGATCTCGGTATCGCCGGGTGCGAGCGGGGTGCTGATGAGCAGGCTGGTGAGGTACTGTGACGAGCTGGCCTTGAGGTCGCACGACCCGCCCGTGAGCTTGCCGCCGATGACGATCGGCGGGCAGCCGTCTCCGCGGGTGGAGAAGGCTTCCGCGCCGAGCGCCGAAAGCGCCTCGAGCAGCGGGCCTGCCGGGCGGCGCCGAATCTGCTCGTCGCCGGTGAACACGGTATGGCCGTCGGCCAGCGCGGCGACCGACAGCGCGAAGTTCCGGGTCGAGCCCGAGTTCATCACGTCGATCACGTCGTCCGGCACCCGGGGCTGCCCGGCGAATCCCCGCACAGTCCAGGTCTCGCCGGTTCCGATTTCGGCGCCGAACGCGCGGCACGCGCCAACCGCGGCCTGCGGGTCCAGCGAGCTGAGCGGCTTCTCGAGCGCGGAGGACCCGTCGGCCAGCGACGCGAAGAAGACGCCGCGGATGGTATGCGACTTGGACGCCGGGATGTCGACCGCGCCGCTCAGTTCGGATCGCTGGGCCAGGAGAAACATCGGGACTCACGTCTCCGGGTGCGGATTGCGGATTTGTGTCGGGCGCAGGCGCGGGATCGGATCAGGCCGAGATCGAGCCGAAGCTCTTGATGGCGGCGTTCTCGTCGTCGTAGATGTCAAATGCCGCGTCCAGGCCGGTGACCTTGAAAATCTCCATGATGCTCGGCGGGATGCAGGAGAGCTTGACGTTGCCTTGTACCTCGGCTGTTCGCCTCTTCAGGCCGATCAGCTTGCCGAGCAGGGCGGTGGAGAACTTCTCGATGTTCTGGAAATTGATGATGAGCCGCGACTTGTGCTGATTCTCGACCAGCTCGTACAACTCGTTCCCCAGCCACTTGATCTGCATCTCTTCGAGGATCTTCGAATCCACGAAGTAGACCACGGCCACGCTGCCCACCGTCCGCACCACCAGGGATTTTCTGCGCTCGACCACGTCTCGCTCCTCCTATGCGCCTCGCCCGTCGCGGATTCCCTGAATCCGTCGGAAGATCATAGCACGCCTGCTCCGTGAATGCAAGCGACGCCGGAAGGCCCGCGCCGGAAGGCCGGCAGGGCCGCCCAATCCTCCGAAGCGCTCTTGACGGCCGCACGGCCGCGCTCTCACTCACCCCCGCCGCGGAGCGCCTCATTTATAAAAGTCACACCTGTGACTTTTATAAACGCATTCCCTGAGTGTGGCGGACACCAATGCCCGCCCCATCGGCCCGGGTTCGCCGCACCGACCGGCCGTTGTCTCCGGACCGTTGTTTTGAGTTTGACTCCAATCGGGCTCGCTGGTATGATTTCTAGCCGTCGAGCCGTCGGCCCAGGCCGACCGAGCCGGATCTGTCCCCGTTTTGAACAAGGAGGGCTTGGCGTATGCCTCCGCCGCTGCTGATCGATCCACTGACCATCGACACCACGAATCCTCTTCGCGACATCGAGGACATTCGAGCCCACAACCGGCAGCGCGACGAGATGGAGATGCTGAGCGGCATCGCAGTGCTCGACATGGAGCAGCAGCTCATCGTCGGCTGGAAGGACCTGTCGGAGAACGATTTCTGGGTGCGCGGCCACATCCCCGGCCGGCCCGTCTTCCCGGGGGTCCTTCAAATCGAAGCCGCTGCGCAGCTAACGTCGTACTACTACATGGAGGGCATCGGCAATCCGCCCGGCGTGTTCATCGGGTTCATGGGCGTGCGGGACGTTAAGTTCCGCGGGTTCGTCGAGCCGACCGATACGTTCATCATTGCCGCCAAGGCCAAGGAGATCCGCCAGCGGATGTGCACGTTCGGCTGCCAGGGCTTTGTCAAGGACAAGATGGTGTTCGAGGCCGTCGTTCGGGGAGCTCCGATGTGAACAGAAGAGGCCTGGCCGTCGCGCTGCTGGTCCTGCTGCTCTCGGCGACCGCGTGCGCAACTGACATGAAGGCGGAGACGCTCGCCAAGCGGGTGGGCCAGGTCTTTGCCGGCTACGATGACTTCTGGGTGTGGGTTACGCAGCGGTTTCACAACCCCGACGGGCGGATCACGGGCCCCATGCGGGGCCGCGCCTACTTCAAACGCGACAAGATGTTCCGTCTCAACTTCGGCCAGCCGCCGGTCATCGTGCACGGGACCGACGGCAAGGAGTACTGGATATACGACCGCAAAAAGAAGACCATCGAGTTCTGCGACGTCGAGGATGCGCCCATCCATCCGCTGCTGCCGGTGTTTGCGCTCGGGGACAAGATGGTCAAGGCGCTCGACCGGTGGTTCAACGTCGATGCCCTCGAACAGGTCCCGTTCGGCCCGAAAAAACTGACCGTCTACAAGCTGGTCCTGTCTCTGAAGCCCGAGAAGCTCAAGGAACTCCACAAGAAGGGCGGCGAAAAGCTGGCCCCCGACGCCAAGCAGACCTGGAGCTTCTGGATCCACAAGAAGACCTATCTGCCCAAGCGGATCCAAGTCGATCTGGAGACGAAGCACCGGTACGTATTCGAGTTGGAGACGTTCCACAACAACGTGGGGTTGAACAGCCGGCTCTTCCGCAGGCCGGAGCCGCCCGGAGTCGAACCCAAGAAGATCCCCAAGGGCGGTTGAGGAGTGACCGCGGCCCGTGACGGACCCCGCGCCCGCGGGCCCGCCTCTCGACCGAGGAGTTGCATGCGCATTGTTCGCCTGATCATCGGCGGCCTGATCGCGCTCCCGTTCGTGCTGATGAGTGTCCTGCTGTGGGTGCCGCCGCTTCTCCGTTGGCGGCGGCGATGGCTCGCGCGGCTCAGGCCGATGTGGGCGCGGCTGGTCCTGTGGCTGCTCCGGATTCGCGTGCGCGTCGAGCCGCCCGGTGTGAACACCGACGGCCCGGCGCTCTACGTGGCCAATCACACGGGATACCTCGACATCCTGGTGGTGATGTCCGTGTCGCCGGGCGCCTTCATCTCCCGGGAAGGTATCTTCTGGTGGCCGGTGCTGGGACAGCTCACCGCCCTGGGCGACACGATATTCGTTGACCGCCGCCGGCGGCTGAGCATCGGGAGAAGCATCGACAAGATCCACTCCCGGCTCCGCCTCGGCGTCAGCATCGTCGTGTTCCCCGAGGCGACCAGCGGCAACGGCGACGGACTGCTGCCGTTTCGCAGCCCGCTGTTCGCCGTGGCCACGAAAAGGGACGGCCGCGAGTTCCCGGTCCGCCCGCTGGTCGTGCGCTATCTCACGGTCGCCGGCCGGCCCATCGACGAGTCCAACCGCGACCGCGTCTACTGGTACGGCGACATGAGCCTCCCCAAGCACATCTGGCATTCCCTCACCGCGCCGGGCATCGAGGTCGTGATCAAGCCGCTGCCGGAACGCATCATCACCGGGGACCGCAAGGAATTCGCCAACAGCCTGCGGGAAGAAATGCTGCGGGAGCTGGAAATCCTTGGAACCGCGGGCTGAGAAGAGCGTCTAATTGAGTAAGGGATCATGTGCCAACGTAAGGAGG
>CAZDHT010000269.1:0-6940 GCA_964505325.1 uncultured Planctomycetota bacterium | reverse complement strand
GGTGGTTTTCATCGTAACAGCGCAGGACGCCGGGCCCGGGACAGTGGTCGAGCAAGAGCATGCCCTCGAGCCCCAGGTCGCGCAGGCGCCGCATGTCGCGCCGGGCGTGGCGCTCCAGCGCCTGCTGCGGGCAGATCACGTAGGACTGGCCGCCGGCCCATATCCCGCCGCGCCAGTGGCCGCCGCCGAGTTGCTTGGCGCTGAAATCCCGGTTGAACGCGGGGGAGCGCCGGTACATGTCCGTGTAGTTATCGAGCGCGCCGACTTGGAGCCCGAGGGAGTGCACGCCTGCGAGAGCCTGGCTCATCGCGTCCGCCCCGCCGACCGCGCTCTCCACCGGGAACCGGGTCGGGTAAAGCCCGTCCCGCCCTTCGCAGTTCCACCCCACCAGCACGATGACGGCGTTCTCGATGCCGGCGCCCTGGATCTGCCGCGCCATCTCGGGGACCTCGGCGAAGCGGGTCTTCACCATCAGTGCGCCGTCGCCGGTCATCCGGGTCTTGCGGCGCTTCTCGGCCAGTTGGACGTGCACCGCCGGCCCCGTCCGGGCGCGGTCGAGGAGCGGACGGAGCTCGATTCGCTTGCCCAGGCACGGCTGCCGACACTCCTCGACCAGATACCGGCGATAGGCCCTGGCCATACCGACCCAGGACACGTCGTCCCCGGCCAGAAACGTGTAACGGACCCGGTGGTCCATGTCGTGCAGCGGATCGGCGGCATTGAGCCGGATTCGGAGGCGAGGGTGCGCGTAGTTCAGGTCGCGGTCGGGGCCGCGGTTTGCCGCGACGACCAGTTCGGCGTCGAACTCGCCCTGGGAGACGTGCCCCAGGAACCCCGCCGTCCCCCGTGCCATTCCAAACACGGGTGCGGTCAGCCCGCGGTCGCCGCCCACGTAAAACAGCAGCGAGGTCTCGTGTTCACCGCTTTTGTTGAACGGGCAAAGCGCCCCACGCCCACGCGGGATCAGCAGGAAGCCATCCTCGCCCGTCTTCGCGCCGCCGAAGCCGGGCAGGACGTCCACGGCCATGGCGCGGACCTCGAACTGCCGGTTCTCCACCAGTCGTCGGCCGGGGAAGAGGATTTCGAGCGACGCATCGTCGAGATGCAGCATCGGCCGGAACCCGCAGGCGGCCCGCGGCCACGCGCACTGCACGGCGATCCGGTCCTCGTCGGGAACCAGGTGGAACTCCCACCCGTCCGCCTGGTCGGCCAGCGAACACCGCGCGGCGAAGTGGGGCGCGTCCCAGTAGTGAAGCGCGAACGGCGCGCCCGGACACTCCCACACGAAACCGTTTCGCTTGTCCGTAACGGAGATGTGCAGGGTTGGCTCGACGGAGATGTCGACCTTGAGGCACTCGTTTTCGAGCGACATCTTTTCGGCCAACTTCGCGTTTCCCCCCAACGCGCGGGGCCTGCCTTCCGTGCTGGCCCGAGCGGTCATGCCTTGACGATCTTGTCCCGGCCTTCCTTCACGTCCTTGGTCGCGTTCCGCGTGTCCACGACGAGCTGCGAATGCCCGACCAGCCAGTCATAGTCGTACGCCGAGTGGTCGGTCGCGATGAGCAGGCAGTCCTGCTCGCGCAAGAACTCCTCCGTCAGCTCAACGGATTCGAGGTCGAGCGCCGAGTGGCGCGTCTTCATCTTGGGGATGTGCGGGTCGTTGTAGGTGACGTTCGCGCCGGCCTCGTGCAGCAGGTTGGCCAGGGTGATGGCGGGCGACTCGCGGATGTCGTCCACGTCCTTCTTGTAAGCCATGCCCGCGATGCAGATGTTGGAGCCGTTGAGCGGCTTCCGGCGCCGGTTCAGCGCCGCCGCCACCCGGCCGATGACGTACTCGGGCATCGCGGTGTTCACTTCGCCGGCCAGCTCGATGAACCGGGTCGGGACGTTGTACTGCCGCGCCTTCCAGGAGAGGTAGAACGGGTCGATCGGGATGCAGTGGCCGCCCAGGCCCGGCCCGGGATAGAAGGGCTGGAACCCGAACGGCTTGGTGGACGCGGCGCGGATGACCTCCCAGATGTCGATCCCCATCTTGTCGAACAGCCGCTTGAGCTCGTTGACCAGCGCGATGTTGACGCAGCGGTAAATGTTCTCGAGGATCTTGCAGGCCTCCGCCACCTGGCTGGATGACACCTCGACGACCTCGACGATCACGCAGCGGTACAGGGCGGAGGCCACGCGGGTGCTCTCGGGCCCGCAGCCGCCCACCACCTTCGGGATGTTCCCGGCGGAGTATTTCGGGTTCCCCGGGTCCTCGCGCTCGGGCGAGAACGCCAGGTAGAAGTCTTCGTCGCACCGGAGGCCGGTCGCCTCGAGGATCGGCCGGCACTCCTCCTCGGTCGTCCCCGGATAGGTGGTGCTTTCGAGCACGACCAGTTGGCCGGGGCGCAGATTCGCCGCGATGCTCCTGGTGGTCTCGATCACGGCGGTGAGGTCGGGCTCGCGGGCCACATCGAGCGGCGTGGGCACACAGATGAGGATGGCGTCGGCCTCTTTGAGCCGCGTGAAGTCGTCCGTCGCGGTGAACTGGCCGGCCTCCACCAGCCGGCCGATCATCTCGGAAGGGATGTGCTTGATGTAGCTCCGGCCGGCGTTCAGCTTCTCCACTTTCACGCGGTCGATGTCGAACCCGACCGCCTTGAACCCGGCCTTGCAGAACTCGCGGACCAGCGGCAGCCCGACGTATCCCATGCCGATGATGCCGACCCCGGCCTCCCGGCTTTCAATGCGCTCCATCAGGCCCACACTGGTCCTCCGCGCGTGAGGTCTTCGTCCGGTGACGGTGTCTCCGGGCTACGTCTTCGGCGTCTTCGGCTTGGCCGGCTTCTTCGGCTTCGCCGGCGGTTCCTCTTCGGCCACTTCCAGGTCGACCTCCTCGCCGCCGCTGGGCGCCTCCTCCTCGGGCTCTTCCTCCTCCTCTTCCAGGCCTTCGACCAGTTCACCGTACGCGTTGGCCGCCAGGGCGTTGAGGAACGCGAGCGGCAGGGTCAGGACCGGTGCCCAGAACAGGAGCCAGTCGCCCAGTCGCAGGACGAATCTGGGGAACGAGCGGAGGTAGTAGCCTGAGCCGGCCACGGCGCCGTACACCCAGGCCAACACGCCCACCGCCTTCGACGCCAGCAGCCACAGCGGAAGCGCCAGGGCCACCGCGACGACCACCCCGACGGCGAAGACCTTGAGAAGCTCCATCTTCCGTCCCCAGAACAGCCGCCAGAGGCGCCGCATCGCATCGCCGAGCGGCGGCTGCTCGCTCGTCACCATCGATGGAACGATGAACAGAAACACAAACAGGTCGGCGACGACCAACGCGGCCAGCACGAAGACAAGGATCGACGGGATGACCAGGATCGCCTGCCAGGCGTCATAGCACCACAGCGCCGCCGGCGCGCAGAGAAGACCGGCCAACGCCACGCCCACCGTCGAGGCGATCAACGGCAACAGCAGCGCCGGGCCGATGTTGTCGACCAGGAAATGCAGCGCCGCGGTCCCGCTGCCTTTCTCCTCGCCGGACGTGTCGAGCATGCGCATGATGATGCAGCCCGTCGCGGCCAGCACAACGTAGCCGAGGATGAAGGCGAGCCCCGTCAGCACGAATTGGACGCCCCGGTTCGCGTCCGGCAGCGCAACGAGCAGGAAGGCAATCAGCGCGGCCACCATCGTGCCGCCCAACTGCCACGCCAGCACCCGGCCGCTAAACGTGTCGCCCAGCGCCCTCTTCACCAATTCGAACTCACCGCCAAAAGATTCTCTCTCTGCCATGGCCATAACCCCCAAAACAAGGGACCGCCCGCTTCACGGCGGGCCGACTGCCGTCGCCGCGCTTACAACGTGTCCGCGCGGAATTTGCTGACCGACTTCGTTCTCTCCAGATGGTCGTAGAAGAAACGCGCGACCTGCCGCGCGGCGTACTTGAGCATCTCTCGACGGAACGCAGCGTCCTCCATCGTCGTGTAACGCGGATCGAACCGGCCTCCCGTCCCCGGCGGAAACTGAAACCGGGACTCTCGCAAGCTGGCAATCTGCTTCGGAACGCTGCCCGAAACATCCAGCACGCGAAGCCGAATGCCGATGAGGCCCTCCCGGGACCCCATCTGCTTATCTTCCCACGAGTCAAAGGCCGTCACCTCGCCGACCACCAGTGCCGCCACGCCGAGCTTTCGCCCGATGGCCGGCCAGTTGCGCGCGTCGATGTCGGTCTGGAGCGCGGCCGCCATCTCGGTGGGTCCGACAAAGCGGCGCTTCGGCAGCGCCGCGCTCAGGTCGGTCACCATGTAATAGGCCAGATTCACGCCGTCCCTCGGCGTGAACTTCTTCGGGTTGCGGCTGAGGAACGGGATGACGGCCAGGGACCGGCCCTTCAGCCGAATCATCGCTTTCACTTTCCGGTACCCCGGGGGAATGCTGGGGTAGACGCACCCGGCCGCCGCCAGCAGCAGCAGGCACGCTACATGTCTGGCTCTCAACATAAGGACCCTACCTCCCATCCTCGCGTGCCCCGTCAAGTGCCTCTATGATATTGGAAACCGGCACGATGTCCAGCGCCATCCTTCCCTCGAGCGCCGCCGCGCCGGCCTTGGGTACGAAGGCCCTCCGGAAGCCCAGCCGGGCCGCCTCCGAGACCCGGGCCTCGAGCTGAGTCACGGCGCGGACCTCGCCGCCCAGTCCGACCTCGCCCACGAACACCGCACGCGGCGCCAGGGGCTTATCCGTGAAGCTGGACGCAATGGCCAGCGTGATTCCCAAGTCGGCCGCCGGCTCTTCAATGTGCACCCCGCCCGCCGCGTTGACGAACACGTCCTGCCCGCCGAGCTGCAGCCCGCCGCGCCGGTCCAGCACGGCCAGCAACATCGGCACGCGGTTCCGATCCACGCCGGATGCCTTCCGCTCAGGTGTCCCGTACGTAGCCCGCGTAACCAGGGCCTGAACCTCGACCAGCAGCGGCCGGGTCCCCTCGACGCACGGCACCACCGCCGACCCGACCCCGCCGCCGTAGCCGGAGATGAACAGCTCGGAGGGATTCGACACCTCACGCAGCCCGTCCGAACGCATCTCGAACACGCCGATCTCGTTGGTCGAGCCGAACCGGTTCTTCACCGCCCGCAGCACGCGGTACGCGTGGTGGTGGTCCCCCTCGAAATAGAGGACCGTGTCGACCATGTGTTCCAGCACCTTCGGCCCGGCGATCGCGCCGCTCTTGGTGACGTGCCCGACCAGGACGACCGGCAAGCCGGTCTGTTTGGCGAGGCAGATGAGCTCGGCCGCGCACTCCCGAACCTGCGAGACGCTGCCCGGGGCGCCGCCCAGCTCCGGCTTGTGGATCATCTGGATCGAGTCGATCACCAGCAGCCCAAGCTCGAGCTTCCTCGCGTTGGAAAGGATGGGGCCGAGAGCGGTCTGAGCGACGACGAGCAGCCGGTCGGAGTCCACCCCCAGCCGCCGGGCGCGGAGGCCGGTCTGGGCGAGAGACTCTTCGCCGGTCACGTACAGCGCCAGGAAGCCGGCCCGCGTGATCTGATGACACACCTGGAGCATCAGGGTGGATTTGCCGATGCCCGGGTCCCCGCCGACCAGGACCGCCGAGCCGGGGACAAACCCGCCGCCCAGAATGCGGTCAAACTCGGAGATGTGCGTTTCGATGCGAGCGCAGTCGTCGGGCCCGATGGCGGAAATAGGGGTGGGAGCGCCGCTGTCGAGCGACGGCCGGGCTGCCGACGCCTGCGGCTGTTCGAGCTCCTCGACCATCGAGTTCCATTCGCCGCAGCCGGCGCAGCGGCCCACCCATCGGGGGGACTGCGCCCCGCACTGCTGGCAAACGAACGTCGTCCTGACCTTGGCCAAGCCACCCTCCGGTGTGCGGCAAGTCCCGCAGATTATATCGGAATCGCGCCGCCCGCGTCAAATGCCGGAATGCGGCCCGCCGCAATGCGGCCTGCGCCGCTCGATTGTGATCGGGCCGAGCTTGTAGACCCGCGGGCCGATGTGCCGCACGGACGTTAAGACCGTGCCGGCCGGGCCGCTGGTGGTGAGCATGTGGCCGATCCCACGTGACCGTGTCATCACCGACGCCCCCGGCCACATGTTCATCGGTGATCTGCTCAACAGCGATCTCGGATGACTGGGCCTCGGCGCGGGCGCCGTCAAGCAGACGAGCACGCTACTACCCCGGCTCGTGGATCTCCAAGACGGTCTGCAGCAATAGGGGGTGCGGCCGCTGCGCCTTGAACAGCTTGAGCTCGTGCGGCGTCAGGTCGAGCATGACGGTGCTGGCGTCGAGGCGGTTGGCCTGGACGGCGCCCCAACGCCGGCCGATGTAGCGGATGAGAGCGGCGCGGGCCTGCGGCGGCGACGTCCGCAGCTTCGAGACAATCCACGTCCGCTCGTGATCGGTGCCTTGCTCGCCGCCGGGCCGATATCGGTCCGCCCAGCCGCGCAGCCAGTTGAAGGCCAGCTTCTGCACCTCGAAATCGTCGTCGAACATTGCCTTCTGCATGACCGGCCGGACAAGCTCCGTGTTCCAGAAGCCATCGAGCAGGCGAATGCACGCGCGGCGCAGCGGCCACTTCGGATCCTCCGTCAAGCGGGCGTCGAGGAAGCGGACCACTTCGCGGAGCCGGTCGTCGCTCCCGCACAGCGGCCCGGTAGCACTCGTCAGGGTATAGGTCTGGAGGGAGTGGTTGGGGTCGGCGAGCCGCATCGCCCGAATGCACTGCCGCAGGAGCCGCGTCGCCGTGGCCTCGGAGATGTGCTGCGTGAAACAGTGCGAGATGTTCAGCGCGTACCAGGCTTCGAACCGGATGAACTGCGCATCGGTGAGGCCATCGAGGATGTCCGCCACACTTGACGCGGCCAAGGCAACTTCAGCCGGTGCGTGGGCGGCCGCATAGTCGGACGATGACCGGCCGCCAGCGGCGCGAGCGACGGCCACGGCGATGTGCCGGGC
>CAZDHT010000268.1:6464-6985 GCA_964505325.1 uncultured Planctomycetota bacterium | reverse complement strand
CAGCGAGAGCGGCGGATTGATCGCGTTGACGCGCGAGCCGTCGGCCTGGCGGCCGTCGACCTTCGGGCTGTCCTCGTCGATTCGCCGGCCGATAGGCGCCAGAATGCGCCGGATCACCTCCATCACCTGCCGGTCGTCGGTGAAGCGCTTGTCGGTTATCTCGATCTTGCCGCGCTTCTCGACCCAGATCTGCTTCCACCCGTTGACCATGATCTCGTCGACTTCATGGTCGGCCAGCAGGTCTTCGATGGGGCCGAGCCCGAGCGCCTCGTCGGTGATCTCCTTGACCAGCGCGCTGTTCGACAGCCACACCGGCACGTCGTCGGAGATCCGGTTGATGATGTTCTCGACAACCTTCTCGGTGCGGCGGCGGACCTCCTTCGGCGGCACCTTGGTCATGTCCATGTGCCGGAGGTCGAGGTCCTGGATGAGCATGTCGTGGATCTTTCGCTTGAGTTCCGGCGGGGTGTAGCGCCGTTCGGTCTCCTTCGGCTTGGCCGGTTCTCCGATGTCCTGGAAGG
>CAZDHT010000268.1:0-6454 GCA_964505325.1 uncultured Planctomycetota bacterium | reverse complement strand
AGGAGGTGACCGGGGCCTGCTCCTGGGCGGCGGTCTTCTGGTGCTCTTGGCGAAACAGGAGGGTGAAGTCGCCGAGCTGGATGACGGCGCCGTCGGAGATGGGGGTTTCGCTCTTGATGCGCTTGCCGTTGACGTACGTCCCGTTGCGGCTCTTGAGGTCGCGGACGACGTGGCCGCCGTCCGCGGCGACGATCTCGCAATGCTCGCGCGAGATGTTGACCCGGTCGAGGGTGAGTTGACAGGTGTTCTGCTTGCCGATGACAAACCGGGGGCCGTCGATGGTCGCCCGGCGCTGGCTGCCGTCGCGGCGGTCGGTTATGAGCAAGTACGCCACGGTGGTGCCCTCACTCCTTGGGGGCTGTCTTGACCTGGGGGGGCTTCTCCTCCGAGGCTTTCTTGATGATGACATCGAGGTTTTCGAGCGTCACCTTGTCGATCTTGCCGGGGTCGCTCCCTGTGTCGTCGCCGGGGCTGCGGATTACGAGATGCATCTTGCCCTGGTCCGCCAGGAACGCCAACAGGTTGGCTTGCAGGGGTTGGACGACCAGCGTCACGGTGGAGTACGCGGCGAAGTCGCGCTGCTCCTTCGCTGTCAAATACTCGTACGGCCTCCGGGTGCGCAGGTCGGTCGCCTTGACCTCCACCCCCGTCAGTACGGTCTGCGTCACGGGCTGGACCGGCGCGTTGGGGGTGCGGCGGACCCGCAGCGTCACCAGCACGTCGACGATCGTGCCCGGCAGCAGGCGGCCGGCGCAGCCGGTCACCTTGTCCACCGGGATGGTGATATGCCGATAGCCCCGGATGAGGCTGGCGGAGGGCAGCGCGCGCTCCGTCGGGCTTCCGAAGTCGTGCCAGTAGAGCGGCTCGCCCGGGTTGACGTTCCGCATGATCCGCTGGCGGTTGATCCGGTCGAAGCTCGTTTCCAGGATCATGCGGTTGTCCAGCACGGCCCTTTGATCGACCATGTCGGTGTCGACCATCTCGCCGCTGATCATGGTGCCTTTCGCGATCTTCGTCTTGGCGACGAGGATCGGCACCTTCTTGCTCTTTCCGACGAACTTCTCCCGTTCCCCGCGCAGATAGGCGCGGATGCCCACGGCGGCGAGGAGCGCCAAAGCAATCGCAACGGCCAAAGCGACTTTGGATTTCACGAGGGTTCTCCTAGTCCGGGTTGGCGCGGGCCGCGCGGCACGCGGCTACAGGGCGATTCCCTTCGGCAGCCACCGCCGTTCCGCCCATAAGATCGAGACAATTATCTTACCGCTTACGGGGGCCTGGTCAACCCCCACGATGCACTGTTCGTGCCCGCGCGAAAAGGAGAGCAGGGCGATGCCGTCATAGTTCCGCGTCAGGACCTTGCTGGAGTCCGCTCGTTCCTTCCAGCGGTTGTCGGCCATCTCCCGACGGAAGTGTTCGACCATCTCGCTCGGCGGGCCCCACGCTTCGTAGAACGCGAGCACGGACGCCACGCCGCCGAGGTTCTCGATGCAGGAAATCCGGGTGGAGCGCAGCGGCTTGGGCACCCCCGGGGGCTCGCGGCCGGGGCGGTCGCCCTCCGTCGCCTGGTGGAAGGCCTTTGCAGGCATCGCGCCCACGAAGTACTCAGACCCGCCCGAGTCTGGGTTGTCATAGGCGATGATGCCGACGGCCGTGCCCTCGGCGGTCACGTACGACAACGTCGAGCATCCCTTACCGAACGAAGCGAGCATCGGCGCGTGACGGCCGGGGCTCATCGGAGCGCCGGAGCTTTCGCGGGGCCCTTTGTCGACTTGCGTCCGGTTCTTGTAATCGCGGATGACCTCCTCCGCTTTGCGCTGCGAGCTGTAGTGGGCGAATTGCGTTTCCGTCCCATTGAAGATGACCGGGTACGACCGCAGGAACACCGACCCGTCGGCAGGCTCGATCACCGCCGGACCGGATCGCACGTGGTACGTGGGGTAAGACCGGCCGATGATCGCCTTGCCCTGGTACACCGCGACGGTAATGATTGCGCCCGACACGGCCAGGATCAGGAGCACCCGCCCGAGAACGCTGCGCGTGAGCTTGCCGGGATTCAAGGTTCCGCCTCCTTGGTGTCAGTTGGGCTCCCAGAACGGCTCGTCGCCGCCGAAGTCGGGGTAATGCGGCAACTGGTCCGAACTCGGCATGTGGGCATTACCGGTGACGGTATCGATCTGGTGCGTCATTCCGGGCGGGGCGCCGGTCACTTCGCGCGTCTTGTCCGTCCGCACGACCGACTGGAATGCCGTCGAGAGGTCCACGGCGTCGAGTGGCCATCGGCCGATGCTGATGTAGTCGGGAGCGTATGAATAAGTCAGCTCGACCCGGTGGCGTTCCGCCCAGCCCTGGAGCAGCTCGGTCGTCAGCTCCGGTATGTTATCGTCTTTCAGGCCATATTTCGTGACGTATTTGCCGTCGCGGGAGAGCTTCTGGCTCTGATGCGTGTCGACGATGAATCGGAGCTGGCCGCCGGAGAACACGTACCGTCCCGTCGCGTAGGTCGAGTAGACCGGCTGGGTCATCTCTTCGAAGAGGTCCTGAATCTCGCCCGGTTCGGGGATTTCGGGAGGGTCCGGCGACCGTTCGATCAGCGCGAGCTGGCCAATGAGGCTGGGGTAGAACTGGTCGGTCACGGTGCCGCGGACGGCCCGGTCCTCGCTCTGGTCGCCGCGGGCGTCCATGGCGTACTCGCCGCCGAAGTGGGTGCGCTCCTTGTAGAGCGCGAGCTCGCCCACGTACATCATCGCGAAGATTATCAGCAGGAACACGGGCAGCAGGACGACCAGTTCCACCACCGCGCTCGCCCGCCTGCGGGTTGCCGTTCTCCGCGTTCCGATCATCGCTGCCACCTCTAATGGTCTATCGCATCCGGCAGATCGGGCGACGTGGGGTCGAACCGGGCGCCTTGGCGGTTCTGCATGTTCCGGAACTTGCCGGGCACGTTGTCCATCGGCTTTCGGTGCTGGGGGAACTCTTCCGGCGGGACCGGGTCGTGCCAGGTGGCGCCGCCGCGCGTGTGGCCCAGCTCGGTGTAGTATCCGCCGGCGAGCCCGCGCCACATGAAGTTGGTCCCCGTGTCCGGCGGGATGCAGTCGATGTGTTCGCTCTTGATCGCCTCGCGGGTGGAAACGAGCAGCCCCGTCCACACCGGCTCATACAGGTTCTGGTAGCTCCGCTCGACCCAGTCGGTGATTTCGGCGCTGGTGTCGAACGTTGCCCTCCACCGGGGCGAGGCGGCGGTGTTGTCCAGGAATGCGCACCGGGCGCTGGCCACGCCGAAGTAGCCCCACGACGGATTGTCAAACAGGTTGAAGCGGAGGACGCCCTTCTCGCCGCCCTCCAGGGCGGGCCTGTCTTTGTCCCGCCAGACGGCGATGTTGATGCCGAACTTCAGGAAGTCGTCGGTCAGCCGCAACGGTCGAGGCATCGCGTTCAGGTCGATGCTGATGTACTCCTTGTCGTTGCGGTCGAACATGTCCCGCGCGAATCGCCGCACGTACTGGCGGCCGTCGGGGTCGGTGTAATTGGTGAACCGCGAGTCCCAGGACAGCCGCGACTGGTGATACGAGTCGGGCGTCACCAGGTTCCCCGTCATTGGGTTGAACCACTGGGTCCACGCCGGCTGCGAGCCCGGGTACGACTGGGTGTAGGGGTCGTTATCGTGGATCGCGTGGTGAACCAGACGCTGCATGCTGTCCTCGAAGAAGTACGCCGCATTCGAGGCGTACTCGTAGATCCAGAAGTTGTCGCTGGGGTCGGGCCACTGCAGGCGGTGACGGGTGCCCCGCTCGGTCAGGACGCGCCACCGTCCGTCGGCGTCTCGCGTGGTCAGCCCGTTGACCTCGAGGTGCGGCTGCGCGCCCATGTCGTCGATCACGAACGTGGCCGGCCCGACGCGGGCGGTGATCCGGACGCTGTCGCTGCGGAGCTGGATGGCCGTGTTGCCGATGTCGACGTAGTCCGGGATGCGGAACGTCACCGGGCCGATCCGAATGGTGTTCGGCAGTTGCAGCATGGCGTTGCCGGGCAGGGCGATCTGCGACGAGCGCTGGATGGGGATGGTCTTGCCGCCGACGGTGACCTCGTCCCGGTCGCCCGGCACCGGGACCCAGTCGGTCCCGTCCCACATCTCGAGCTTGCCGTTCGGCCCGCGCCGCACGCCCACCGCGCTGAGCGGCGGATTCACCGTAATCATAAAGCCGCCGTCCCGGAACGGCTCGTACTGCACGCGGACCGTCTCCGAGATGGCGTCGATGGCCCAGCCGAGCCCGGCGAGGAACCGGCAATCGATGTGCACGGGATTGGGCCCGGTCACTTTCACGATCGCGTGGTCATCGCTGGGCCGTTCGATCTCGAGCTTCTGGTCGCCGGTGGTCAGGATGTAGTGGTTCAGTCCGATCCGCTGCACCTCGATCTGCACGCCATCGGTGCTGGTGATGACCCAATGATTGTCGGCCACGCGGCGGATCTCAATCATGTAGCCGGTGTTCGACGTGATGTGCCAGCCGTTGTTGGGGTCAATCTGATCGATGTCGAGCCGCAGGTATCCGCCCAGGTGCGGCCGGAACGTGAAGTCGGGGAACAGGGCGACCGCCTCGATGCCCTTCTCGCCGGTGCCGACCTCGTGCATGGCGTTCTCGACGCAGCTCCGGCGGATCTCGCGCTTCACCAGCTTGTCGCCGCTGAGCGCGATGGAGTGCTCGATGCGACGGATCGCGTCGAGCCAGGTGTGGCAGCGAGGGATCCACGTGTCGGCCTCCTGGAACGCCTGGTTGTATCGCGATACCGCGTTGGGCACGCCGATCAGGTTGTCGGAAGGGTAGGGCGGGCCGGTTTCCTTCAGCTCGGCCAGGGTGCCGAACACGGTCACGTTGGTGGCGTAGCGCATCATGTTGTAGTAGATGTACGCCATCCCGTCGTTGAGGAAGGCGACGGTCGAAACCATGTTGGCCTCGGTGAGGGCGCCGCTTCGGGCACCGGCGTCGGCGGCGTTCTGGATCTCGATCCGGTGCGTGACGACCTGGCCGACGTTGAATATCATCGCGGTGAAGCTGATGAGGATGAACAGCGCAATGGCGCCGAACACCATAGTCTGTCCGCTTTCGTCACGGACGAGTCTCATTGCCCTATCCTCAACAGTCCGTTCCACATTGCGCAATCCTACAGATCCGGGATAACCGGATGTCCCTGCGCGCCGGTCCTTTCCTCGTCCCACGGCACGGGTCGGGTATACCGGCTTCTCAGCACCATGTGCGGCGCGTTGTCCATATCCACGAAAATGCCCTGGGGCACGTCGCCCGGCTCGAGCGGTCTCGAGATCGGCTTGAAGATCAGGCTGACCACCGGGATGACCAGCTCGTAGAGATGCGTCACTTCGACGGTGACACTGCCGTTGCCGTCGCCGATGGGGTCGATGACGTCGACGCTCGTCTTCAGGGAGGACGACTCCGAGCGCGGCAGAACGCCCCAACCGGGCACCGTGATGGGGTCGCCCGTGCCCGCGGTGTACGACGGGCCTGCGATGGCACTGCAAATCATCTCGGCCGCCCGCTCGGGGCTCTCGCCGACGAGCTCGGCGCGCGCCGCAGCGAATGCCGAATACTCGACCACAGACCTGGCCACGAACATCAGCGAGATCTGGATGATCCCAAGCACGAGCAGCAGCAGGACGGGGAAGACGATGGCGAACTCGGCGATCGCCTGGCCGCCTTCCTTGCGGCCGCGAAGCCCCGTTTCCGGCGGCTGCCTCATCAAGCGTCCCTCATCAGGTCGCACGCAGCACCCACGCAACGAGCGACCCGACCACGATCGCCGCCACATACGGGATCGTGGTCATCTCCGCCGCGCCGGCCGGCATGGCCTCGCGGCGCTTCCTGAACTTGCCCGGCGCAACCAGCGCCAGGAGACTGCTCTTCAGCCCTTCCTTCAGCCTGCCGCGCCAGATCAGTACCGCCACCGCAATGACCGCCCCGGCGCACGCGGTGAACACGGCGGCATCGATGAAGAACCGCATACCCTTCAGCGCAGCAACGGCGCACATCAGCTTCACGTCGCCGCCGCCCAGCATGCCCAGCAGATATGCGACACCGAATATCCCAATGGCGAGCGCCAGGCCCATCAGGCCGTCGATCAGCGGCTCGCCCAGGATATCTACGAGCGCGTTCCCCTGCGCCGTTCTTAGCGCGCCCTCAACATAGCTTATCAACAGCCCGAGGCCGATCGCCGGCAAGGTGCACCAGTTGTACACCTTCCCGCGCGAGAGGTCGGTGTACAGCGCGACACCGAGCATCGCCAGCAGAACGCAATCGCGCACCAAAGCGATGGCGTCCGCATGGCTCATAGAGCTCAGACCTCTTGACTGGGCTGGACGAAAGGATACGGCTTACCAGTTGTCCAGGCCCTTGTCGACCTCGCCACGAACGCCGCCGCTTACGTCCTCGGTTTGCGCGGACGA
>CAZDHT010000267.1:0-7041 GCA_964505325.1 uncultured Planctomycetota bacterium | reverse complement strand
TGTCGTCGCCATCATCGTGGCGGTCTCCAACGCCCGGGCCACGCGCCTCGGCGATCAGGTTCATCAGGTTGATGTCCTGCACCGCGTTACGCTGGACCTTCAGGCGGATCGTCGGGATCGGGCCGTCAATGCCAAACTTCTCACCAGGATAGAACCAGGCGAGCGTCGCGCCGTCACTGGCGAACCAGGGATCTCCCGGGACGCCGATGGTCAGCCACCGCTCGAAGCCGCCGAACCCACGGACCCAGGTGCGGTAGACGAACTGCACCAGCGCGGCCGAGCACTCCTTGAAGTCGACCGACGGGCCGTAGGTCCAGGTCATGTCGCCGCGGGCGAGCGGGCCCTCCTTCACTTCCTTTTCCCAGAAGTCGACCCAGCCGCTGCACACCCAGAAATCGACGACGCCGAGCAGGTCCTTGAAGTGCCGGCCCAGCGACCAACTGCCGTCCATCCGCAGCCGCCAGTCGACCGGGCTATCACCGACCGCCTCGTCGATGATCTCGCGGTACTTCCGCCAGTAGGCGTCGGTGGTCGGGAACCGTGGTTCGTCGCCGTCCCACGGGAACGCGTGGTATCGCTTCTTGTGGTTGAAGAAGAACTCCTGCACGGTGGTCGTCCAGCCGTTCTCGCGCAGGTGGGCGTCGTGGTCGCGGAGCACGTTGATCAGTTCGACCTTGTAGCCCTCGTGCCCCCAGCCGAGGTAGTCCGCCGGCCAGCTCGGCGTGTAGGCGGTGTAGATGGTGTGGAGCGGGAGCGGCTTGCGGCGGCCGCCCTGGAACGCCGCGCCGCTGAGCAGCGGGCCGATGTGTTTGTCGTACCACGTCCAGTCGACCGCGTGCATGTCGCGGCCACGGCCGGCGACCCGCGGGTTGTACAGCTCCCACGTCTTGCCGGTGTGGGTGGTGCCGAGATGGTGGAAGATGCCGTGGTGCTCGAAGCACATCGCGTGGTACTTGTGGATGATGGGGATCATCGCGTCCCATGCTTCGGGGCCCTCGCCGCGCGGGACGGTCTTCGGGTACTGCCCGGCGATCCAACTGTGGCAGTAGCAGTTGTGGTCCATATGAATGCAGTCCTCGTCCGGGTAGCTCAGCTCGAGCACGTCGAGGGCGAGGTCGATGGTCTGCTCGCGGTCGCCGGTGACGGTGATCCGGCCCGCGTGGGCGCCGACCGCGGCGTCGCGGGGGACGAACAGGTCGACCCATACGCCCTGCACCGTCTGGATCGGACACTTGTTATCCGGCGCCGGGATCGTCAAGGTGGCGCCGTTCTCGACGGGAACCAGACCGTCGGGAAGCCAGACCGCTTCGTCCTTGAGCTTGTGATAGAACTCGCGGAACAGATCGCACTCGACGCCGTCGACTTCGCACCGGACACTGAAATCGCCGCGGCCCTCGACGACCAGCCGCAGGGAGACCCATCCGTTCCGCGGCGAAACAAGCTTCACCGTCCCGCCGCTCTCCACGCGCCAATGATCGGTGACGTCCGCCGGCTTGATCGCGCCGTTCGGCATCACCCCGCAGAACTCGCTGCACGCCCAAATCCGCCATTCGCTGTCCGCCATTTGTCACCTCACAAGGGACGATTCGGTACGATTGTCTTCACTTCACGGGCACGGCGACGACCTTGATAAACTTGCGGCTCTTGGTGCTCCACGCGATGGGGATGAACGCGTCGGGCGCGATCTGCGGCGCGGCCAGGCTGACCATCGGCTCCTTCTCCTCGGCCACCAGTTTCGCCGCGCCCCATTTGCCGCCGTTCGGCTTGATGCTCAGCATCAGCTTGCCGTTCGCGTTCCACACGCACGCCATCCGGTCGCCGCACGCGACGAGCAGCGGCAGAGGCGCCGACCGCACCAGGTCGGGCGGCGTATCATCCGTCCAGCCCTTGCCGTCGAAGCGAAGGACCTTGCCAACGGCCTTGGGCGCGGTCGCCAGCACGTAGAGGCGGCTGTCGCTGCCCGTGGCCACGCAGCACGAGCGGTGCTGGCGCGTGATGGGCTTCGGCTTCGTCCACGCGAAGCCGGACAGCGACTCGCCGGCCTTCGTGATATTCCCAATTCCATCCCACAGCACGGCGCGTGACTCGTCCGGCTTGACCTCGGTCACCCGAAAGGCGTGAGGGAGGTACGTGTTCTCATCGACAAACGTGCCGTCGCGCCGCACGCCGTGCCTGGCTCCGACGTCGAGCGTCACCGCTCCATCCTTTCCGACAGCCTTGACTCGGGCAGTGATGCAGCGGGCCTGGCTCCAGACGATGGCCTCCTGGCCACGTCGCCAGACACAGATTACATCGTCACCGAATCGCGAGAGGTACGGCCCGCTGGTCCCGCCGGCGCCGACGCGGCCGTTGAGCCCGGCGTCGTACCACCTCACCCCGGCACCGGAGAACTTCGCCCGCACCTCGCCGCCCAGGCGTCCGGCGTGCATCCACGCGCACCAGAGGCGGCCGGACTTGGCCCGGGCGATGGACAGCCGTCCGGTGCAGTGCCGCGCGCCCGTCTCGATGGCGACCTCGGGACCGATCCGCCAGCCGGTCTTGTCGCGAATCGCCTTCGTGAAATGGTTCCGCGTCCGTCCGCCGCCGCCGGCGCATCGGCTCGTGCAGTACGCTGTGAAGATGTCCGTGCCCAGGATGGTCGCGGTGGCGCGGTGGTGCCCGCGATGATCGCGCGACAGGCGAGTCGAAGCGCCCGTGCCGTCGAGCCCGGTCCACGTCTTGCCGGCGTCGAGCGACAGATACACGTTCGGGCCGTTGACGACGATGACCCCGCCGTGGCCGAAGCCGCCGATCGCGCGCTCCATGACCATCATCAGGTCGTACGATGGCTTGCGCGGGATGGGAATCATCCCGACCACGCCAGCCGCCGGGGCCGTCTTCGCGATGGCGAACGGTTTGAGATCAACGGCCTTCGCGCGCAGATGCGTCGGCGGCGTCAGGGGTGACGAATCGCGCAGGACGGTCCGCGTCGCCTTCGCGTTGCGGTTCGCCAGGCGGATGTTGTCCAGTCGCACCTTGAACGGCCGCTCGCCGTCGAGGCGTTCGACAACGATGGCCGTCAACACCGCCATCTTCGCGCGGTCGAGCCGCCGCTCCCTCGCGGCCCGCGCCACGTCGATCTCGAGCGTGGCCCACTTGCCGCCCGGGAGCTTGAACGTCCGCACGACCGGGTGGGCGATGAACTCGTCCTCCAGCTCGACGCGCAGGCGGACGGACGGCCCGCTGGTGCGGACGTCGATCCGCAGCAAGTCGTAGGCCGACCAATCCGTTGGGAAGGCGCGGCGGAACCAGCCGTAGGTGCTCAGCACGCGGCCCATCCGCACGTGCTCGTAGTAGATCGTGCGGTTGCCCTTGCGAAGGAAGTTGTAGCGGTCCCCGATGGTGCGGACCAGCGACCATTTCCCGTGCGTCGCCGTGTCGGTGGTACCGGTCCCGACGTCCTTGTAGTAGTTGAACCGCGTGGTCACGTACTCGCTGGCGGACGCGGACTTGAACGTGGCGCCCCACTTGGCGACCTCGTCCTTCTCGAACGAGCACAGCAGCTTCTCGGTCGCCGCTCCGTATGCCGGGGCCAGCACGACCGCAGCCAGGACGAGAATGCGTCTCACGGGACATCCTCCTTCGGGTGGGGGCGTCTCACTTGTTTTTGTCGGCGTTCTTCAGCGTGGCAAACGACACGTTCTTCACCCCCGCCTTTCGGCACGCATCCAGTATCTCAATGACGCGCCTGTATGGGACCTTGGGGTCGGCGCGGAGGATGACCGGGGTGCGCTTGTCGCGCTTCGCGGCGCGCGTCACAAGTTCAACAAGCTGGTCGTCCGTGACGCTCTTGCCGGCAATAACGAGCGAGCCGTCCTTCCGGATGTTGACAGCGATCTCCGTGTGGACGGGCGGCGGCTCCGGCTCGTCATCAAGGTCCGGCGGGAGGAAGGCTTCAAGCTGCGGGCCCTCGCCGGTGTCCTGCATCCCGGGCGGCTGCACGCCGGCGGGGAACCGAGCGACCCATTCGCCCCGGACGGTCAACACGACACGCATCCGGCTCTTGGGCAGGCGGAGTTCCTCGATGCGCCAGCCCTTCGGGCCGAGGCCGGCGACATAGTCGATCGCGCCCTCGTACGCCCCCTCGACACGGACGGATATCGTTCCGGTGATGGTGTCGCCCTTGACGACGCGTGTGCACTTCGTGACGTACTCGGGGCGGATCACCGAGGCGTAGTCGGGCTTCGGGCCGCCCTTCCGCCTGGGATGCCAGGGAGCGACCGCGCGGAGCAGCGTCTCGGGGCCCGCGTCGGCCCCGCCCAGCGGCTTGAAGTCGCTGGGAGGCGCTTTCTTGCTCACCACTTTGTAGGGTGTCATCATCACCAGCGTCAGCGGCTGCGTGGGCCATTCGACGAACACCGGCGCCTTGCCGCCCGTCAGCAGGTCGAACTGCTCGGGGGTGAGCGACGCCGCACCGCTGATCATCTGCTTGAGGCGTTCGCCGGACGGCGGATCAGCCGCCTGCGCCCACGCCAGGCCCGAGGCCGTGATGATGACAGCCGCCGCCGTGTTCACGATCCACTTCATCGCACTCCCTCCTTCCGCTCGCGCCATCGTGCTCGTCCACGGGCCTGACTCAGGCCGGGACGCTCCGTAGATTGTGCCTTCTGGCCGGGCGGAAATCAATGGTGTGCGGTGCCGGGGCCGGGTATGATGACGCCCGTCTACCGGTCGCGGCGCCATGATGTCTGTCGGAGAACACGCGGTGAAGTGGACGGACCTGATCCTCCTCGGGCCGAGCGTGCTTGGTCTCGGCTGCCGCGCCCTCGAGGCCCGCCGCCTCGAGCAAAACCGGCAGCAGGCACTGAAGGAGCTCCGGGAGAAGAAGTGACCGTTCTCAGCCAACCGCTCG
The DNA here is from genome assembly GCA_964505325.1 of uncultured Planctomycetota bacterium. Taxonomy (GTDB): domain Bacteria; phylum Planctomycetota; class PUPC01; order PUPC01; family PUPC01; genus CAZDHT01. Next base: position 2,150 of record CAZDHT010000267.1, on the reverse strand, counting down.
GGCGCACACGCTCGAGGAGCCAGGCGCCAAGCGGCGTCTTCAGACCCACCGCCGGACTTTTGTCTTGTGCTCCCGCCATGCCTCGCCGAACGTTTTCTCCAGCATCCGTTCCTCGACGCGGATGAAGAGCACATCCATCAACACCGCGAAGACGACAACCACGACGTACGGGGTCCATGATCCCATCAGCACGGCGACCCCCAGAAGAACGAGCACGAACCCCAGATACATCGGATTCCTGCTGATCGCGAACACACCGTCCGTAACCAACACCGAGGACGTCTCGAACGGCTTGACGGTGGTGTTATGTGTCTTGAACGCCCGGTCGGCGATCACTTCCACGGCCAAGCCCAGCGCCAACGGCGCCGCGCCGAGCAAGTTCCACGGAAACGGAACCACGCGGCAGCCTGGCAGCAGGAAATGCAGGATCACCTGCGCCACGAGCGCCCCGAGGAAGCAAGTCGGCGGAAGGGGTTTCCTGGTCATGGGCTCTTCTTGGCGCGCTTCTTGGTCGCCGCGAACGATACACTCGTCATCCCCGCCCTCAGACACGCGTCCAGGACGTCCATGACGCGCTTGTATTGAACGTCGCCGTCGGCCCGCAGGATGACGGGGGTCCGGGTGTTGCGCTTGGCGGCTTGCCTCAGCGCCTCGGCGAGCTCGTCACCCGCCAGGGTCTTGCCGTCGACCACAAGTGTCCCGTCCTTCCGGATGTTGATCGCGATTCTGTCGGGTTCAGGCAGCGGCTCGGGCTTCTCGCTGTATTCGGGCGGCATGATCGCTTCGAGGGGTGGGCCGCCCCCGAGGGGCACCCCCCAGGCGGGTGGCCGGCAGACCCACGTACCCCGCACGGTGAGGAGCGTGCTCACGCCGCTCTTGGGCATCCGCAATTCCTCGATGCGCCAGCCTGCCGGGCCGCGGCCGGCGACGTACTCGACTGTCGCCTCGTACACACCTTTCGCCCGCACGAAGACCGTGCCCGTGATCGTATCGCCGTTGGCAGTGCGCGTGCAGTTTGTGATGTACTCGGGGCGAATGAGCGACGCGTAATCGGACGGCTTCGGCGCCCGGCCGCCCTTCCCCGTTGGCCGGCGCCACGGCGCCATCGTCTCGGCCAGCTTCGCCGGGTTCGCCATGCCGTCCGCGGCCAGCAGCTTGAAGTCCGTACCGGTGGGCGGCCTCTTGGCCGTTACCTTGACGGGGACGAACATCACCAGCGTCAGCGGGTGACTCGGCCACTTGGTCAGGTCCGGTGACCGTCCTGCGTCGACAAGCTCGGCAAACTCGCGGGGGCTGAGCGACGCGGCCCGGCTGATCATTTCCTTCAGTCGTTCGACCGGCGGCGGCTCTTCCGCTCTCTTCAGACTCCCGCACCCCAACGCCCCAACCAACAGCGCGGGCAGAACGGCCAGCACACGCAAACGATCGCTCATCACGCGCGTCTCCTTAGTGACACCACATCGACCTCTCAAGCCTGCGGCGAGAGCCACCGGTCGCGGATCTCGGCGAGGGTGTTCAGGGTTTGCTCGGCGCCGGCCTCGCCCGCTCCCACTTCGAACATGCGGCCGCCCGTGTAGCCCATCTGCTCCAGCACGCCGAGCACGGCGTCCCAGTTGACGGTGCCACGGCCGGGCGGGCGGTGCTGGTCGCCCGAGCGATCGTTGTCCTGAAGGTGCATGGTGAACAGCTTGTCACCGGCAAGAACGGCTTCCTCGGCCGGATCGAGGCCGTTGAGGTTGCTGTGACCGGCGTCCAGGCACACGCCCACGTGGTCGCCAAGCCCATCGATCAGCCCCAAGACGTCCGCCACCGTCGTGCCGGCCCGGAACTTGTGCTCCCGGATGGGCAGGTTTTCGACGGCGATCGCCAGGCCAAGTTCGCCGGCACGCTCGGCGAAAACCGAGAGCGATTCCCGGGAACGTGCGCGGGCAAGCTTCGGCCCGGCTGGGTTCTCCTCCTCTCGGGAAGAACTGGGATGCACCACTACGACTCCGGCGCCGACCTCCGCCGCCCATTCCAGCGATTTGCAGGTTGCCTCGACGGCGGCGCGCCGGACCTCGGGGTCCGAGTCTGCGGTGTGCCAGCCGTCGGACGGCGAGTGAACCGAGAACGGAGTGAGCCCGAGACGGTCAAGATCGCGGCGCAAGCCC